>NZ_JBHWDS010000033.1:47258-79936 GCF_042734615.1 Kitasatospora sp. NPDC059646
GCGCGGCGGGCCAACGGCGAAGCACGGAGCGCCTCTTCGGGCCACGGGCGGACCCGGATCAGCGCGGCGAGTTCGGCGCGCATCGCGGGCAGCAGCCACCGCGCGAGGTCGGCGTAGGCGCCGCCGAGGACCAGGGTGGCCGGGTCGACCAGATTCACCGCCGCGGCCAGCGCGGTGCCGAGGGCGGCGCCGGCGCGCCGCAGGGCGCTCAACGCGACCGCGTCGCCGGCCTCCGCGGCGGCGGCCAACGCGGCCACCGCATCGTCACCCTGATGGTCCGTCAGGTCAGCGGCGTGCAGCACCGCGGCGAGGCCCGCGTACGGTTCCAGGCAGCCCCGGGCGCCGCACGAGCAGGCCCGTCCGCCCGGGCGGACGGTGAGGTGGCCGAGCTCGCCGGCGAAGCCCTGGACGCCGCGGAACAGGCGGCCGTCCAGCACCAGCGCGCCGCCGATGCCTTCGCCGGCCGAGACGTGCAGGAAGGTGCCGGCGCCGACGCCCTGCCAGAGTTCGGCCAACGCACCGAGGTTGGCCTCGTTCTCGACGGCGGGCGCGGCGCCCGGGCCCGGCCAGGCGGTGGGCACGTCGAGCTGGTGCCAGCCGAGGTTTGGGGCGTGTTCCAGGTAGCGGCCGGGCCCGTCCACCGGGACGCGCACGGAGCCCGGGACGGCGAGCACCCGGCCGACCACCCGCAGGCCGAGCGCGACGGCCTCCGCCTCGGCCCGCGCGGCGAGTTCGGCCAGCTCGGCCAGGGTCTCGTCCGCGGACCGTTCGGCGTTCGGCGCGGGGCGGTGGAGCGCCACCCGGACCTCGCCGCGCAGGTCGACGACGCACGCGCCGAGGTGCTCGACACCGACCTCCAGGCCGAGCCCGGCCGGCCCGCGGTCGTTCAGGACCAGCGCCCGGCCGGGCCGGCCGACCCGGCCGCTGCGCTCCAACTCGCCCTCCACCAGCAGCCCGCCGCCGATGAGTTCGTCGACCAGGCTGGACACGGCGGTGCGGGTCAGACCGGTCCGCCCGGCCACGTCGGCGCGGGACAGCGGGTGCGCGTCGGCGACCGTGCGCATCACCAGGGCGAGGTTCTGCCGCCGCATGTCCTGCTGGGACGCGGGGCCACGCCGCGCCGCGGGGCCGCTGTCGGCCGGCTGCCGCCCGTCCGCTGCCACGTTCCTTCGTCTCCGCTCCGCTGTCGCCCGGGCCGCCTGGTGTGCGGCCCGGGCCCGTCCCGCCTTCATCCGGTCACTGCCGCGGACCGCTGCCCTGCAGGTCCGCCGCCTGCGAAATGGTAGTCGCGATCCGTTCGAGCGCCGCGTCGTCGCGTTCGAGCGCGGGCAGCACCGGGCCGTCGGCGGTCCCCCACCGACGCGCGACGGCGTCCGCGCGCTCACCGGTCAGCAGCGCGGCGGCCTGCGCCGCCGCACCGAGGGCCACCAGCTCGCCGGCGGCGGGCAGTTGGACGGGACGGCCGGACAGCCGCCGCACCGTGTCCTGCCAGGCCCGGCCCTGCGCGCCGCCGCCGATCAGCAACAGCGGCTGCGCGGGGTCGGACCCGGTGACCGCCCTGGCGGCGTGCGCGGCGTGCGCGGCGGCGGGATGTGCGACGCCGGGATGTGCGGCGGCGGGGTGTGCGGCGTCGAGGGCAGTGACCGCATCGACGGCGAGGACGTCGTCGAGGGCGGCGAGCAGCGAGTACGCGGCACCGTCGTACGCGGCCTGGAGCAGCTGGCCGGCGGTGGTGTCGTGCCGCAGGCCGTGCAGCAGTCCGCTGGCGTGCGGGAGGGCGGGGGTGCGTTCGCCGTCCAGGTACGGCAGCAGGACGGCGGTGCCACCGGGTTCGACGGCGTTGCGGTCGCGGCCGAGCAGGGCGGCGATCCGGTCCACCGCCAGCGTGCAGTTGAGGGTGCAGGCCAGCGGCAGCCAGCCGTCGAGGGCGTCGGCGAAGCCCGCGACGGTGCCGGTCGGGTCGGCCGGGCGGTTGCGGGCGACGGTGTAGACGGTGCCGGAGGTGCCGAGGCTCAGTACGGGGGTGCCGGCGGTGAGGCCGAGTCCGAGCGCGGCGGCCATGTTGTCGCCGGTGCCGGTGGCGACCGGGGTGCCGGGGCGCAGCGGGCCGCCCGGGCGGGCCCGGCCCGCGACGGTGCCGGCCGGGGCGACGGCTGGCAGCAGGGCGGGGTCGAGGCCGATCCGCTTCAGCACGGCGGGGTGCGGGCCGTCCGGGGTCCACCAGCCGGTGCCGGACGCGTCGCCGCGGTCGGTGACGGCGTGCCCGGTGAGGCGCTCGGTGAGGTAGTCGTGCGGGAGGCGGACCGCGGCGGTGCGGTCGGCGTTGGCGGGTTCGTTGGCGCGCAGCCAGGCCCACTTGGCGGCGGTGAAGGACGCGCCGGGGACGCTGCCCAGCTCGGCCGCCCACCAGTCCGCGCCGAACTCGCCGACCAGCTCGGCCGCCTGGGGCGCGGAGCGGACGTCGTTCCACAGCAGCGCGGGCCGGACGGGGCGGCCGGCGGCGTCCAGGGTGACCAGCCCGTGCTGCTGCCCGCCGATCGACAGCGCCTGCGCGCGGTCGGCCCAACCAGTGGCGGTGACAGCCGAGTTGAGGGCCTCCCACCACTGCTCGGGATCGCTCTCCTGCCCGTGCCGGGAGTCGACCCGATGCGGGGCACGGCCTTCGCCGAGGACCCGTCCGGTCTCGGCGTCGACGGCCAACGCCTTGGTGGACTGGGTCGAGCTGTCGACGCCGATCACCACCTGCGGGTGTGCCATGGGCGTGCTCCTGTTCTGCGTCTGTCGGGGCCGTGGCCCCCGGAGGGGGATCTGTCGGGACGGGCGTTCGGGACGGTGCTCGGGCGGTGCTCGGGCGGTACTCGGGCGGTACTCGGGTGGTGCTCGGAGCCGGCGAGGAAAGCGCTTTCCGGCTCCACTCCTGCAAGCGGAAAGCGTTTTCCAGCCGCACTCCCGGAACGCCCCGGAGTGCCGTCCCGGGGCGTGGCCCCCGAGCGAGCTTCCGCCCGGGGGCTTCCCTCGCGGGCCGACCCATATTAATTTGTCTTCCGGCCTGACGAATAGACTCTTCGTCGAACCCCCTGTCGATCCCCCGGTCGACTCCCAGCGTTTGGAGTACGCGATGAGCCCGCTCACCCCCACCCCCGCCGACAAGTTCACCTTCGGTCTGTGGACGGTCGGCTGGCAGGGCCGCGACCCGTTCGGCGACGCCACCCGCCCGGCCCTCGACCCGGTCGAGACGGTCGAGAAGCTGGCCGCGCTCGGCGCCTACGGCGTGACCTTCCACGACGACGACCTCGTCCCGTTCGGCTCCTCGGACGCCGAGCGCGAGGCGATCGTCAAGCGGTTCGCCGCCGCCCTGGAGTCCACCGGCCTGCGGGTGCCGATGGCCACCACCGACCTGTTCAAGCACCCGGTGTTCAAGGACGGCGCGTTCACCGCCAACGACCGCGACGTCCGGCGCTACGCGCTGCGCAAGACCATCCGCAACATCGACCTCGCGGTCGAGCTCGGCGCCACCGTCTACGTCGCCTGGGGCGGCCGCGAGGGCGCGGAGCACGGCGCGTCGAAGGACGTCCGCACCGCGCTGGACCGGCTGAAGGAGGCGTTCGACCTGCTCGGCGACTACGTGGTCGAGCAGGGCTACGACCTGCGCTTCGCGATCGAGCCGAAGCCGAACGAGCCGCGCGGCGACATCCTGCTGCCGACCATCGGCCACGCGCTGGCGTTCATCGAGCGTCTGGAGCGTCCCGAGCTGGTCGGCGTCAACCCGGAGGTCGGCCACGAGCAGATGGCGGGCCTGAACTTCCCGCACGGCATCGCGCAGGCGCTGTGGGCGGGCAAGCTGTTCCACATCGACCTGAACGGCCAGTCCGGCATCAAGTACGACCAGGACTTCCGGTTCGGCGCGGGCGACCTGCGCCAGGCGTTCTGGCTGGTCGACCTGCTGGAGTCGGCCGGCTACCAGGGCCCGCGCCACTTCGACTTCAAGCCGCCGCGCACCGAGGACTTCGACGGCGTGTGGACCTCCGCGGCCGGCTGCATGCGCAACTACCTGCTGCTGAAGGAGCGCGCCCTCGCGTTCCGCGCCGACCCCGAGGTCCAGGACGCCCTGCTCGCCGCCCGCCTCGACGAGCTCGCGCAGCCCACCGCCGCGGACGGCCTGGCGGCCCTGCTCGCCGACCGCACCGCGTTCGAGGAGTTCGACGTCACCGCCGCCGCCGAGCGCGGCATGGCGTTCGAGCGCCTCGACCAGCTCGCCCTGGAGCACCTCCTCGGCGCCCGCTGAGCAGCCACGGCCGGCGGGCCTGCTTCCGCCCGCCGCGGCGGCAGCTGCTGACCGGCGTACAGGTGCGGTCCCGGACTCCGGCCCCTGGGCAACTCCCCACGGGCCGGAGTCCGGGAGCGCCTGCACGGCCTCGGCCGCGCGTACCCCACCCGTCCGCCCGGGGCCCGGGCCCGGGAGGCGCCGTACCACTGTCGGGCGGCAGCGCGGACCTCGGCTGCTCCCGGGCCGATTGACGGCCCGTCAGTAGGAACGAGCGGCCCCCGGCCCCACTGATGCGTCGTCGCACCCGGCGCTCCGCCCTCGGGCCGCAGGGTCCGGAACCACGTGCGCACGCTCGCCGCGCACACCCCGACCATCCGCCCGGAGCCCGGAAGGCCCCGTACCGCCGACAGACGGCCGTGCGGACCACACCCCCCGCCCGCCGCGCCCGGTCCGCCCCCGCCGCCGCCCCGCCCCGCCCAGCCCCGCGCGATTGAGGGCGCGTCAGAGGCAGCACGCGGCCCCAGCCCGTCGGAGCGTGACGGCCGAACCCGGTTGCACGCGCCCCGGGCGTCCCTGGCATGCTGGTCGGGTCAAGGTGGCACCCGGGGGCGGGAGATCAGTAGATGCCGGACGACGTCACTCCGCTGCGCACGACACCGCGCCTCGGGACGTTCAACGGATTCGGGCGGACCATGCTCGGCCGGACCCGGGTGGATGCCGACGGGGCGTGCTTCGCCACCCGCTGGTTCACCGCGGCGATGCTGCCGATCGTGCCGCTGGGCCGCTACTACCTCAAGGTCGGCGAGACGGTCGACGTCGCGGGACGGGGCGGGGCGTCGACGAGCACCACGCAGTACCTGTTCCTGGGCGAGGCCAGGCTGCGTCCGAGCGAGATCCTGCGGACCTACCTGTTCTTCTGGGTGCTGGTCCCGCTCCTGACCGCCCTCCCGGTGACGCTGTTCGCGCTGAACGCCGACGCGTTCAGCCACGAACACCCGCTGCTGTTCATCCTGTTGCTGCTCGGCATCCCGGTGGTCGGCATCATCGTGCTGGCCTGGCTGCTGGTACTGCACGAGAAGTTCCTCGCCCCGCTGCGCGAGCCGCGCTGGACCGGCGCCGCCCGACAGCGCCGCACCACCTGAGCCCGCGCTCCCGAGCCCTGTGCCGCCCGCACCCCGCACCGCCCGAGAGGTCCGTCCCCGTATGCGCCCCACCCTGTTCACCGTCGAGCGGCCCGGGCCGGGCCGCGTCAGCACCATGGCCCGGCCGCGCGGCGGCGACTGGCTGGCCGACGAACTGGCAGCGCTCGCCGCGGCCGGAGTCACCGACCTGGTCAGCGCCCTGACGCCGTCGGAGTGCGCCGAACTCGCGCTGGCCGACGAGCCGGAGCTCGCCGTCGCGGCCGGCCTGCGGTTCCACTCCCTGCCGATACCGGACCGCACCGTCCCCGCGCACGCCCAAGTCCGCCCGGCCCTGGACGCGTTGACCGGGCGGCTGCGCTCCGGCGGCCACCTGGTGTTCCACTGCCGGGCGGGCATCGGCCGCTCCTCACTGCTCGCGGCCGCCGTGCTGATCCTGGACGGCGTGGACGGCGACTCCGCCTGGGACCGGATCGCCCGGGCCCGCGGCCTGCCCGTCCCGGACACCGCCGAGCAGCGCGCCTGGACCACCGCCCTCCCCTCACCCACCACCTGACTCCTCCTCCGACGCTCCTCACGGCCTCCGGACCCCGCCTCCGAACCCCGCCGCCGACCCCCACATCCGACATCTCGTGGCTGCCCCCGTCGGCAGTGCTCCCTCGTGCCGGGCCCGGCGTTCGGGTGGTTCGGGAGTGTCGCACCGCGGGCGGGCGCGGGCGCGCGGTTCCGGTCCGCCTACCGTGGAGGTCCCGGTCACTGCGCGTGGTGACGGTGGGCCCGTGGGAGGGTTGATGGCCTCGTCCGCGTCGGACCGGTCCGAGCGCCGTGCGGCGGCTCCGCGCCGGGGGCTGCTGTGGCGGGTCGGCGGTTGGTGCGCGCGGCATCCGGTGGTGGTGATCGTCGGGTGGCTGCTGGTGCTGGCCGGGGTGCAGGTCGCCGACCGCACGGTGGGCGGCACGTACTCGGACGACTTCTCGCTGCCGGGCACCCAGGCGCAGGACGGCCGCGACGTGCTGCAGGCGCACGAGCCGGCGGCGGGCGGGACGAGTGCGCAGGTGGTGCTGCACGACGACCAGCCGCTGACGGCCTTTCAGGCGCAGGTCGACCAGGCGGTGACGTCCCTCCAGCACCTGCCGCACGTGCTGTCGGCGCAGGATCCGCTGCCGCCGCCGGGGCAGAGCGCGCCGCCGGGCGGCGCACTGTCCTCGGACGGGCGTACGGCGTACATCACCGTCCGGTTCGACGAGAATCCGTCGACTCTCGGCACCGGATACCTGTCCCGGGTCGACGCCGCGGTGGCGCCGTTGCGGCAAGCCGGGGTGCAGGTCGAATACGGCGGCCCGCTGGGCGAGTTGGCGCGTCCGGCGCCGGACGACCGGGTGAGCGAGCTGATCGGGTTCGCGGTGGCGGTGCTGGTGCTGCTGGCCGGGTTCGGCAGTGTGGTCGCGGCGGGGCTGCCGCTGGTGAGCGCACTGGTCGCGGTGGTGGTCGGCCTCGGGCTGCTGGGTCTGCTGGCGGCGCTGACCACGTTCGCCACGGTCGCGCCGACCCTGGCCACGATGATCGGTCTGGGCGTCGGCATCGACTACGCGCTGTTCCTGTTGACCCGTCACCGGCAGAACCTGATGGACGGCGCCGATCCGCCGACGGCGGCCGGCCACGCGGTGGCGACCAGCGGCCGGGCGGTGCTGATCTCCGGCTGCACGGTGGTGATCGCACTGGCGGGCCTGTCGGTGTCGGGCATCGGCTTCATGGCGAAGCTCGGTCTCGCGGCGGGCGTCACGGTGGTCACGGCGGTGTGCGGCGCGCTGACGCTGCTGCCCGCGACGATGGGCCTGATCGGCCGCCGGATGGATCGTTTCACCGTACGCACCCCGGTCGCGGAGGGCACCTCCGCCAAGGACGGCACGGGCGCCTCCGCCAGGGACGGCACGGGCGCCTCGGCGGCGGACGGCACGGGCGCCTCCTCCGCCGAGGACGGCACGAGTTCTGACGGGCCGTCGGCCGACGGCGTGTGGCACCGCTACGCGCGCCGGGTCGAGCACCGCCCGTGGTGGTACCTGGCGGCGGGGCTGGCCACGGTGGTGATCCTGGCGGTGCCGCTGCCGTCGATCCAGTTGGGGCACATCGGTGACGGCGCGGACCCGACCTCGTTCACCGACCGGCGGGCGTTCGACCTGATGTCCGCCGCGTTCGGTCCGGGCTCCAACGGGCCGTTGACGGTGGTGGTCGACCAGTCGGCCGTCCCGGCCGCGAACCGGCCGGCCCTCGCCTCGTCCGTGCAGCAGGCGCTGACGGGCGTCCCGAACACGGCGAGCACCGCGCCGTTGCAGACCAGCGGCGACGGCGCGGTGCTGTTCACGACCGTCGTTCCGGCCCAGGCGCCGCAGGACCGGGCCACCACCGACCTGGTCGGGCACCTGGCGGACACCGTGCTGCCGGACGCCGTCGCGGGGACGGCCGCCGCCACGTACGTCACCGGCACCACGGCGGCGCAGGTGGACTTCCTGGACCTGGTGGCGAGCCGGCTGCTGCCGATCATCGCGGTGGTGGTCGGGCTCGCCTTCCTGATCATCCTGGTGGTGTTCCGGGCGCCGCTGGTCGCACTGAAGGCGGCGGTCCTCAACCTGGTGTCGATCGCCGCCTCGTACGGGGTGCTGGTGGCGGTGTTCCAGTGGGGGTGGGGCGGGCCGACCCTCGGGGTGTCGGGCAAGGTCCCGATCGAGAGCTACGTGCCGATGATGATGTTCGCGATCGTGTTCGGCCTCAGCATGGACTACGAGGTGTTCCTGCTGTCCCGGGTGCACGAGCGGTGGCGGGCGACCGGCGACAGCCGGGGCGCGGTGGCGCACGCGCTGGAGACCACGGCCCGGGTGATCGGCTGCGCCGCGCTGATCATGGTGAGCGTGTTCGCGGCGTTCATCGTGAGCGACAACGTGGTGATCAAGATGATGGGTCTCGGCCTGGCCGTGAGCGTGCTGATCGACGCCACCGTGGTGCGGCTGCTGATGGTTCCCGCCGCGATGACGCTGCTCGGCGGCTCCGCCTGGTGGACGCCCCGCTGGCTGGACCGGATCCTCCCGCACATCGACGCCGAGGGCAACAACGCCTCCCCTGCGGACCGGAGTTGATGCACCGCACCCGAACGGCAGCCCGAGCCGCCAGTTGTGGCCGTTCTGTGAAACGGATGCGTCCCGCCCCCTTGTCAGCCACACCGCGGCTCCCTACCTTCGTGGTCCAGGACGGCTGCCCCCACCCGGGCCCGGCGGTCCACGGCGGCCGCCCACCCGCGGCCCCGACGGAGCACCACACGATCTGGAGGCGTCACATGCCCGTTGCCACCCTCGCCGAGATCCGCGACGCAGGTCCGCTGCTGGTCGACGACGAGATCCTCGTCTTCGAGGACGACGACCGCGCCGACCACGACCCCACGGCCTGCCTGGTCGACCCGTGGGTGACCGCCACCACCCGCATCGCCTGCGACCGCTGACGGTGACCGGGCCCATCGCCGGCCGCCGCCCCTGGTCCGACGACACCTGGTCGTACCTGCACGATCCGCGGATGCCGGCGATGGAGCACGGCTGGAAGCTGCACGTCTCCGCCCGCCCCGACTCCCTGGACGCCGTCACCGCGACCGTCCTGCCGCTGCTGGAACAGCACGTCTGCCACGCCAAGTGGGCCCGTGACGCGGCCACCCTGCGTATCCTCAACTCCGGTACCGTCAACGCCGCTTCGGTCGGCAAGGCGGTCACGGTCTACCCGGCGCCGGACGAACTGGTGCCGCTGGCGCGGGCGTTGGTCGCCGCGTTGCGCGGGCACCGGGGCCCGCAGGTCGTCAGCGACCGCCGCCTCGACCCCGACGCCCCGGTGTACTACCGGTACGGCCCGTTCACCGGCGACTACCGCACCGGTCGCAGCGGACGCCTGGAGTCCGTGATGACCGGCCCGGACGGTCGCGTCTTCGACGGCCTGGCCGGCACCGCCTACCGCTGCCCGCCCTGGGCCGAGGACCCCTTCGGTCCACCCGCCGCAGCCGGCGACTCCGCCTTCGGGGGCGGCCGTTACCGGGTCACCGGCGGCATCACCCGCAATCCGCAGGGCAACGTCTACCGTGCGCTCGACCAGGTCAGCGGCGCGTCCGTGGTGGTCAAGCAGGCCAGGGCGTACGTCGCCGAGGACGAGCACGGCGCCGACGCCCGGGACCGCCTGCGCCACGAACGCGCCGTCCTCGCCCTGCTGGCCGACGCGCCGGGCGTGCCGCGCGCGCTCGACCACTTCCGGCACCGCGACGACGAGTACCTGGTGATGACCAGTTGCGGCGACCGGAACCTGCGCCGCGACGTCCACACCCACGGCCCGTACCACGGAGCCGAGTTCGGCCCGCGCGGGGCGCTCCCGCTCGGCCGGGAGCTGCTACGGGTCCTGGACGGTGTCCACCGACGGGGCGTGGTGGCCCGCGACCTCAAGCCCAACAACGTGGTGCTCGCCGCCGACGGCGGCTGCCGGCTGATCGACTTCGGCACCAGCGCCGTGGACGGCACCGGCCCGGCCGGCTCCACGCCGGGCTACTCCGATCCGGTCGTCCGTCCGGGTGTCGCCGCCCAACCCGCCGACGACTACTACGGGTTGGGCATGACGCTGTACTTCGCGGCGACCGGCATGGATCCGGTGATCGTCGATCCCGACCCGGCCACCAACCGTGAACGCACCCTCGCAGCCCTGGAGTTCGCCCTGCCCGGGGCGGACCATCACCGACTCCGGGCGCTGATCGCGGAGTTGACCGACCTCGACCCGGACAGGCGCACGGCGGCCGCCGAGCGACTCCGCGCCTCCGCGCCACAGCGGGCCGGCGCACAACGGGCTTCCGCCGCACCCGGGCCGGTCCGCTCCACGGCGCGCCTCTCCGCCGACCTGCTCGCCGAGATCCTGGACCGGACCACGGCGTACTGCGTCGCCGAGGCCCACCGGATCGCCGATCCGGAACTCGCCGCCCGGGCCGCCGTCCCGACCCCGGTCGACCTCTACGGCGGCAGCGCCGGCCTCGGCCTGGAACTCCTCCAGCACCCGGACCGTCCGGGTGTGCCCGCCGCCGTCGACGCTCTCGCCGACTGGACGGCCCGCCAATCCCGGTCGCTGCCACCGGGGTTGTACTCCGGGCGGACCGGCGTCGACCTCTTCCTCGCCGCTGCCGGTCGCCCGGCGGCCACCGCCGTCACGCTTCCGGCCGACGGCCCGGACGGCGGCCCGCCGGAGGCCGACCTGATCGACGGCGTCGCGGGCATCGGCCTCGGCCACCTGCTGCTCGCCGAGTTCGACGAACGCCGTCTCGCCACCGCCGCCGCCTGCCACGCCCTGCTCACCACCGGCGGTGCCCGGCTCACCCCGCCCGCCGAGCCGCGTCCCGGCGACGCGGCCCTCGCGCCGGGCCTCGCCCACGGCGACGCCGGAGTCGCGTACTTCCTCCTCGAGTACGCCCGCGCCACCGGCGACCCGGCCGCCCTGGAACACGCGCACCGGGCCTGCGCGCGGCTCGCCGCCGCCGTACCCGCGATCGTCGAGGCCGCCAACCACCCTGCGGCGACCCGCCGTTACGGCTCCTGGTGTCGCGGCCTGGCGGGCATCGGGATCGTCCTCGCCCGCGCCGCCGACCGGCTCGCCGAACCCGGGTACCGCGCCCTCGCCGAGGACTCCGCGCGGGCCTGCCTCGCCGTCGCCCCGCGGATGCCCCTGGTGACCAGGTGCTGCGGCCTGGCCGGCGTCGGCGAGCTGATGCTCGAACTCGCGCCCTCGGCAGAGGAGTTCCACGCAGCGGCGACCACCGTCGCGGCCCTCCTCCTCACTCGCGCCGGCGGCCCGCCGTCCCACCCCGTCTTCCCGGACCCGGGACTGACCCGCCAGTCCTTCCCGTACGCGACCGGCACGGCCGGCGTCCTCGGCTTCCTCCGCCGCCTCACCGACCCGGCCGGGCCGCGCCCGGCCGCGCTCCCCTGACTCCGTGCCTCGCTGCCCAGCCCCGCGCGGCCGCCCGCGTCCCCGTCTCAGCCCCGCCCCTCGCCGTCTCGGCCCCGCTCGGCCCGCGCGGCCGCCATCGCGCGCAGTAGGCCGGTGAGGTCCTTCTCGAAGGTGAACTCCCGCAGCAGGGTGGTCCATCGGCCGTCCTGCCACCGCCACACGTAGGTGTAGCGGGCGGGGACGCCGTCCTCCTGCCGGTACACGATGACGGTGCCCTGGTCGCCGTGCCGGCTGGTGGCCACGAACCGGACGTCGTCGGTGCTGTCGCCGATCCGCGCACCCTGCGCGCGCAGGGCGCGGAACCGGGCCATGAAGTCGGCCTTCGTCAGCACCGCCACCCGGGCGGCCTCGTCGACCCGCACGTTCTCGAACTCGGGGTCGTAGAGCGCGTCCAGCGCCTCGACGTCCGTCGCCAGTCCGGCGGCCAGGTACTCCCGCATCCGCCCGACCAGTGCCTCGTCCATGGTGTTCCCCTCCGTCGCGGCCGACCACCCGGTGTGGCGCGCCCGTCGAGGAGAACGATGCCGCCCGCCGCCGTCGGCCCGCCGTCACCTCACCGTCAACTCGCTCTCACGGCCTGCCGTCCCCTGTCCGGTTCGCCCCTGCGGCGCACGCCGGCCGGGGTGCCGGCCGAGTGGCGGGAGTCCGATGTGGCACGGAACCGTGGGACCGCGTACTGCACCAGCGGGGCGGGCATGCGGCGTCTCCACCCCGACGGCACCACCCCCCCCGCCCCGGCAACCGGATCGCGGCCGTCCACCCGCTCGGCCCGATCGGGTGCCGGCCGTCACTCGCAACAGCCGTCGCGCGTAGCGGTTCTGAGCAGCCGGGTCGGGTCCGGCGGGAGCACCGCGAGGCCGGCCGGGCTACCGCTTGCGGGCCACGCCGCCGGCGATGCACCGCTGGGCCGTGGTCGGGCGCCGGCCGGGCGGGCTGTCGGGCCGCCAGTCCACGCACCGCACCAGGCCCGGCTCGACAAGCTCCAGGTCGTTGAACATCTCGCCGATCCGGGACGCGGTGGAGAAGGTCCCGCTGCCCATCATGCTGTGCAGGAACATCTCCTCCATCGCCCGGGCGACGGCGCTGTGTTCGTCCTCGGGGTCCAGGAAGTGGCTGATCGCCACGTAGGAGCCGGACGGCAGTGCGTCGACGTAGGCGCGCATGATGTCCCGGCGGGTGCGCACGGCCTCGCCGTTCCAGTGGTGCAGCGTGCCCAGTTGCAGCAGCGCGATCGGTCTGTCCCAGTCCAGTGCGGACCGGACGACGGCGTTCGACAGCAGCTGCTCGGGGCGGAAGATGTCGGCGGAGACGATGACGGCGTTCTCGGTCCGCTCCAGCAGGGCGCGACTGTGCGCCACCACCAGCGGGTCGTTGTCCACGTACACGACCGTCGCGCCGGGGTTGGCCCGCTGCACCACGTTGTGGGTGTTCTCCGCCGTCGGCAGGCCCGAGCCGCAGTCCAAGTACTGGGTGACACCGGCCTGTTCGGCCAGGTACCGGCAGGCGCGGATGAGGAACCGGCGGTTCTCGACCGCCAGGTCCGGGGCGTCGGGCGCGACCGTCCGCACCCGCCGGACCACCTCCCGGTCCACCTCGTAGTTGTCGGTGCCGCCGAGGAAGGCGTCGTACACCCTGGCGATGCTGGGCTTGGTCGGATCGACGTACGGGGGAACGGAGTTGTCGGACCTCGCACCGGACATGGCGCCTCACCCGCAGTCTCGACGAAGGGGAACGGGCACCGTCCGGCACGGCGGCGCCACCGCGCGCACCGACCTGACCGCCCGGTGCCGGACTCTAGCCCGACCACCGCCCCGGACGCCTCGCGGACCGCGGGACGGGCGGCGGATCCCACCCGTTCGTGGGACGGCGGCGCGCCGCCGGGGGCGAGCACGGCCCGCCGGGCCGGCTCCGGCCGGTGCCGCCGATCGGCCCAGTCCGCCACCCGTGCGGAGGAGTTCCGGGAACCGCTGGGCCGGAACCTCGTTGTTGCTGCGAATCCGCCGCCCCACGAACCGGGACCCCAGGAGGCCTCCGTCGATGAAGACCGCTGCCCGCGGCACCCTGCTGGTCACCGCTCCGCTGTTCGCCGCCGCCCCGATGATGGTCGACGCCTCGGCCCGCTTCGAGGCCGTCGTGCCCACCACCGACGCCACGTGCGTCCTCCACGCCCACCGCCCGCTCGCCCCCGGCACCGCCCACCAGCCCGACACGCTGACCACGACCGGGACGGTGACCTGCGTGGACGCCGCCGGCGCGCCCGGCCCCGCCGGCACCTTCGAGCGGACCGCGCCGAGGCCCGCCGACCGGTGCACCGGCGAGGAGTACGGCGACACCACCACCGTCCGCTGGAGCGACGGGACCGCCTCCACCCTCCGCGCCGACCGGCCCGCCGGCTCCGACACCGTGCGAGTGAACGGCACGGCCTCACTCGTCCTCAACGGGCATGTCGCCGAAGACAGTTCACGCTTCCCGGCGGACACCGTCCACGGCGTGGGCACCAGCACCGCCGCCGGCTGCGGCACCCCGGCCGGCCCGACCGCCGTGGACTCGACCCTGGTGCTCCGGTTCACCCACTGAGCGATCCGGCGGATTCGGCACCCGCCCGCGCGGCACGGGCAGGGACGGCGACCGGCCGGACCGGAGGTGGCGTTCCGCCCGTGAGCGGCCCGGTCAGGTCCGGTAGGAGAACCGCAGCGCGCCGCCCTCCTCGCGGTAGCGGCCGCGGCCGCTCGGGCCGTACGGGTTGGGCAGGACGTCGATCCGGACCTCGGCGGGGTCGAGGACGTGGGTGACGGCGAGGATCCGCCAGCGGTCGCTGCCTGCGTAGCGCTGGGCGGCCTTGACCTCGCTGGGCCCCAACTCGAAGTCGCCGCCGTCGCCCTGGGTCGCCTTCACCTCGAAGAGCAGGGGGTGGCGGCCGGTGCCGACGCTGAAGTCGTAGCCGAGGGTGTCGTCGCCGGGCGCGCCCGGGAACACGTTGCGGCGGTTGGCGGACACCCAGCTGTCCTCGGTGGCGGCCTGGTGGTTCTCGCGCAGCCAGCGGTAGGCGATCCACTCGCCGACGAAGCCGATGGCCTCCCGCTGGGCGGCCGACAGGCCCCGGTCCGCCGCCACGAACCGCCCGGGCCGGGCGGGGCCGGCCGCGCCCGGGCGGCGGCGGGCCCCGGGCTCCTGGAGGACGGTGAAGCCCCGGCCGCCCCGGACGGTGCCCGGGTGCTGCGCGACCATGCGTTCCAGCGCCTCCACGAGTTCGGTGAAGTCGCCGGCGGCGACGTCGAATTCGGCACCGTCGAAGGTGATGAGCCGCTGCCGGCGGGCCCGTTCGGCCCGGGCCTGCGCGGCGCTGTCGCGGGCCCGGTCGAGGTCGTCCTGGGTGAGCCCGTGGTCCGCCGGGTCCAGCGACTCGGGCAGGCCCGCCGGCCACTGGCCGAGGGCCGCCAGCCAGGGCACCAAGTCCGTCTCGTCGAGCTGCCGGAAGTCCAGGGCGCCGGCGCCGTCCAGCAGTGCCAGGAACTCCGGGGCGGGGTCGGCCGCGGCCAGCGCCGGCGGCACCGGCCGGCCGGCCGCCTTGAGCAGTGTGGCGATCGGCGCCGCGCACCGCCGGGCCAGCGCGCCGTTGCGGGCGCGCAGCGGCTCCAGCGCGGGCAGGCGGTCGCCGCTGCCGGGCGCGGGGCGGCCGAGCCGGGCGGTGAGCTCCGCCTCCAGGTGCGCGCGCAGGCCCGCCGCGTCGATCCGGTCGACCGTCAGGGACCAGTCGTCGGGGGCCGTGAGCCAGGACAGTGAGCGCAGTTCGGCCCAGCCGGGTATCGGCTCGCGGCGGTCGAAGCACGCGAGGTGCGCCCACCGCAGGCGGTCCACCAGCCCGGCACGGTGCAGGTCCACGTGCCGGCGGACGGCCTCCTGGTGTTCCTCGGCCCGGCTGGTCGGGCGGTACTGCGGGGCGAGGCCGGCCAGCGTCCGGTTGAACGCGGCGAAGTCGATGCCGAGGGCCGCGCGCAGGTCGTCGACGTCCCGGGCGGTGCGGGCCGCGGCGAGCAGTTTCTCGGCGTCGGCCGGGAGTTCGGTCTCGTGGGCGGCGAGCAGGGTGCGCAGGTCGCGGAGGTCGGCGGGCGGCGGGTCGGTGAGTTCGCGGGCCCGCTGCTCGCCGAGCAGGTGGACGAGCACGGGCAGGCAGCGTTCCAGGAGGCCGGCGATCGAGCCGTCCAGGCGCTGCCGGGTCTCCCGGAGTTGACCGGCCGTCAGGTGCAGGGCCGCCGCGAGGGCGTGGTCGTCGGGCGCGGTGACGTCGGCGTGGGCGGCGCGCAGCTCGTGGGCGGCCAGCCGCAGGCGGACCGCGAACGGCTGCTGCCGGACGGCCTGCGCGGCGGCGTCGGCCAGCGCCCCGGCGCCGGTCCGGTCCAGCGGGTCGGCGAGGGCGGCGGGGGCGAGGACCAGCGGGCGCCGGCCGGGGAGCGGCAGCACTCCGGCGAGGTGCTCCGGCAGGTCGATCGGGTGGCCGTCGAAGGCGAGGGCGATGGTGCGGTAGCCGTGCAGGCGCACGGCGCGGACGGCCGCGACCAGGGTGGTCAGGGTGCTGTCGGCGGGCCGGATGCCGCCGCCGGCGTGGTCGGCGAGGGCGGCCACGGCGAGCGGCAGCCAGGGCAGCTGCTCGACCAGGGGGCGGCCGAGCTGTCGGAGGGCGGCGGTGCCGTCGTCCACGTCGACGGCGAACCTGGCCTCCTCGACCAGCAGGGCGGCCTCGGGGTCGAGGTGCCGCAGCAGCCGGGTGGCCTCCTTGGCCGCACCGGGGACGACGAGCAGGCTGTGCTCGGTCTCGCGGAGCAGATGGACCGTCAGCGACTCGGTCCGCTCGGTGACGTAGATCCGCCGACCGCCGCCGTGCAGGTCGTCGACGGGGACGGCCGCCATGCCCCGGCCGGTCTCGATCAGCAGGGACCCACCCCGCATCCGCCGGACCAGCGCCTGCGGTGTGCGGTGCGCCTCGGGAAGCCCGGTGAGCGCTTTCCAGGCCCGCTGGTTGGCGCGCTGGGCGACCGGCCGGTCCGCCGCGCCGAGCTCGCCCGCGGCGACCAGCCGGCCCAGTTCGGTGAGCATCCGGACGCTGTCCTCGGCCCGGTCCCAGGTGGGCAGGCCGAGTCTCCGCAGCCGCTCCAGGACGGTGCCGGCGTCCAGTCGGCCGCGCAGCGGGCGGGCGACGGTCCGCAGGAAGCCCGGCTCCTCCTCGGGTGCGCCCCGGTAGTGCCAGGCGTCGGCCGGGCGGGCGAACGCGCCGGCGCGGCCGTGGCCGCGGACGGGGAGCCACGGCTGTTCGCGGACGAACGCGGCCAGCGGGGTGAGCACGTGCTGCGGGTCGGGGTTGCCGGAGCGGTCGCGGGTCCACCGGGCGGCGAACTTCTGCTCGTCCCAGTGCGACAGCCCGTGCAGCACCAGCCGGGCGTAGGCCAGCCGGCCCGGTTCGCTGAAGTCGGCCACCACGTCCTGTCCGGGCAGTCGCCAGGCGGGAGTTCCGACGTACGGGGTCTGCGGGTACTGGGCGTCGTGCGGCCCGTTGGTGACGTGCGGGGCCCACTGGGCGGAGATCTTCGGCGAGACCTTCGCCATCCGGACCAGGTTCGTGGCGTGCAGCCGGTTGCCGTTGGCCCGGTCGGTCGCCCCGCCGGAGTAGACGGGCAGCAGTCCGTCCCGGACGCCGGCGGCGCTGAGGAAGGCCCGCCATTCCTCCTCGGTCTCGTTGCGGCCGACGAACTCCGAGGGCGGCGCGAGCAGCCGGTCGACCGTCCAGCGCAGGTCGGCGGAGACCTGTCGGCCCTCCTCCACCACGGCGGCCAGGTCGTCGCCGTGGGTGCCCGCCCAGCCGGCCCCGAAGACCGCCGCCCCGGCCAGGACGGTGGGGCCGGCGGCGGTGGGGACGTGCAGCCCGAGGCCCGCGACCAGGTGGCGGGTGGACGGGTGTGCGCGGTGCAGCCGGAAGACGAACCGCAGGGCCTGGGAGCGCAGGCGCTGGGAGTTGCTCTCGGCGAGCGCCAACTTGACGTGCTCCAGCAGCTGTTCGGGGTCGAACGGGCGCACCAGGTCGTGCCAGCGCAGGAACTGGCGGGCGGCCAGGGCGCGTTCGCCGCGTTCGGCCGTGCAGGCCAGGGCCGGGTGCAGGTGGAAGAGCCGCTTGCGCAGCACGTCGGGCACGGCGATCCCGCCGTCGGCGCCCGCCGCGGGCGGGAAGAACGCCTCGCGGCGGGCGCCGGCCCTGCCCCGGCCGGCGGCGGTGGCCGCCCCGCCGTTGCACCGGCCGAGCGTGCCGTCGTCGGTGAGCAGCAGGCGGCGGCCGCGCAGGGCCCCGTAGTCGAGGCGGAAGAGCTCCGCGAGGTCGCTGTAGAGGCCGTCCCAGATCTCGACGGACTCGCCGGGGCGCGGCAGCGGCAGGGTGGCGGCGATGCGTTCCACGTGCGCGGCGCGGTCGCCCGGACCGGGCTCCAGTGCGCACTTGAGTTGTGCGCAGATCCGCGCCAGGCGGCGCAGCCGGCCCGGGCCGACGGCGGGGTCGGCGACGGGTATGCCGGCCGCGCCGGCCGCCTCTGCGGTCAGGGTGACCAGCTCGTCGGCGGGCCAGAGCACCGCTTCCCCGGGGCTGCGCCACGCGTCGGCGGTGCCGCCGTCCAGCACCGGGACGAGCGGTACCTCCGCGAACGGGCGCCGGTGCACCCGGCGGGCGGCGGTGGCCAGCAGGTCGGCGGACCGGGCGGTGGCGTCCCAGCCGAGGACGTCGACGGCGGCGCGGCGGTACCGGTCGCCGCCGGCGGCCCGCCACGACTCGGCCGCCAGCAGGCAGGTTTCGGCGAGGGCGTCGAGCAGCATGGCGTTCAGCGGGTGCTCGCGGTCGAGCGCGGTGCGGTCCATCTTGGTGAAGAACGGCGCGTTGACGTGCCCGCGCAGCGGTGCGGTGACGTCCTCGCCGAGCGGCAGGAAGGTGTAGTACTGGCCGCGCCGGTCGCCGTCGCCGAGCGGGAGGGCGACCTCGACGGCCGCCTCCTCCTGCCAGTCCAGCCAGGTCGCGTCGAGGCTGCCGTTCCCGACGGCCGTGTCGAGGGTGTCGCGCAGCCGCCGGTCGGGCAGGGAGCCGCGGGCGACCAGGAACTCGCCGAGGCCGCCGAGGTCGACCCGGGCCGTCGAGACCGCCGGGGCGAGGAACGGGTGCGGCTGCGGCGGCCGCCCGGTGACCGGCTCCTCGTGGCGCACCAGCTCGGTGCGTTCGGCGGTGCCGTCGGCCTTCCGGTGTTCCAGGACGAGCCGGCCCAGGCGTCCGAGGAACAGCATGACGGGCGTCCTGGCGGCGGCCAGCTCCTTCAGCCGCCGGGCCGCCTGCTCCCGGGCGATGGTGCCGCGCAGCTCCAGGCGGATCGCGGTGACGTGGCCTGCTTCGCCCAACTCGCGGCAGGTGGGCGGGAGTTCGTCGATGGGGAAGGGGAGTTGGAGCGGCGGGAACTCGCGCTCGGCCTGGGCGGCGAGGGCTTCGTCGCCCAGCAGGGTCCGCAGGTCGTCGGGGGTGGCGAAGCGGAACCGGTAGCCGTCGAGGCGTCCGGCCGGGCCGTCGCTCCGGTCGTCGCTGTAGATCTCGGGCGAGTCGGTGATCTCCAGCACGCTGCGGAAGCCGAGGCCCTTGTTGCCGATGCCGTCGCCGACCCGCTTGTCGCTCTGCGCGAGCTTGCACACCCGCTCGACCTGCTCCCGGCCGAACAGGCGGCCGGCGTTGGCGACGTACAGCGTGCCGTGCGGCCCCTCCCGCTCGTCCAGCAGGACGTGCACCCGGCCGTCGGTGCGGTCGGCGGGGTGCGCGTCGTGGCCGTTCTGCAGGAGTTCGAGCAGGAACCGGCCGGCGTAGTCCCGGGAGCTCATCAGCGAGACGGCGCGCAGCTGTTGGCCCGGCCGCCAGGTGGGCGTCCCCTGCCACTCGCGGAGCACGGTCTCGCTGTACGTCCGCAGTTCGCGCGCGTGCCGGCCGTCCGGACGCCCCTCCACACCGTGCACCGGCAAGACGCCGCCCTCCCGCGATCCCCGGGGCCCCGCCCGCGGAGGCCCGGCCCCACGCTAGCCGGGACGTCCGACAGGCCCGTCCTGACCCTGCGTCGACGGCGCGGTCGGTCTCCGCGCCGCGGCGCTACGGGGAGGCCGGCCCGGCCGCCGCCGGGCGGACGCCCGCCGCGACCGGCGGGCGCGACGGCCCCCGGACCGTACTGCGGATGCAGTACGCGGCTGCCTGCACCGGGACGACGACGCGGGCGGGGTCGGCCGCGAAGGATGGGAGATGCTGCGGGCGGACCGCGCCGGAGCCGGCGCGGGGCCGCCCCGGCGTGTTCCACGACCGTGCACCGAACCCGAAGGAGGCCGCTCTCCCGTGGCCACGTTCCTGTACCGCCTGGGCCGATGGGCCTTCGACCGGCGCAAGCCGGTGACCCTGCTCTGGGTCGCCGTGCTGGCCGTCGCCGGAGTGCTGGCCGCCAAGGCGCCCGCCGCGCCCGACGACGGCTTCGCGATGCCCGGCACGGAGGCGCAGCGGGCCTTCGACCTGATGAACGAGCGCTTCCCCGGCGGCCACGCGGACGGCGCGCAGGCCCGGATCGTGTTCGTCGCGCCGGACGGCCAGAAGATCACCGCGGACGCGAACCGGCAGGCCGTGCAGCAGACGGTCGGCGAGCTGGCGCACGCCGCCCAGGTCACCTCCGCGGTCGACCCGTTCCAGGCGCACACCGTCTCCCAGGACGGCACCACCGCGTACGCCACGGTCAGCTACTCGGCCAAGGGCGGCGAGCTGTCGCACGACGCCACCGCCGCCCTGGAGCAGGCCGCGCAGCACGGCCGGGACGCCGGGCTGAAGGTCGAGATGGGCGGCACGGCGCTGGCCGCCCACGGCGAGACGGGCGGCAGCAGCGAGGCGATCGGCATGGCGCTGTCCGCCGTCGTGCTGGTCGTCACCTTCGGTTCGCTGGTCGCCGCGGGCCTGCCGCTCCTGACGGCCGTGGTCGGCGTCGGCCTGGGCATGGCGCTGATCACGGCGCTGGGCAGCACGCTCGGCCTGTCCGGCACCACCGGCACGCTGGCGATGATGCTCGGCCTGGCGGTCGGCATCGACTACGCGGTGTTCATCGTCTCGCGGTACCGGGCCGAGCTCGCCGAGGGCCGGGACCTGCGCGAGGCGGCCGGGCGGGCGGTGGGCACGGCGGGTTCGGCGGTCGTGTTCGCCGGCCTGACCGTGGTGATCGCGCTGGCCGGCCTGTCGGTGGTGGGCATCCCGATCCTGTCCAAGATGGGCCTGGCCGCGGCCGGGACGGTGGTGATCGCCGTGCTGGTGGCGCTGACCCTGGTGCCCGCGCTGCTCGGCTTCATCGGCCGCCGGGTGCTGCCCCGCAAGGCGCGCAAGGCCGCCCCGGGCGGCGCCCGCCGGGCAGCCGGCGACAACGGCGGCACCCGCTGGGCCCGCTGGGTGCTGCGCCGTCCGCTGCTGGTGCTGATCGGCGGCGTGGTCGGCCTGGGCGTGCTCGCCGCGCCCGCGCTGGACCTGCGGCTGGGCCTGCCGGGCGACGAGGCGAAGCCGACCTCCAGCACCGAGCGCCGCGCCTACGACCTGCTGTCCGACGGCTTCGGGCCGGGCTTCAACGGACCGCTGACCGTGCTGGTCGACGCCAAGGGCACGCCGAACCCGAAGGCCGCCGCCGACCGGGTCGTCGAGACGATCCACGGCGTTCCCGGCGTGGTCGCGGTCACCCCGCCGGTGTTCAACCCGGCCGGGGACACCGCCCTGGTCAACGCCGTCCCGGCGACCGGCCCGGCCGAGGCGGCGACCACCGACCTGGTGAAGAGCATCCGCGGCGAGGCGGCCGCCCTGAAGGCCGGCAGCGGCGCGACCGTGCTGGTCACCGGCACTACCGCGATGAACATCGACGTGTCGCAGAAGCTCAGCGACGCGCTGCTGCCCTACCTCGCGCTGGTGGTCGGCCTGGCGGTCGTCCTGCTGCTGCTGGTGTTCCGGTCGGTGCTGGTCCCGCTGAAGGCCGCGCTCGGCTTCCTGTTCTCGGTGGCGGCGGCGCTCGGCGCCGTGGTCGCGATCTTCCAGTGGGGCTGGCTGGCGGACCTGATCGGCGTCGACCAGACCGGTCCGGTGATGAGCATGATGCCGATCTTCATGATCGGCGTGGTGTTCGGCCTGGCCATGGACTACGAGGTGTTCCTGGTCACCCGGATCCGCGAGGCGTACGTGCACGGCGAGAGCCCGGCCGAGGCGGTCGTCACCGGCTTCCGGCACAACGCCCGGGTGGTCACCGCCGCCGCGCTGATCATGATCGCGGTGTTCGCCGGCTTCATCGGCATGGACGAGCCGATGATCAAGATGATGGGCCTGGGCCTGGCCGCGGCCGTCGCGTTCGACGCCTTCGCGGTCCGGATGGCCCTGGTCCCGGCCGTGCTGGCGCTGCTCGGCCGCCGCGCCTGGTGGCTGCCGAAGGGCCTCGACCGGGTCCTGCCGGACATCGACGTCGAGGGCAGCAAGCTGCAGCAGGCCGCGGCCGACCCGCTCGGGGACCGGGAGCCCGTCGCCGTCTGACCCGCGCCACCGGCGCTCCGGGCCCGGACGGTCGTTCGGGCCCGGACCGTTACCGTTGCAGGGCGGGACCGCCCCAGCCGGGCGGTCCCGCCGCCGCACCCCTCCGCTACGAGAACCAGGGCCCCGTGATGACCGACCTGTGGCAGCGCCTGCGCCGCGACCACCCCCGGCTGCTGGACGCGGCGGGCGGCGTCGCGCTACTGGCGATCGTGGCCCAGGGGATCTACGTGGACCAGCACAGCGCCACACCCGGCGTGCTCACCGTGCTGCTCACCGCCGCCTCGACGGCCTGCGTCTTCCTGCACCGCCGCCACCCGCGGACGGTGGTCGCCGTGACGCTGGTGTGCACGACGGCGCTCGCCGCGACCGGCGTGCGGCTCACCGTCGCGCTGGCCTGGCCGCTGCTGGCGGCCCTCTACTTCCTGGCCGTCCGCACCGACCGCACCACCTCGATGCGCGCCTCGGTCGTCGCGGCCGTCCTGCTCACCGCGGTCTCGCTGGTGTTCGGCCCGGACGGTCCGATCGGCGAGCGGATCGGCGTCCTCGCCTGGGTGCTGCTGCCCGGGGCGCTCGGCGACTCGGTCCGCAACCGGCGCGCCCAACTCGCCGCGATCGAGCGGCGCGCCGAACGCGCCGAACGCACCCGCGAGGAGGAGGCCCGCCGCCGGGTCGCCGACGAGCGCATCCGGATCGCCCGCGACCTGCACGACGTGGTCGCCCACCACATCGCCCTCGCCAACGCCCAGGCCGGCATCGCCGTCCACCTGATGGACCGGCACCCGGACCGGGCGCGCGAAGTGCTCAGCCACCTCACCGAGGCGACCGGCGCGGCCCTCCAGGAACTGCGCGCCACCGTCGGCCTGCTGCGCCGGGCCGAGGAGCCCGCCCCGCTGGAGCCCGCCCCCGGCCTCGACCGGCTGCCGGACCTGGTCAACGCCTTCGAGCAGGCGGGCCTGCCGGTCCGGCTGACCGTCACGGGCGAGCCCCGTCCGCTCTCCCCCGGCGTCGACCTGACGGCGTTCCGGATCGTGCAGGAGGCGCTGACCAACGTCGCCAAGCACGCCCGCGGCGCCGAGGCCGACGTCACCCTCGCGTACACCGGCAGCCGGATCGCCCTGGCCGTCGCCAACGGGCGGACGACCGGCCGCCCGCTGCCGGCCGCGCCGCACCGGGACGGCGGCCCCGGCGGCTTCGGCCTGATCGGCATGCGCGAGCGGGCGGGCGCGGTCGGCGGGCGGCTCAGCGCGGACCGCCGACCGGACGGCGGCTTCCTGGTCACCGCCGACCTGCCGCTGCGCACCGGCAGCCGCGACGCCCCCGCCCTCGCCGACCCCGACGACAAGGACTCCCGCCGATGACCGTCCGCGTGCTGCCCGCCGACGACCAGGACTCCCGCCGATGACCATCCGCGTGCTGCTCGCCGACGACCAGGCCCTGCTGCGCGGCGCCTTCCGGATGCTGATCGACGCCGAGGAGGACATGGAGGTGGTCGGCGAGGCCTCCAACGGCCGGGAGGCGGTCGAGTGCGCCCTCGCCACCCGGCCCGACCTGGTCCTGATGGACATCCGGATGCCGGGCGGCGACGGCCTGGCCGCGACCGCCGAGATCTGCGGCAGCGAGGAGCTGGCCGGCACCCGGGTGCTGATCCTGACCACGTTCGAGATCGACGAGTACGTCGCCAGTGCGCTGCGCGCGGGCGCCGACGGCTTCCTCGGCAAGGGCGCGGCCCCGGCGGAGCTGCTCGCCGCGGTCCGCACGGTGGCGGCGGGCGACGCCCTGCTCTCGCCGGCCGCGACCCGCGCGGTGATCGACCGCTTCCTGGCCCGGCCGGGTCCGGTCGCCGAGCCCGCCGCCGCCGCGCGGCTGGACGTGCTGACCGCCCGCGAGCGCGAGGTGATGGCGCTGGCCGCGACCGGTCTGGCCAACGAGGAGATCGCCGCGCGGTTCGTCGTCAGCCCGTTCACCGTCCGCACCCACATCCACCGGGCGATGGCCAAGCTGGACGTCCGCGACCGCGCCCAACTGGTCGCGCTGGCCTACCAGTGCGGGCTGGTCCCGCCGGGGCCGCCCGCCTGACCCCGGCTCAGGACAGCGGGCCGGGGTGGCTGAACCGGCTGGCCCGGCGGTGGATGCGGTGCGCCTGCTGCCGGCGCCGGGGGACGTGCGGCACCCGCTGGACGGCGGGCCGGGAGAAGAACCACCGCTTGACGCCCTCGATCAGCACCAGGTAGACGACGACCATCGCCACCAGGGCCAGGAAGAACGCCGGCGGCAGGGCGGTGAACCCCAGCGTCCCGGCCAGCGGCGAGAACGGCAGCGCGACGCCCACGGCCACCACGCCGAGCGACGCGGCCAGCAGCGGGACGCTCGGGCGGCTGCGCAGGAACGGCACCCGGCGGGTGCGGATGGCGAAGATCACCAGGGTCTGGGTGGCGAGGGACTCCACGAACCAGCCGGAGCGGAACAGCTCCGGCCCGGCGTGGAAGACGCCGAGCATCACCCAGAAGGTGAGGAAGTCGAACAGCGAGCTGACCGGGCCGAAGCACAGCATGAAGCGCCGGATGAAGCCGATGTCCCAGTGCGAGGGGGCGCGCAGCTGCTCCTGGTCGACCCGGTCGGTGGGGATGGTGAGCTGGCCGGCGTCGTAGAGGAGGTTGTTGAGCAGGATCTGCGACGGGAGCATCGGCAGGAACGGCAGCACCAGTGACGCGCCGGCGGCGCTGAACATGTTGCCGAAGTTGCTGGAGGTGCCCATCAGCACGTACTTGATCGTGTTGGCGAAGATCCGGCGGCCTTCGGCGACGCCCTCGGCGAGCACCCCGAGGTCCTTCTCCAGCAGGACGGCGTCGGCGGCGTCCTTGGCGACGTCGGTGGCGCTGTCCACGGAGACGCCGATGTCGGCGGCGTGCAGGGCCAGCGCGTCGTTGACGCCGTCGCCGAGGAAGCCCACGGCCCGGCCGCTGCCGCGCAGGGCGCGCACCACGCGGGCCTTGTCGTCCGGGGAGACCCGGGCGAAGACGGTGGCGCGGGCGGCGGCCTCGGCGAGCTGCTCGTCGCTCAGGGCGGCGACGTCCCGGCCGGTGAGGGTGTTCCCGGCGGGCAGTCCGAGGTCGGCGCAGACCTTCTCGGCCACCACCGGGTTGTCGCCGGTGCAGACCTTGACGGTGATGCCGAGGTCGGCGAGCCGGCGCAGCGACTCGGCGGCGCCCTGCTTGGGCGGGTCGCGGAAGGCCAGGAACCCGGCCAGGCGCAGTCCGGTCTCGTCGTCCGCGGCGATCGCGTCCGCGCCGCCGGCGTCCTTGGCGGCCACCGCGACGACCCGGTGGCCGGCGGCGAACAGCCCGGCCAGGACGGGCCCGGCGCCGGCGGGGACGGCGTCGCAGCGGGCGAGCACGGTCTCCGGCGCGCCCTTGGTGACCAGGACCCGGGTGCCGTCGGGCCGTTGCAGGAGGGCGGAGGAGAGCCGGCGCTCGTGGTCGAAGGGGAGGCCGGCCAGCCGCCGGTGCCCGGCGGTCAGGGCGGCGGCGCCCGGGGCCTGCCAGAGGGCGGTGTCCAGCGGGTTGTCGCCGAGGTGGTCGCCGTCCAGGTCCCCTTCGGTGGCGAGCAGGCCGAGCCGCAGCACCTCGTCGCCGGGGACGCCGGCGGGGTCGAGGGCGCTCTCGAAGGTGATCCGGCCCTCGGTGAGGGTGCCGGTCTTGTCGGTCACCAGGATGTCCATGTCGCCGAGGTCCTCGATGCACACCAGGCGCTTGACCAGGACCTTGCGGCGGGCGAGGCTGCGGGAGCCCGCCGCCAGGCTGGTGCTGACCACGGCGGGCAGCAGCTGCGGGGTGATCCCGACCGCGATGGCCAGCGAGAACAGCAGGGCGTCCAGCAGCGGCCGGTGCAGCACCGTGTTGATCACGAAGATGCCGGTGGTGAGGACGCCGGCGACCTTCAGCAGCAGGACGGAGAACCGGCGCAGGCCGATCTGGAACGCGGTCTCCGGCTGCCGGTCGCCGAGGCCGAGCGCGATCCGGCCGAACTCGGCGCGCCCGCCGG
Source organism: Kitasatospora sp. NPDC059646 (assembly GCF_042734615.1). Classification (NCBI taxonomy): domain Bacteria; kingdom Bacillati; phylum Actinomycetota; class Actinomycetes; order Kitasatosporales; family Streptomycetaceae; genus Kitasatospora; species Kitasatospora sp. NPDC059646. Next base: position 73,309 of record NZ_JBHWDS010000033.1, read on the forward strand.
TGGCGACCACCACGCCGGTGCCGCCGCCCGCGTGCACCACGGTGCCCATCAGCGCGCAGCTCGACAGCTCCGCCAGCTCCGGTTCGCCGGCCACGGCCGCCGGGTCCTTGTCGACCGGGGCGGACTCGCCGGTGAGGATGCTCTCGTCGCACTGGAGGCCGGTGCTCTGCAGCACCCGCACGTCGGCGGGCACCACCTGGCCGAGGACCAGCCGCACCACGTCGCCGGGGACGAGCCCGGTGACGTCCACCTCCTGCTCGCGGCCGTCGCGCAGCGCCACGGCGGTGTGCCGGACCTGCGAGTGCAGGGCCTGCGCGGCCCGTTCGGCCCGGTACTCGTTGGCGAACCCGAGGGCGACGCTCAGCGCCAGGATCACGCCGATGATCAGCGCGTCGGCGCGTTCGCCGAAGAAGTACGACACCACCGCGGCGGCCAGCAGCAGGAGCAGCAGGGCGCTGCGCAGCTGTCGGCCGAGCACCGCCAGGGCCCGCACCCGGTGGGTGCGCACCGCGTTGGGGCCGGCGGCGGCGAGCCGCCGGCCGGCCTCGGCGGCGGTCAGTCCGGTGCGGGCGGTCGCCAGGCCGGCGAGCACCCGGGCGGCGTCCTGGGCGGCGGCCCGGCGGGCGGGCATCCCGGTGGCGGGGTCCTGGGCTCCGGGGGCCGGCTGCACCGGGCCCGGCAGGGTGGGGGTCCGGTGCATCGGCGGGGACTCCTGTCGGTCGGAGGTGCGGGTCACCGACCGGCGGCCGGCACGTCGGCGTGCTCGGCGCGGGCGGTGTCACGGGGCTCGGTGTCATCGTGCCCGGGGTCCCGGACGACGACGACCGGGCAGGGGGCGTGCTGGACGCAGTGCTGGCCGACCGAGCCCAGCAGCGCACCGGTGAAGCCGCCGTGGCCCCGGCTGCCGATGACCAGGAGGTCGGCGCCGCGGGCGGCGTCCAGCAGGACGCGGGCGGCGTTGCCGCACTCCACCCGGCTGCTGATCGCGACCGGGCGGGCCGGGTCGCTCTCCTCCTCGACGACCTTGGCGAGGGTCTGTTCGGCGGCCGTGGTGAAGTCCGTTTCGGTGAGGGTCATGCCCCAGCCGTAGACGGCCGGGTACTCCCAGGTGATCACCGCTTCCACGGTCGCGCCGGTCAGGGCGGCCTGCCGCAGTGCCCAGCGCAGGGCGGCCCGGGACGAGTCCGAGCCGTCCACGCCCGCCACGATGCGCCGCTCCGCCGTGCTGCCGTTCCCGTTCATGGTGGTGTCCTTCCGTTCGGTGGGGTGTCGGGGTGCGCGGTGCGGTTCAGCCGCGCAGGTCGAAGACGAGGCGGGCGGCGACCTTGCCGTCCAGGACCTCGGTGATGCAGGCGTTGACGTCGTCCAGGCGGCGGCTCTCGCGGATCACCCGGGTGCGGCCGAGGGCGTGCAGGTCGAACACCTCGGCGAGGTCCTGGCGGGTGCCGACGATCGAGCCGACCACGCTGGTGCCGTTCAGCACCGTGTCGAACACCGGCAGGGTCAGCTCGCCCCCGGCGGGCAGCGCGACCAGCACCAGGGTGCCGCCGCGGCGCAGCGCGGCGTAGGCGGCCCGGAAGGAGTCGTTGCTGACGGCGAGGGCGATCGCGGCGTCCGCCCCGCCGAGCTTCTGCACCTCGGCGGCGACGTCCTGGGTGCGGGCGTCGACGACGTGGTCGGCGCCGAGTTCCCGGGCGAGGGCGAGCTTGTCGTCGGTGACGTCGACGGCGACGGTCTCGGCGCCGAAGATCCGGGCGTACTGGAGGGCGAGGTGGCCGAGGCCGCCGATGCCGGAGACCAGGACGCGGGTGCCGGGGCGGGCGCCGGACACCTTGAGCGCCTTGTAGGCGGTGACGCCGGCGCAGGTGAGCGGGGCGGCGTCCAGCGGGTCGATGCCGTCGGGGACGGGGACGACGTAGTCGCCGTGGGCGACGGCGTACTCGGCGTAGCCGCCGTCCACCGAGTAGCCGCTGTTGTGCTGGGCCGGGCAGAGCGTCTCCCGGCCGTCCACGCAGTGGTCGCAGCGGCCGCAGGCGTCGGCCAGCCACGGGACGGCGACCCGCTCGCCGACCCGGACGTGCCGGACCAGGTCGCCGGTCGCCTCGACGACGCCGACTCCCTCGTGCCCGGGGACGAACGGCGGGGTCGGCCTGACCGGCCAGTCGCCGTGGGCGGCGTGGATGTCGGTGTGGCACAGCCCGCAGGCCTCCAGCCGGACCAGCACCTGGTGCGGTGCGGGGGTCGGCACGGGCCGCTCCTCGATGACGAGCGGTGCGGTGAAGTCGCGGACGACGGCGGCCTTCATGGTGTTCCTGCCCTTCTGCGGCGGTCTGCCGACCGCGCGGGTTTCGCTGTGTCCTCATCCCACCGCCCGGGCCCGGCCGTGCGCAGGGGCCGGGCGGTGCATCCGCGGCGGGCTGAAGGTCCCCGGGCCGCGGGCCGTCGGTCACCGCACCGGGTCGTGCGGGACGACCGCGACCGGGCCGCGGGCGTGGTGCAGGACCGTGTGGGCCAGGTGTCCCAGGTGCGGCGCGGCCATCGGCCGGGCGGGGGCGCGGCGGCCCAGGACCACCAGGGCGGCGCGCTGCGACGCCTCCAGCAGGGCCCGGGACGCGCCCCATCCGGTCGCCTCCGCGACGGTGCGCACCGCGGAGAACTGCTGCTGCCAGGGGGCCAGCGCGTCCTGCAGGCGGACCGTCTCCGCCTCGACCAGGGCCCGCCGGATCTCCTGCGGTTCGAGCGGGGCGTCGGTCCGCAGCGGCCCGTGCGGCTCGGCGCCGCCCTCCAGGGCCCGCAGTACGGCGCCGCGCCGGGCGGCGTCCTCGAAGGCGAACCGCAGCACGGCGCCGGACGGCCGCTCCGCCCGCACGCCGACCACGACCTCCCCCGGGCCGTCGGGGGCGGTGGCGCCCTCCGGCACCAGGACGACGGGGCACCGCGCCTCCGCGGCCGTGCGCAGCGCGACCGAGCCGAGCAGCCGCCCGGCGACCCGGCCCGCTCCCCCGGTGCCGAGGACGAGCAGCCCCTGCTTCTCGCCGACGGCGGACAGCACGGACCACGGCTCGCCGGGGACCGTCTCCCAGGTGACGTCCAACTCCGGCATGGCGAGGGCGAGTTCGTCCCGCAGTGCGGCCACGGGCCCGGGCTGCCGCCCGGCCGGCCCGTGCTGCCCGAGGGCGCCGCCCGACGGCGGCGCGACGTGCACCAGCCGGAGGGCGACGCCGCGCCGCAGCGCGTCGGCCGCCGCCCAGCGGGCCGCTGCGGCGCTCTCCTCCGAGCCGTCGACACCGGCCACGACGGAATCGCACATGGGGAACCTCCAAGGGGTGCGGGTGGTCCGGGCGGCGGTGCGCCCGGCTCGTACACCGAGCAGCGTCGTCCCCGCCGGGGGTCGCCGGGCAGGGGCCGGGCAGCCCTCGCCCGGTCCCGAAGGTCCCGCCCCGGGCGGACCCGGCCCTGCGGCGGTCCGGCGTTCCGGGACCTTGGGCCCCGCGGACGGGCCCGGCGGGCCCTGGGTCCCGGGCGCGTGCCCCGCGAGGCTGGTGGCAGGCCCGGCGACCGTACCCGGGCCGCCCGACAGTGGAGAGCAGGGAGACGCCATGAGCACGTTCGTTCTGGCCGGCACGGACGGTTCGGCAGAGAGCGACGCCGCGGTCGACTGGGCGGCCGACGAGGCACTGCGCGGCGGCCACGCCCTGCGCCTGGTGCACGCCTGGACCTGGGAGGACGACCTGCACGTCGATCCCGACCGGTCGGCGTCCGTGCGCACCCTGGCGGAGCGCACGCTGGCCGACACCGCGCGGCGGGTGCGGGAGTCCCGGCCCGGGCTGGAGGTGCACAGCGGCTTCCTGACCGGCCGCGAGCCGGCCGCCTCGCTGGTCGAGGCCGCGGCGGAGGCCGAGTTGCTGGTGGTCGGCTCGCTGGGGCTGGGCGGCTTCGAGGGGCTGCTGGTGGGGTCGGTGGGCCTCTACGCGGCGGCGCGCTGCGAGGTTCCGGTGGTGCTGGTGCGGGCCGGGCAGTCGGACGGGGCGGGTGCCGCGGAAGTGGTGGTGGCGGTCGACGCCCACGAGCCGGCGGACCGGGTCATGGACTTCGCGTTCGGGCAGGCCGCGGCCCGCGGCGCGGTGCTGCGCGCGGTGCACGGGTGGACTCCGCCGCCGGTCTGGGGCTACGCGGGCTGGGTGGCGCCGGAGGCCGAGGCGGAGCAGTTCCGCGTCCTGGAGGCCGGGCTGCTCGACCGGGCGCTCGACGTGTGGCGGGCCAAGTACCCGGGGGTGGCGGTGGTGGCGGACAGCCGGGTCGGCGGCGCGGCCGGGGCGGTCGTGGCGGCCTCCGCCGGCGCCGGCCTGGTGGTGGTCGGCCGCCGTCGGCGCCGGCTCGGCCCGGTCGCGCACGCGGTCGTCCAGCACGCCCAGTCGCCGGTGGTCGTCGTCCCGCACGACTGACGCCGACGCCGACGCCGACAACGGCAGGCGCTGTCGCCTGCCGTCGGCGCGGAACCCCCGCCGGCCGGGAGCGGCCGACGGGGGTTCCGCGGTCCGGGCTCGGGCCCGCCCGGTGCCGGGATCAGCCGGCGGTGGCGAGGCCGAACGCCCAGAGGCTGTTGACCCGGCTCCGCTCGGTGGTGTTCGGGTACGGGTTGGTGCAGGAGGTGCCGGGGCCGCCGCCGGACATCAGCTCGCTGCACGGGCCGGTGTAGTGGTCGGGCAGGCCGAGCACGTGCCCGGTCTCGTGGGCGGTGACGCGCAGCGAGCTGTACTGCTGGTTCTGCGCGTAGTCGAGGAAGATGTAGCCGCGCCCGTGGCCGTCGGTGGAGGCGTAGGAGCCGCGGGAGTCGCTGCCCTCGTAGTAGCGGAAGTCGGCGTTGGTGCCGGAGCGGAGCTGGACGTTGGTGACCGAGGAGTTCCAGATCTGCGCGCTCTGGGATATGACGGTGCGGAAGGTCGGGGCCTGGCTGGCGTCGTAGGTGACGGTGACGGCCAGCAGGTAGGGGTTGGCGGCCTGCTTGGCCCGGGCCGACTTCATCACGGCCTCGTAGAACGCCTTGTTGTTGGCGTCCTCGGAGGAGTTGGCGGCGACGCCCGCGGACGGGGTGTAGCCCTGGACGGTGGCCGCGGCGGCGGGCACCGCGGCGGTGCCGGCGGCGAGGACGAGCCCGAGGGCGGCGGCGAGCACGGTCATGGAGCGGTTCATGTGGGGACTCCATTCGCGGGTCCCGGGGCCGTGGGGAGGCCGTCCGGGACGCGGTGACGAGGTGTTGCACCGAGCTTGGGGCAGGGCGGGCGGGGTGCGGAGATGGCAATCGGCGATAGCCCGGATCAATGCCCTTGCGCGAGGCGCGAGTTGACGGAGCATTGACCGCTTTTGACATGCTCTTGGCAGTCGGCGGGGGTGCTGGCTATGCTCCCGTGATGGAGCTCGACGTCCGACACCTGCGGGTGCTGTGCGCGATCGCGGACACCGGCAGCGTCCGCATGGCCGCCCGTCGACTCGGCATGACCCAGCCATCGCTGACCACCCAGCTGCACCGCATCGAACGGACCGTCGGCGGGCGGCTGTTCACCCGCGAACGGACCGGCAGCCGCCCCACCGCCCTCGGCCACTCGGTGCTCTCCCGCGCCCGGCCCGTGATCAGCGGGATGGACGCCCTCGTCGCCGCCGCCCGCGCCGAGGCCGCCGGGCCCGGCCGCCGCCCGCTGCGGATCGGCAGCGTCGGCAGCCGCGCGGTCGCCGCCTGGCTGCGCCGCATCCACGACCGGCTCCCGGAGACCGACACCACCATCCACATCGACATCTCGGCGATCGCCCTGATCCACCTGGTCGCCGCCGAACAGCTCGACATCGCCTTCGTCCACGAGAGCGAGGGCTTCCCGCTGCACGTGCCGGCCGGCACCGAGCAGCGGGTCCTGGTGGCCCGCGAACCCCAGTTCGTCGCCCTCGCCGAGACCCACCCCGCCGCCGGCCGACCGGTCGTCACCCTCGCCGACCTCGCCCACGACACCTGGATGGTCGACCCGACCGCCGACCACGAGTACGCCGCCCTGCGGCGGGTCTTCGCCGACGCCGGACTCGACCCGCACGTCGTCCAGGTCCGGGACAACGCCACCGCCGCCGAACTCGTCGCCTCCGGCGAGGCCGTCCGCCCCTGCCAGCCCACCTCGCCGCCCGGGCCCGGCACCGTCCTGCGCCCCGTCCACGGCGACCCGCTCGCGGTCCGGCTGCTGCTCACCTGGCGCCCCGACACCGTCGGCAGCCGGACCCTCGACGGCCTCTGGGTCGACCTCTGCCGGGCCTACCTCGACCTGGCCAGCGTCAACCCCGCCTACCGGGCCTGGCTGCGCCGCCACAACCGCTCCCTGCACACCCTCCTCGCCCCGACCGCCCGGCCGACCTGACCCCCGCCCCGCCGGGGCCGGCCGCCACGGCCTCGCTTCCGGGGCGGCGCATCCGAGAAGACCGCCGGCGGCCGGGCAACTGGGCACGCCGCCCGTCGCCGTGGTCGGCGTCCGAACGTGCGGGCGCTGCCGGCGGCCCGACCGGACCGCCGGGGCGCCCGGCCGCAGCAGCTTTCGGATGTCCGGGCCGATGCTCCCCGGGGCCTCGACGGCCGTGCGGCCGGGGCGAAACG
>NZ_JBHWDS010000034.1:0-30684 GCF_042734615.1 Kitasatospora sp. NPDC059646
CCACCGAGCCGATGCCGAAGAACGCGCCGTGGGCGAGCGAGGCCACGATGCGGCCGGCGAGCATCACGCCCATGGTCGGCGCCACGGCGGAGAGGAGGTTTCCGGCCACGAACAGGCCCATGAGGATCATGAGCATCGTCTTGCGGCTGATCCGGGTGCCGAGCGCCGTCATCAGCGGGGCGCCGATGACGACGCCGATCGCGTAGCCGGTGACCAGGAGTCCGGCGGAGGGGATGGACACCCCGTAGTCGCCGGCGATCTCGGGCAGCAGGCCCATGACCACGAACTCGGTCGTACCGATCCCGAAGGCCCCGATGGCCAGGGCCAGGAGTGCGAGAGGCATGGCGTGCTGCCCTCCATACGTTTGCCGTTGCGTCTTACGTGCTCCGACAATAGTTGCACGCGCTGGCTATATGCAAATGCGGGCATTCACTGACCGCCGATGGTGGGCGTTGGCGGCAGACCTGCGGGCGCGGACGGAGTCCGGAACCCGGCGGCCCGGACCCGCCCGCAGGTCGGGCGCTTCAGGCGGCGAAGCCGCCCTCGGGCTGGATGATCTCCAGGTTGGTGCCATCCGGGTCGTTGAAGTAGGCGACCTTGGTGCCGAGCGCCGCCTCCGGCGTCACCTCGCCCCCGATGAACGTGTAGTCGTCGCCGAGGAAGCCGTAGCCGGCCTCCTTCATCCGCCGGTACACCGCGTCGAAGTCGTCCACCCGCAGGCACAGGTGCATCGAGCCGGGACGGTTGGCGGCGCCCCTGGTCGGCTCGCCCGGCGGGTTGCGGAACTCGATGAGATCGACGCCGAGGCTGTTGTCGAGGTTGATCGTGGCGTACCGCAGCTCCGCCGTGGGAAGGCCCTGCGACCTGCCGAACGGCACGCTGTGCATGGTGCCGGAGGCGACGGGCTCGCGCCCGGTGAGCGCCCGGTAGAACGCGATCGAGGCGTCCAGGTCCGACACCGAGATCCCGACGTGGGCCGCCCGGGTGAGGTTCATCGGGGTGCTGGAGACGGTCATGACGATTCCCTTCGTTCCGAGCCCCGCGCGGCGGCGGTCGCCGCACGGGTGCGGGGCGGACTCCTGAGGAGCCAGCTGGAACCGATCCTCCGGGCGGCGGCACGTCGCGCATCCGGGCGACACGGAACAAAATATTTGCACGAGCGGGATACGCGCGTTGGCCGATATTGTCCGCGAGGGCTTATCCTGGAATGCAAGCACCTGGAAGGAGATCCGCGACCATGACCGCCACGGACCCCGCGCTGACCGCCCTCGCCAACGGCTGGGCCGCCCTCTACCTCTTGGCCGGCCGGATCGAGGCGCACATCGAGCGCACCCTCCAGGCCGAGCACGACCTGAGCGTGCGCGAGTACTCGCTGCTCGACGTGCTCAGCCGCCAGCACTCCGGCGAGGGCGGCCACCTGCAGATGAAGCAGGTCGCCGACGCGGTCGTGCTGAGCCAGAGCGCCACCACCCGCCTCGTCACCCGGCTGGAGGACCGCGGCCTGCTCTCGCGCTACCTCTGCGCCACCGACCGCCGCGGCATCTACACCGACGTGACCGGGCCCGGCCTGGAGCTGCTGGAAGCAGCCCGGCCGACCAACGAGGCCGCCCTCCGGGAGGCGCTGGACGAGGCCGCCAAGAACCCCGAGCTGGCCCCGCTGGTCGCCACCGTCGAGGAGATGAACCTGTCGCGCCGGCTCCCCGAGCCCGCCCCCGCGCACTGACCCGGCCCCGCCGACCGTCCCTGCCGCGTCAGCTCCTCGCGGCCGGGACGGAGCCGTCGCCGGTCTCCGGGGCGGTGGTGTCGGGGTCGCCCTGCGGGAGGGTGGTGCGGTCCCCGGCGGCGAGGGCGAGATCGCGGTGGACCTGCCGGGCGATGCGCTGGATGGTGCCGATGCCGTAGGCCTCGGTGGGGTCGTCGTCGGTGAGGACGGCGATCTGGTAGAGCCGGGTGGGGCCGGTGAAGATGCCGAGGCTGTGGACCCGCCAGGCGTGGGTGGCGCGTTGCAGCCAGCCGTTCTTGAGGTGGGCCACGACGTCGGGCGGCGCTCCGAAGGGCGTGCCCCAGCGCTGGTCCGGTTCGACCTCCGCCATGAGCCGGAGGCCGTACGCCTTGTGCTCGGGGGTGAGGACGTCGGGGTTGGTGGTGTAGACGTCCAGCTGTTTCATCTCGTCGCCGGCGGTGGCCCGGGTGAGTCCGAACGACTCGCCGAGGACGGTGTCGTGCATGCCCGCCAGGTCGAGGAAGGCCTGCATGCGGTCGTGGCCGACGTACGTCCACAGCCGGACCGCGGCGTCGTTGTCGGACCGGGTGATCATCGGCCGCAGGTTCTCCTCCTCGAACGGCGTCAGCGGCCGGTTCTCGTCCTGGGCGATCCGCAGCACCGCGCCCATGATGGTGGTCTTGACGATGCTCGCGGAGTCGAAGTGCCTGGTGGGGGCGACGGAGCAGGACAGGTCGGCGCCGGGGTCGCGGACGGCGAGGCCGAGTGTCGACCGACGGCCCGTGAGCGCCGTGGCGATGTCGCGCGCCAGGCGGTCGGCCAGCTGGGGGTGGGTGGCGGAGGAGCAGCGCACCGGGGGGTCGACGGGCGGAACGGAGGCTGCCGGGGCCGGGGTCGGGGCGATCGCGAGGGCGAGGACGGTGACTCCGGCGAGGGCCGCTGCGGGTCCGGTGCGGTGGCGGGTCGTCATGGGTTCACGGGCTCCTGGGTGGCGGGCGTGCTACGACGGGTGCCGGGAGGGGGCGGCGCGACCGGCCTGCGGGTCGGCCGCGTGCGGCGGGATCGGCGGCACGGCCACCGCGTAGGGGTGGCGGAGGTGGTCGCCGACGGTGGTCTGCGGCCCGCCGTTCGCCGGGACCCGGACCACCCGGCTGTGGTTGAAGTCGGCGATGTACACGTTGCCCTGCGCGTCCGCGGCCACTCCGGTGGGGAAGCCGAGTCCTTCGCCGACCGTCGTCTGCGGCCCGCCGTCGTGGGGCAGCTCCACCACCCGGTCGTTGTACGGGTCGGCGACGAACATGTCGCCGGCGCCGTCGAACGCCACCGCGGTGGGGTCGGCGACCTGCACCGCCACGTCGCTCTGCGGGCCGCCGTCGGCGGGGACCTTGACCACCCGGTTGTTGTACGGATCGGCGATGTACACGTTGCCCGCCGCGTCCAGCGCCACCCCGGTCGGGTTGCTCAGCCCGCTGCCGACGGTGGTCGGCGACGTGCCGTCGGCGGGGACCTTCAGGACCCGCCGGTTGTCGGTGTCGGCGATGTAGACGGTCCCGGTGCCGTCGACCGCCACGCCGTAGGGCGAGTTCAGTGTCGCCTCGGGGCACACGACGGTGCGCTGTCCGGTCCCGGCGGACACCTTGAGGACGCGGTTGTGGCGGCTGTCGGCGATGTACACGTCGCCCGCCGCATCGACCGCCACGCCGTTCGGGAGGTCCAGGTGCCGGGCGACCACGTGCTGGCTGCCGCTGCCTGCCCGGCCCACCTTGACGACCTGGTCGTTGTAGGTGTCCGCGATGAACACCGCACCGGCTCCCCCGGATCCCTGCGTTCCCTGCCGGGTGGCCAGGCCGGCGGCGGGGGCCGGTGCCGCCGGAGCGGACCCCGCCAGGAGCCCGGCGGCCGAGACGGCCACCAGCCGGGCCCGCCACGAGGCCCGGCCGTGAACGCGGGGAACGGCGACGCCGGGGTGCGGGGAACTGCGGGGTGCTCGCACGATCAGCCCTTTCGGGGAACGGTTGCGCCACGGGGCCGGAGCCGGAGCGCGATCAGGCCGACTACCTGCCCAGCACCTTAAGCAGCCGCCGCGCCCGGATCGACGACCCGCGCTCCCGGCCCCCGCACGGCCGCTCGGACGGCCGAGGCACCGCCTCACCCCCGCCCTGCGCCTGCCGCGTGAGGCGGCGGCCCGCCGAGAACCCGCGCGGCACCGGCGGGTGCGTTCGCCCTGCGCGCTCCGGGGTCGGTCGGCGCGGCCGGAGCCCGTGCCGACGGCACAGCTCAATACCCGTACCCAGTACCGGAACTGAGGGTGCGTCACTACACTCACCGGCGGTGGGCGGCGCGCCGTCGGGACGGGCCGCCACCTGGAGCGAGGGATCCCCATGACCACAAGCACCGAGCGCCCGGTGGCCGACGTGGAGTCCGCCAACATCGCGCGGATCTACGACTACTACTTGGGCGGCCTCTACAACTTCGAGGTGGACCGGCAGAAGGCGGAGCGGATCCGGTCGATGCTGCCCGGCGTCGACCTGCTCGCGCGCGCCAACCGGGACTGGCTGCGCCGCACGGTGCGGTTCCTGCTGGCGCAGGGCGTGGACCAGTTCGTCGACCTCGGCTCCGGGCTTCCCACCATGGGCAACGTGCACGAGGTGGCGCACGCCCGGAACCCGCAGGCCCGGGTGGTGTACGTGGACCACGAGCCCTCGGCCGTGCTGCACGGCGAGGAGATCCTCGCGGACGAGCCGCTGGCGGCGATGATCGAGGCGGACGGCCGGTTCCCGGAGCAGATCTGGGAGCACCCCCGGGTGCGCGAGCTGATCGACCTGAGCCGGCCGGTCGGCATCCTGATGGGCGGTCTGCTGGTGTTCGTCGACGACAAGGACGACCCGGCCGCCCTGGTGGCGCGCTACCGGGACGCCTGCGCGCCCGGCAGCTACCTCGCCGTCTCGCACCTCTCGGACGACCTGGCGGACCCGGAGACCAAGGCGCAGGTCGGCCGGATGACGGAGGCCTACCTGGTCGGCGTGGGCCAGCAGTTGTACGTCCGCCCCAGGGAGGTGATCGCGTCCTGGTTCGAGGGCATGGAACTCGTCGAACCGGGGCTGACCCTGATGGCCGACTGGCGCCCCACCCCGGGCCACGCGGTGGACGCCCAGACCCCGTCGAAGGCGCTGGGCTACGGCGCGACGGCCCTGATCCGCTGACCCCCCTCGGGCGCCGCCGGGGTCGGCCGGCACTCCCGGCGGCGCCCCGCCGTCGGCCCTCGGCGCGGCACCGGCCGGCCGGCCGGCGGCACTGTCGTAGGCCGTCGGTACGTTCGGGCCATGAGCGTCTCCCTTTACTACTGCGCGAGCCGGTCCGTGCCGCTGACGGCGGCCGAGGCGGCCGCCGTCGAACGCACCGTCAGCTCCCGCGCGTCGTCCTTCCCGTACCGCGACGAGGAAAGCCTCTGCCTGTACGACGGCGGCGGCAGCGAGCCGGACGAGATCCTCGCCGGGTCCACCAAGCTGCCGTTCGTCGCGGACCGGGTGCTGCCGGTGGTCGCCCATCTGCTGGACTCGGTGAGCGAGTTGCGCCGGGCGCTGCCGGGAGCGGAGTGGCGGGTGCACCTGGACGACCTCGACGTCCCGTGGGACGAGGAGGAGGGCTACGCCCTGCCCGGCATGCGCGACGGCGTTTGGTGAACGCCGGTACCGGTGCTAGGTTTCCGGTGGCCGTGCGAGAGAACGAGGAGGTGGTACCCGTGAACGCAGTTTCGACATGGGTGCTCCCCTCCGGGGTCACGGTCGGACGATAGGTCGTCCGGGAGCGCCGTTCATGAGCACTCCCGAAAGGCACGACCATGCAGTTCACTTCTGAGCGGCGCTTCGACGACGGCGTCGTCGAGCGCGAGTTCACCCTCGACGGGATCCCCGGCATCCTCTGGACGCCCGCCTCCGCGTCGGCGTCCGCGCCGGTCCCGCTGATCCTGATCGGCCCTCCGCCGCTCGGGCTGGGCACCGTGTACGCCCGGCTGGCGGGGCGGGCCCGGTACTACGCGGCGGAGTACGGCTTCGCCTCGGCCACCATCGAGCTCCCCGGGAGCGGCGACCGCCCGCGCTGGGCGGAGGCCGACCGGGCCCGCGCCGACCTGCGGCGGGCGGTGGCGGCCGGCGAGCCGGTCGGCGGCGAGCTCGTCGACGCCCTGGTCCTCCCGCTGGTCGAGCGGGCCGTCCCGGAGTGGCGGGCAGCACTCGACGTCCTCCTCGCGCTGCCGGGGATCGGCGGTCCGGTCGGGTACGAGGGCGGCATCATCTCCGTCGGCGTCCGGCTGGCGGCCGTCGAGCCGCGCATCGCGGCCGCGGCTCTCTTCGCGGGGAGCCTGGTGCCCGCCGCGATCTTCGAGGACGCCCGGCGGGTCACCGTCCCGCTGCAGGTCCTGCTGCAGTGGGACGACGAGGCGAACCCCCGGCAGGCGGCCCTGGACCTGTTCGACGCGTTCGGCTCCGCGGAGAAGACCCTGCACGCCAACACGGGCGGCCACACCGGCGTCCCGGCGCACGAACTCGACGCCGGCGCGCGGTTCTTCGCCCGGCACCTGAAGTGACGCCGGGGCGGCACCCCGGCCCCGGACGGTAGACGACTCCGGCTCGGGGCGGTGCCGCCGGGCGCGCCGGGAACTCTCCGCGCGCCCGGCGGCACCGGGCAGGCGTGTCCGCCACGGTCCGCGGCGAACCGCCAGGAGCCCGGACGGGGGTGACGGGGCCTCAGCTCGATGCCTGTCGAGGAGTCGGCCGGGACGACGGGCCCACGGTGCCGGCCCGTCCCGGAACGCTCCCGTGCGGGCGGTCGGCGCGTTGGTCCGCCTGGGCGAAGTGGGCGAACTCCGGCGCATTCACCCGAATCCGCGGCCGGAGTTGTGCAGATACTGCACCACAGCTCCTGGTATCCCTCACATTCGGAGAGTCATGTCTGCCGCTGATGTCGCCCTGGTCCTCGGCACCCGGCCGGAGATCGTCAAACTCGCCGGAGTCGCCCGCCTTCTCGACACCCGGGCGAGGATCGTGTGGACCGGCCAGCACTGGGACGCCAACCTCACCACCTGCTTCTTCGACCGGTACGGCCTGCCCCGCCCGCGCCACCGGCTGGACGGGGTCGGCGGGGAGACCCGCGGCCGGCAGATCGGCCGCATGGTCGCCGCCCTCAGCGACCACTTCGCCGAGCAGCCGCCGACCGCCGTCGTCGTGCAGGGCGACACCAACACCGCCGCCGCCGGGGCGCTCGCCGCGCACTGCGCGGGCGTCCCGGTGGTCCACGTCGAGGCTGGCCTGCGCTCGTTCGACAACGACATGCCCGAAGAGGCGAACCGCCGCCTGATCGCGCCCCTCGCGGACCTGCACTGCGCTCCGACGCCGACGGCGGCCGCGCACCTGCTGCGTGAAGGCATCGACGCCGAGCGCGTCCTGATCACCGGCAACACGGTCGTCGAGGCGACGCTCGAGTCCCTTCCCACCGACGTGGAGGCCCGAGCGCTGCTGGCCCGGTACCGGGTGGAGGACGGCGCCTACCTGCTCGCCACCGTCCACCGCCCGGAGAACACCGACGACCCCGCGCGCCTGGCCCGACTCCTCGACCAGCTCGCCGCGGTCGAGCTGCCCGTACTGCTGCCGCTGCACCCGCGGACCCGGGCCGCCGTCGAACGGCACGGCCTGCGCGACGCGGTCGCCCGGCTGCGGCCGATCGACCCGCTCGACCATGCCGCGTTCCTCGGCCTGGCGCGGCACTGCCGTCTGCTGGTCTCCGACTCCGGCGGCGTCCAGGAGGAGTGCACCGTCCTCAAACGTCCGCTCATCGTGGTCCGCAACTCCACCGAGCGGCCCGAGGCCGTCCGGGCCGGCTTCGCCCGCCTGGCCCGGCCCGGGCAGCAACTCGCCTGCGCCCTGCGCGAGATGCTCTCCGACACCGGCGCCGCCGAACGCCTGGCCCGCACCCGGTCCCCGTACGGCGACGGCAGCGCCGGCGCGGCCGTCGTCGCCGCCATCCGCGAACGCTACCTCGGCCCCGACCCGGCCCCCGCTCCCCTGCCCGGCCCCGGCCACACCCGCCCGGCGCTCACCGCCACCGCCCCGGCCTGACCCGCGTCCCCCGTGCGGGGGAGGTGGATGCTGCGCGCGACGGACGCGGCCGGCGCCGGACGACCGGGAGCCTTGGGGGCGTCGGCGATCCGGAGAGGTGGGACACAGTGGCTGATGGCGGCGTTCGCCCGGAGCAGGGGTTGTGGTGGCGGCGGTGGCCCGGGTGGGTACCCGCGGCGGCCGCCTGGTGGGGCGTGCTGTACGCCGTGGTCGAGGCAGGCTGGGCGGTGACGGGCACCGCCGTACCGTGGAAGGAGCACTCGGTGTACCCGCCGGAGGTGCAGCTCTTCCTGGCGGCGCTCGCCGTGGCGGCCGGCGGCGCGTGCCTGGCCGGCACCCGAACTCTCGGGCGGCCGGGCCGGATCGGGGTGGCGGCGGTGCTGGTCCTGGCACTCCCGGTGTTCGTCGTCGGGACGAACGGTCTGCCGATCCACTTCGTGACGCTGGCGACGCTGTCGGGGGTGGAGAGCGTCACCGGCCTGGCCCAGGTGCTGCTGAACACGGCCGGCGCCGCCCTGCTGCTCCTCGCCGGCCTGTCGTACCGCCGGCGGCTGCGCGGCCTCTGCCCGCGGTGCGGGCGGCCGCACGGCGGCCCGGGCGACGGTCCGCTCACCCACCCGCCCGCGTCCCGGGCCTCCCGGCGGACCCGCGTCGCGGCCTACCTGTTCCTGTGCGGACTCCTGCCGTGGGCGGGCGCCAAGACCGTGTGGACGCTGGGCGGCGACGCCCTCGGCGTCTCGGGGCACGCGTGGCAGCGGTCGACCGACGCCGTCGCCTCGGGGCCGGCGAAGGCGACGGCGTCGGCGGGGCTCGACGTGACGGTGCTGGCCGCACTGGTCGGGGTCTTCCTGCTGCTGGGGCTGCTGCACCGCTGGGGGCAGGTGTTCCCCCGCTGGACACTGCTCCTCTCCGGCCGGCGGGTCCCGCGCCTCCTGCCGCTCGTCCCGGCCTGGCTGACCGGAATCCCGTTGGTGATGTACGGGGCCGTCCTCGTCGTCCTGGCGCCGCTCATCGCCGTCGGCGTCCTGCCCCGGGTCGAGCCGTCCCCGCCCTTCACCTCCGCCTCGGGAGTCACCTGGTTCGTCGAGTTCGGCGGCCTGGCCTTCGGCGGCCTGGGCACCGCCCTCCTGATCGCCGCCAGGTCCTACGCCACCCGCACCCGCCCCGTCTGCGCCACGAGCACGCGGCCCGAGCAGCCGGGGCGCGGCGGCAGCCGGCGCCCTGACGGGCCCTCATCGCCGCGGTCCGGCCTCTGACGGGTGCGGGGTGCCTGCGGCGGTGCGCCGTGGAGCCGAGTCGGCCGAACCGGGCACCGACGAAGGCCGGCCTTCCCGTGCCGGCCCCCGCCGCTGGTCGGCCGGGCCGACGGGCGCGGCTGGCGGGCGTCCCTCGCGGCGGAGCTCTCCCGACGGATCGCCTGGTGCCCGATCCGCCGACTTCCGCAGAGCAGCGTCGGACTGATGGACCGTCGGTGGCGTTCGCTACCGTCCGGGGATGGGCTACGACATCCACCTCACCCGGCGCCGGTACTGGTTCGACGAGGACGGGCCGGAGATCGGGTTCGACGAATGGCGCGCCGCCGTGGACGCAGACCCGGAGCTGGTGGTGGCCTTCTACGGGCCGGCGGCGGGCGGCCAGTGGTGGGCGGAGCTCCCCGATCCGGACGCGCCGTACCCGGAGGGGATGGAGTGGCGGGGCGCCCGCGCCTCGGCGAAGCATCCGAGCACGCGGCTGCTGGTGCGGATGTACGCGGTCGCGCAGCGCCTGGGTGCCCGGGTGCAGGGCGACGACGGCGAGTACTACGACGAGCGCGGCGAGCAGGTCGGCTACGAAGCCCACTGATCACGAAGGGGGCCGCACCCGCCGGAGGGACGGGTGCGGCCCTGTCGGGATCAGCTCCGTTCGGCGGCTGCCGCGACGCGGGCGTGGTGCCGGGCCCACCAGTGCGGGTCGGCGGTCGGGAGCCGGTCGGCGGCAGGGCGGTGGCCCGCGGTGCCGTCGATCAGTTCGCGGACGATGTCGGCGTGGCCGGCGTGCCGCTCGGTCTCGGCGATCAGGTGGACCATCACCCGGTGCAGCGTGGGGGTGCCGGCCTGCGGCGGCCACCAAGGGACGTGGCCGACGGCGTCCAGCGGGAGGGCGTCGACGGTGGTGTCGGCGTGCTGCCAGGCCGTCCGGTAGGTGTTCACGATGAAGGCGCGGGACTCCTCGGCGGTGGCCCACTGGTCGGTGTTGGGCGGGAGGCCGTCGGGGCCGAGGTCAGGGCGGAACCAGGGGACGGGCTCCGCGAAGTGCCGGTCGAACACCCAGCCCAGGTAGAGGAGTTCGACGCCGGCCAGGTGTTTGACCAGGCCGAGCAGGTTGGTCCCGGTCGGGGTGAGCGGGCGGCGGACGTCGCGCTCGGGCAGTCCGTCGAGCTTCCACAGGACGGTCTCGCGTGCGTCCTGCAGGTGCCGGCGCAGGTCGGTCTTGAGGTCGGTGCTCGTGGTCACGGTGTCTCCTCGTCTCAGGCGCCGAGCAGGCCGACGGGGTTGCCGTCCGGGTCGTCGAACACGGCGATCCGGCCCCGGCCGGGCACGCTCTGCGGCTCCAGCCGGCGGCGGCCGCCGAGTTCCTCGGCCCTGGCGAGCGCCGCCTCCACGTCCGGGACCGGGAAGTACACGACGATTCCGGTGTACGGGCTGCCCGGGCCGGCCTGGCCGATTCCGCCGGTCGGTTCGCCGCCGTCCGCGCCGACCAGCGCGTACGTCTCGTCGAGCTGCTGGACCGGCCAGCCGAACAGGTCGCGGTAGAAGCGGCGGGCGCGCGGCGCGTCGGGGGTGGAGAGGTCGAACCAGGCGGGGCGGTGCGGGTGTTCGGGGGTGCGGGCGTCGGTGGTCACGGGTGGTTCCTCAGGTGTCGGGAACGGGTGGTCGAGGAAGTGACTCCCGCGGTGGGGCAGAATCGTCGCCCGTGAGCGAGGAATTCTCGGTTTCCGCACCACCCGTCTCCGCACCACCCGTCTCCGCACCGCCCGTCTCCGCACCGTCCGCGCAGGCGTCGACACCGTCCGCGCAGGCGCCGACACCATCCGCGTCCGCCCCGCCCGGGTCCGCCGATCTGGTGGCGGCCCGCGAGGGCGACGACGCCGCGTTCGCCCGTCTGGTGTCGCCGCTGCGCCGGGAGTTGCACGCGCACTGCTACCGGATGCTGGGGTCCGCGCACGACGCCGACGACGCCCTGCAGGAGGCCCTGGTGCGGGCCTGGCGCGGTATCGGGCGGTTCGAGGGCCGCAGTTCGCTGCGTTCCTGGCTGTACACGGTGGCCACCCGCACCTGCCTGGACGCCGTGGAGCGCCGCGGCCGGCGGGCGATGCCGGTCGACCTGGGCCCGGCCAGCGACCACGTGGTGCTCGATGCCGCGCCGTTGACGGAGGTCTCCTGGCTGGGCCCGTACGCCGACGCGGGCCTGCCGGTCGGGCCCGCCGGGCCTGCCGCCCGGTACGAGCAGCGCGAGGCCGTGGAGTTGGCCTTCGTCGCGGCGGTGCAGCACCTGTCGGGCAATCAGCGGGCCGCGCTGCTGTTGTTCGACGTGCTCGGGTTCTCCGCCGACGAGATCGCCGGCATGATGGACACCTCCACCACGTCGGTGAACTCGGCGCTGGCCCGGGCCCGGCGGCAGTTGGCGGCGAAGGCGCCGGACGTGTCCCAGCAGCAGACCCTGCGGACCCTCGGCGACAGCCGCGTCCGGTCCATCGCGGCCTCGTTCGCCACCGCGCTGGAACGCGGCGACGCGGATGCCCTGGTCGCGCTGCTCACCGAGGACGTCACCTGGTCGATGCCGCCGCTGCCCCACTGGTACGCCGGCCTCGACGCCGTCCGGGACTTCGCGGTGGCCGTCCCGCTCACCCGCTGCCCGAGCTGGCGGCACCGCCTCACCACGGCCAACGGCCAGCCCGCGGTGGCCTGCTACGTCGGGGCGGCGCCGGACGCGGTGCACGAGGCGTGGTCCCTCACCGTCCTGACGCTCCGTCAGGACGCGGTGTCGGAGATCGTCTCGTTCCTGGGGCCGGAGCACGTGGTACGCCTCGGACTGCCGGGGGCGGTCTGACGGCCTGCCCCGGCTCCTCCGGTCGGCCCGTCTTGGCGGCCCCCGGGATGACGTTCGTTCCGCGGAACTTCCGGTGCCGGCCGATGTCCTGGAACCCGAGGCGGCGCAGCGCGGCGGCGACGGCCTGCGGCGGGCTTTCCGGGGCAGCTCGGCGGGCACGTTTCGAGGATCAGCGGTCGGCCGCCGGGTTTGCGGGCGCGGTGCTGTTCGCGGAGCACGGCGTCCAGGTGCTCGACGTTCCTGAGCAGCTGGCCCTCGGTGCTGCCGTCGAAGGTCTCGTCCTCGAACGGCGGGCGGGCCGCGTCCGCCCGCTGCCGGTGCACGGGGTCCGCGCCGGGTCTCGCCCGGGCGCGGCGCAGCATCTCCTCGGAGAAGCCGGCGCCGGTGACCGTGGCGGCGCGGTGTCTGCGGGCGGTCTCCAGGGCGGTTCCCGTCCGGTGGCCGGGTCCGGGCCGTGTCCGCCCGTCGGGGAGGTGGCCGCGGGCGGCCACCTCCCGGCGCCGGGTGCGGTGTTGGCCGAGCGTCACGACCGCGTTCCTCCGGTCGTCGTGCCCGGCGATCCGTCGGAAGATCCGGTGCACGTCGGCGCTCCGGCCGCCGCGCGGCCGTTCGCCGGTCACCTGTTCACCGTGCTCCGGGGCGGGCGGTCGATCGGGCATCAGCGCGTCGCCGTGCCGACGTCGCGCCAGGCCCTTTCCCACTGGCGGGTCAGCGCGGGGTGGACGATCAGGTGGCGGAAGGGGGCGATGGCGGCCATGTAGAGGCGCCCGAACCGGCCGTTGGCCTTGACCAGGACGGTCATCTGCAGCTGGTGGCCGCCGCCGGGCGCCTCGGCCCAGCCGAGGTGCATGAGGGTGTGCACCGTCCGGTTGGCGAGTTCGCGCACGGCTTCCCGGGGCAGTTCGTAGACCGCTTTGAGGGGCATCGCCTCGCTGTCGAGGCCGCGCGGGGCTTCGCGCAGGTCTGCGGGCAGGCGGTCGCGGAGCGAGGCGACCCGGGCGCCGACGCTCTCGGCGGGGTCGTCCCGGCCGAGGAGCGCGCCGAGCTTCCAGCGGACGGCGAACAGCAGCCTGGCCGGGGCGGGTTGGGTGCGGAGGCCGCCCGCCTCGCGCAGGGCGGCGAGCATGGCGGGGAAGTCGTCGGGCCCGGCTCCGGGGGTGCGGAAGGACCAGACGTCCTCGACCGCGAAGTCCCCGGCGATCTCGTGGATGCGCCAGGGGCGGCCGGTGAACGCGGACTCGGCCGTGCGTGCCATGGTTCCACCCGTCGTCGGTAGGGTTCGGTTCGGTCAGCGAGCGTGTCGGTCAGGGCCGGTTCGAGGAGTCGGCGCCCCGGTCAGGAAGCCGGGCCGGCTCCGCCCGCGGTGACGAAGCCGCTCTCGTAGGCGGCGATGACGGCCTGGGTGCGGTCGCGCACCCCGAGCTTGCCGAGGATCCGGCCGACGTGCGTCTTGACCGTCTCCGCTCCGACCCGCATCCGGTCGGCGATCTCCGCGTTCGCCAGTCCGGCGGCCATCAGGCGCAGGACCTCGCGCTCCCGCTCCGAGAGCCGGTCGATCCGGGAGCGGTCGGGGGCGACGGGGGCGTGCCGGAGGGCGAGGTCGCGGACGGCGGCGGGGAAGAGCAGCGAGTCGCCGCAGGCGACCAGGCGCACCGCCCGGACCAGGTCGTCGGCGGTGGCGCGTTTGAGGAGGAAGCCCTGGGCGCCGGCCCGCAGCGCCTCGTAGACGTAGGCGTCGTTCTCGAAGGTGGTGACGACCAGGATGCGCGGCGGGTCGGGCAGGGTGCGGACCAGGTGCGCGGTCGCGTCGATGCCGGACAGCCGGGGCATCCGCACGTCCATCATCACCACGTCGGGGCGCAGTTCCGCCGCCAGGGCGGTCGCTTCCAGTCCGTCGGCGGCCTCGCCGACGACGTCGAGGTCGGGTTCGGCCCCGAGGATCGCGCGGAATCCGGTGCGGATCAGGTGTTCGTCGTCGGCGATCAGCACGCGGGTGGTCGCGGTCATGTCGAACTCCCCAGCGGGAGGCGGGCGGTGAGCCTCCACTGCCCGGTGTCGTCGGGTCCGGCGTCGAGGGTGCCGCGCAGCAGGGCGACCCGTTCGCGCAGGCCGGCCAGGCCGCGGCCGGCGCGGGTGGGCGGTCCGGCGGGCGGGCGCAGCGGGTTTGCCATGGTGATCTCCAAAGTGTCCTGACGGGCGGTCAGGCGGATCTGCACGGGGGCGTCGCCCGCGTGTTTGAGTGCGTTGCCGAGGCCTTCCTGCACGATCCGGTAGGCCTCCCGGGACAGTGTGCCGGGCAGGGTCCGGGCCCGGAGTCCGTGCTCGGCGTAGTCGACGGGGGCGCCGGCGGCGCGGGTGCGGTCGAGCAGGGCGGGCAGGTCGGCGAGGGTGTGGGGCGCGGCCCGGTCGTCCTCGTCGCGCAGCAGGCCGAGGACGTGGTCGAGTTCGGTGACGGCGTCGCGTGCGGTCGCTTCGATGGCGGCCAGTGCGGTGGCCGCGAAGTCGGGGTCGGTGCGCAGCAGTCGGGCGGCGGCCGCGGCCTGGACGCCGACGGCGCTGAGGGCGTGTCCGACGGAGTCGTGGAGTTCGCGGGCGACGCGGTTGCGTTCGGCCATCCGGTCGGCGCGCCGTTGGGCGGCGGCGAGGCGGTCGGCGGGGGTGGGGCCGAGCAGTCGCGGGGCGAGGCGGGCGAGCGATCGGCCGGCGGCGTAGGAGAGGGCGACCGGGAGGGCGAGCGCGGCGAGTCCCAGGAGGGTTGTGGTCCACGGGTGTTCGGCGACCGGCCCGGTCCAGGCCGGGCCGACGGCGTGCGGGTGGCGCAGGGGCATCAGCAGGAGCAGCACTCCGGCGGGCGGCGCGGCCAGCGAGAGGGCGCCGGTGACGCCGCCGAGCAGGGTGTGCAGGGTGAACCAGAGGGAGGTGCGGCGGCGGGCGGACCAGCTGTCGGCGGGCGTGGCGAGGACCTCGCCGGTCGCGCCGCACAGGGTGCGGGCGATGGCTCCTTCGAGGGAGCGGGCGACCGGCAGCAGCCCGGCGGCGGCGACCAGCGGCAGGGCGAGGGCGAAGGCGAGCAGCTGCGTCCCGAGGCCGAAGTCGCCGTCGGCGAGTCCGGCGGTGGCGACCGCGGAGGTGGTGAGCAGCTGAAAGGGCATCAGCAGGGCCGCGCCGAGCAGCAGGTGCAGCCAGCGCAGGCGGGCCCGGCGGTCGACGGGTGCGCGCAGTCCCCGGAGCATGTTCGGCCTCCCTCGCCGGACTGGGTCAGCGGGCCTGGTCGGTGGCGGCGGTCGGGCGCGCGGCGCCGGCAGCCGCGGCCGGCAGTCCCCCCAGGCCGGCGCCGAGCACCAGCAGCCCGGCGACCGTCTCCGCAATGTACACAGCGATCATGAAGGCGGTGCAGGGGTGGTCGGCGGAGCGGGCCAGCGCGCCGAGGTTCCCGATCATGCCGCCCCAGCCGAACGCGGCCGCGCTGCCGACCCAGGCCGCGGCGAACGGCAGCCACGCCCGGGTGCGGGTCCGCCCGGCGGCCAGGACCAGCAGGCCGGCGGCGCCGGCCAGGGTCAGCGCGGCCAGGACTCCCTCGGTGATGCCGTTCTGCCCGGCCAGTTCGGCGGCGCGCTGGGCGGTCAGCCCGAACCCGGCCCCCGACGACCAAGCGAGACGCACCGATCCGACGGTCGCCAGCAGCGCGGCCGCGGCGGCGGTGGCGGCGCGGGCGACCGGCGGCAGCCTGCGGGCCAGCGCGCTCACCGGCGCGCCGAGGACCGGGCCGTGCCGGTCGTGCGCGTGCATCGCGTACGCGGTCAGCAGGACGGCGCCTTCGACGATGAACCCGCCGTAGACGACGGCGTAGACCCATGGGTCGAGGAAGCCGTCCTGGTCGCGGAACGGGTTGGGGGCGCCGAACAGCACCCGGGCCGTGCTGAGCGGCACGGCGAGCATGATGACGGAGAGCAGTCCGGACGCCATCCACATGGGCAGGGCGAGCAGCCAGGGACGCACCCGGGGGCCGCCGGGGCGGGTCAGCAGGTAGGCGACGAGCGCGGCGGTCGCGTCCATCAGGAAGGTCACCAGGTTGACGAGGACCCAGGTGCCGTGGCTGACCCGGTGCCGGTCGACGACGCCGATGTCGACGCCGAGGACCCAGAGCGCCTTGAGGGCGAGGTAGGGCAGGCAGGCCGTCAGCGCGGCGAATCCGAGGCGGCGGCGCAGGCGTTCGCGCCGCGGGTCGGCGGCGGCGCGGGCGGGTTCGAGGAGCGCGGAGGTCATGGGTCGAGCCTGTCCGCCTGCGGCCGCGGAGTCCTCCGCCGGCCCGACGATCCGCCTCCCCCGCACGGGGGATGCGGATCGTCGGTTCCGGTCAGGGCGTGACGAGCGGGACCTTTCAGCAGGACAGCTGCCGAGCCTCCCCGCGCGCGGGCGGGTCAGCGAGGCGGGTCGGTCCGTTCGGGGGGACGCTCCGCGGCCCAGCTGCGGGCCGGGCCGCCCGGTCACCGCCCAGCAGGTGGGCGCCGAGCGGCAGCAGCGTGCACAGCGACCCGACGAGCACCATCAGCGCCGCGGCCACGGCCTTGCCGCCCGGGCCGGCGGCGCTGGTGGCGATGGCGACGGCACCGCCGACGGCGAGCACCAGGTTCTTCGGGTTGGCGGCCGCCAGCACCACCGCGAGCCCCGCCGCCCGGCCCGTTCCGAACCCGTCGACGGCCCTCATCCACCCCGGTGGCTCCGCCTCCTGCCCCGCGCGCGGGCGGCTCCGCCACTGCCTGGCCGCCATCAGCACGAACAGCACCCCGAGGCCGAGCTTCAACCAGTCCGCCCACGTCGGCCTGCCGCCACCGCCGCCCACCGAACTGCCCGCCGCGACCACCACTCCCACGACGACGGCCAGCGCCCCGACCCACCCGGCCGTGAACGCCGCCCCGTTCGCCCGCCCCTTCGGCGTGGCCAGCATCAGGATCACCGCCACCAGCGGCAGCGGACTGATCGCGATCCCCACCGCCGAGGCGAGCATCGCACCGATCGCTTCTCCCATGCCTCACCCCGAGACCCTCGACGCCGGTCCGTTCCTCTTCGACAATCCCACACAGACCGTCACATTCCCCGCACCGAACTGCCGCACGGGTACGGCTCCTGACCCATGGTCAGACGATCTTGGTCGCTGCTATCGTGCCTGCGTCAATTGCCGGTACGGATGTAGGAAAAGGGGATTCATGCGCACGTCACAGCGGACGGCGGCCCTCGCGCTCGGTGCTCTGGGCATGGTCGCGGGCACGGTGACCGCGGCCGCTCCGGCCGAGGCGGCTTCGACGCCGAGCGGGGCCTGCGGCAGCGGCTACTACCTGATCGACCAGCACGCCCTCGGCACGGTGGCGGACGTCTACCTGTTCTACAACGGGTCGAGCAACTGCGCCGTGACCTGGGTGCGCAGCCCGAACGGGACGCGGACGTACGACCTGCGGGTGAACATCGAGCGGCAGAGCGACCTCAGGTCCGCGGCCGACGGCGGCTACTACAACTACTACGCCGGCCCGGTGAAGCTGAGCGCCGCCAACACCTGCATCTCGTGGGGCGGTTCGGCGGAGGGCACCCGCTGGGCGTCCGGCTGGGAGCACTGCGGCTGACCGCCCCGGGGCCGGGAGCACCCGGCCCGAGCCTGCCGGCCCGGGCGACGACGCGCCGGTCGGCGCCCGCACCGGCCGGTCCGTCCGGCCCGCCGCACGGCCGGGCCGCGCCCGACCGTTCACGGACTCGCCGGGGTGCGGATCGCCAGCACGGCCATGTCGTCGTGGCCGTCGCCCGGGTGGTGGTCGGCGAGGGTCCGCACCAGTTCGTCCAACGGCTCGGCGGCGTGCGCGGCGGCCAGCTCCGCGAGCGCGTCGAGTCCCTCGTCGAGGTCGCGGTCGGGCCGTTCGACCAGGCCGTCGGTGAAGAGCAGCACGGTGGCGCCGCCGGGCAGCGGGTGGGTGTGGTCGGGGCGGTCGATCGCGGTGTCGACGCCGATCGGGATGCCGGGTTCGCCGTGCAGGTACCAGGCGCCGCCGTCGGGGCCGACGACCAGCGGCGGCGGGTGCCCGGCGGTGCTCCAGCGGATGGTCCAGTCCCCGCCCGCGGCGGGCTCGATCCGGGCCAGGCAGGCGGTGGTGACCGGCAGGTCGGTGATGGCGTGCACGGTGCGGTCGAGCTGGGTGAGCACCGAACTCGGCGGGCTGCGGCGGTCGTACAGCAGCGCGCGCAGCATGTTGCGGGCCTGGGCCATCGCGGCGGCGGCGTGCAGGTCGTGGCCGACCACGTCGCCGATGACGGCCGCGCAGGCCCGGTCGGGCAGGATCACCGCGTCGTACCAGTCGCCGCCGACGCCGGCCGGCGAGGCGGCGGTGCGGTACGCGGCGGCCCCGGAGAACGGGGACAGGTCCGGCAGCGTGGGCAGCAGCATCCGCTGGAACTGCGCGGCGCTGTCCCGCACGTACCCGAACAGGCGGGCGTTCTCGATCGCGATGCCCGCCGCGCCCGCGAGCGCCCGCACCACCTCCTCGTCGGCCGCGTCGAACGGCCGGCCGTCCTGACGCTCCGACAGGTACAGGTCCCCGTAGATCTCGCCTCGCACGGTGATCGCGACGCCCAGCAGCGTCCGCATCGGCGGATGGCCGGGCGGGAAGCCGACCGACGCCGGGTGCGCGGCGATGTCCGGCACCCGCAGCGGCTCCGGGTACCGGATCAGGTGCCCGAGGACGCCGCGCCCCCGGGGGAAGTCGACGCCCTCCAGCGCGGCCCGCTCCTGCGGCGACAGCCCCGCGGTGATGAACTGCTCCAGCCGGTCGCCGGACGGGGCGAGGATGCCGAGCGCACCGTACCGGGCCCCGGCCAGCTCCATCGCCGTGGTGACGATCCGGTGCAGCACCGCCGGCAGGTCCAGGTCGCCGCCGATCGCCAGCACCGCCGACAGCAGCCCCTGCAACCGCTCCTTCGCCTCCGCGAGCGCACGCAACTGCGCCGCGATGCCACCGGATTCGCCCGCCTCCGGGACGCCCTCCGACCGGCTCGCTCCACCCGCTGCTGCCGCAGGGTCCTGTTCCGGCATCGGCGTCACGTCGCTCATCGGGGTCCACGGTACGCACCGCACCGCCCCTCGAACCCGCCAACACGCGGTCGCCCGACCGGGACCCGCCCTCCGGCCCACCCGGTCGACCCCGGCGAGCAGATCCTCCGGCTCGGGCCCCGGGCCTCCCGCCGGGCAGCCGACGGACGCTCAGGACCGCGGCCGGCACGCCCCCCGGGGCCCGCTCCGGCCGTTCGCCCGGGCCGGTGCGGACCCGCGGTCTCGCCGTGCTCACAACTCCCGGGCGGGACCGACCGGTTGGCGGACGACGGTGCGCAGCTTCTCGGGAGCGGCCCGGCGGGGGTCGCCGAGGTACACCTCGTGGTGCAGGGCGGTCGGCCGGAGGCCGTTGGCGGGGAGGTACTCGTGGTGCAGCCGGTGCAGGGCGGGGCCTTCGTCGTCGTAGGGGCCGATGTGCAGCAGTTGGGCGCTGGGGCCTTCGTGCAGGGTGTGGCGGCGGACCTCGCCGATGGCCGGGAGCTTCTTCTTGGCCAGGGCCGTCCGCCGGGCCTCCTCGACGTCCGCCTCGGTGATCCACGGCGGCAGGCTGATCATCATGGTCCAGTTCCAGCTGTCCTTGGCGCGGCTGGTGAAGGCCTCGGGCCGGTCGGCCCACCAGAGCCCTTCCAGCGGGCCGACCACGAAGTCCCCGCCCTCGGTGCGCTTGGCGGCGAACTTCAGCGTGTACGCGACCGCGTAGAGCGCCTCGACCGCGCGGGCGTGGGCGGGCGCGGTGTTCGGGTTGCCCGTCCCGTCGACGGCGAGGAACTGCTGCGGGGGGACGTCCACGACGGCCCAGTCGGTGTTCTTCGGTGCGTAGAGCTCTTTCAGGTCCTTCTTGACGTCGTACGGCGCCATGCCCGGCTCTCCTCCTTGACGATGGGCCCCGCCCAGCGATGCCCGGTAGCGTTCCAACCATTCCTGTTCCGCGCGGAGTTGGCCGAGGCTGTAGTCGAAGATCGCCTGCACGAACTCCGGTACGGCCGGCCCCGCGGCCTCCGCCCGGCCCACCTCGGCGATCCGCTCGGCGAGCGCCCGCGACCGCCGCTCCAACGCCTCCAGCACCCGCCCGTGGTCGACGGCCGGCTGGTTGGCCAGCCCCACCAGCACCCGCGGAAACACCGGACGCAGTTCCGCGATCGCCTCCTCGGCCCCCGCCGCACAGGCCCGCCGGCCCTCGGCGGTCGCCGCGAACACCTTCCGCCGCTTGTCCCGCCCGGAGGTCGGCCCTTCGGTCTGCTCGATCAGCCCGCGCTCGCGGAGCCTGGTCAGCAGGTAGTAGATCGAGCTGAACCCGATCTCCGTCCACTCCCGCATGCCGCGCTCCTCGATCACGGCATCCAACTCGTACCCGTGCCGGGGCTGCTCCACCAGCAGCCCGAGCAGCGTCAGTTCGGCGGCGGTCAGACCTGAATCCATGCCACTATCCTAGCGCTGGAATAACCCGGCGCGCACGGCCCGGACCGGCCACCGGTGCTCACGCCACGGACGGGCCGCGATCCACCGCCCGCGCGCCCGCCGTCGCGCCCGGACGCGGACTCCGCCACGAACCGACTCGCGCTGTACCCGTCCGGCTACTCCTGGCGGCCGCACAGCGAGCCGGTCCGCTGCTCCCCGTCCTGACGCCTGCTCAGGTGACCGGTCGTCGAGCGGAGCCCTCGGCCGACTGCCGCCGCTCCGGCCCACCGCCGTCAAGGCGGCGGAACCCCTGTTCCGGCCCCGACCGCCGCCGCTCTCGTCCGACGTCCGGGTCCCCCGTCAGCACCACCCGGTCCGCGGCGGGGTCGAAGCCGAGCACCGGGTGCCCGTCGTCGCCCTCGGCGGTCCTGGCGACGGCCCTGCCCGGCCGCCGGCCGACCGCGGCGGGCAGCCCGCACAGGACGTCCACCCCGTCCTGGCCCTGCGGGTGCGCGAAGGTCGGCATCGAAATCGATCCGCTCGGCCGACCGCGGACGGAGGCTCGCCGGCACGCCCGGCACCGGCCGCACCCGCAGATCGCCCGTCTCGGCACCGGCCGGACGGGCCAGCACTTCCGCGGCGGGAGGCAGCCGCCCGGCGACGCCGCCCGCCAGGCACTCCGACGCCCAACCGTTCGACCGGACCAGGTCGAACACCGCCTGCCGGCCCTCCACCGAGGCGCCCGCCACGGACACAGCCGGCAGCGCAAGCGTCACGTCGGGGTCGAAGAGTCTCCTGACGTCGTCCCACAGCAGATCCGGCATCCCGCCGTGCTGCCCGCCGGCCCCTCCCCCAGGCAGCCCGATCTCCCCGGCGAACCGGACTGACGGGTGCCGGGTCGCACGAGGACCGGGCCTGAACGGGAGCCGTTCCGGCGAGCCGGAGAGCCACGCCTCGCGGTCCGTGGACGCGGCGAAGCCCAGGCGCCCCATGTTCCCGAGCGCCTGGGGCGCCGACGTCCGGTCAGGTGTCGCGCGCCGCCGTCACTGCCGGTCGAGGGCGGCCGCGACCCGGTCCAGGACGTGCTGCCAGTGCGCCCGCTGCCGTTCGCGCTCTTCCGCGCTCGACAGGTGCTCCTGGTGGAAGCGGAGCATCGTCCGGGCCCCGTCGGCGGTGGGGGCGAGGGCGACCTGGACCGTGCTGGTGCCGTGGGTGACGCGGATGCGGTCGTGCGGGCGGTAGCCGCGCACCTCGCCCGTCACCCCCGCGGCCGTCCGGTACGGCGCACCGCGTTCCGGGACGAGGACCGCGCCGGGGCCGAGCCAGAGGGCGATCCCTTCGGTGCTGCTGACGAAGTCCCAGACGGCGGGCGCGGGATGGGGCAGCGTGCGGGACACGCCGATCTGCCAGCCTGCGTCCCTGGTGAGTCCGGTGGGCATCGGGGTCATCCTTCCTCGGACTGGCGGGCGCGCAGCGCCCGCACCTTGTGGCGGTTGCCGCAGTGCTCCATGGAGCACCAGCGGCGGCGGCCGGGGCGTGAGGTGTCGACGTAGACGAGGTGGCAGTCCTCGGCGGCGCAGGTGCGGATGCGGTGCGCGAAGGGCCCCGTCAGCAACTCGACGGCGTCCCGCGCCACGGTGGCCACCAGCTGGGAGCCGGTAGGGGTTCCGGCCCACTGCCGCTTGCCGGTCGGGGCGACGGCGGGCGCCAGGTCCGGACGGGCGGCCGCCTCGTTGATGGTCTCCAGGTCACCGGGCGGGTCCGGCTCGCCGCGCGTGTGGGCGATGACCACACGGAACAGTGCGTCGCGCAGCCTCCGGGCGTCCGCCACCTCGGCTTCGGAGATCTCCAGTACAGGCGTCGGCGTCAGCCGCGACCGGTCCGCCCAGGCCGCCAGGTCGGCAGGCCCGTGCAGGACCTCGTACCGGCGGTAGGGGCCGGGGCCGCCGGTGGTCAGCAGTTCCAGGCACAGCGCGCCGGGGTCGAACCGGTAGGCGACGCCGGTGCGCGAGTGCAGCGTCAGCCCTTTGGTTGCCGAGGAGTCCATGTAACCAATATAACTGGTTACATGCCTCTGAGTTGGAAGTTGGTCATCGACAGCACGAACGCGTCCGCCCTCGCGGACTTCTGGGCCGCGGCCCTGGAGTACGAGGTGGAGGACCCCAGCGGCCTCATCGAACAGTTGCTGGCCGCCGGCCACCTCGCCGAGGAGGCGGTCGTCGAACACCGCGGCCGCAAGACCTTCCGCGGCTACGCCGCGGTCCGCCACCCCGACGACCCCTTCGACCCGACCAGCGGCGTCGGCCGCGGGCGGCGCCTGCTGTTTCAGGAGGTGCCCGAGGGCAAGGACGGCAAGAACCGCCTCCACCTCGACATCCACAGCGAACCCGGCGGCCTCGCCGACCTGGTGGCCCGCCTCACCGACCTGGGGGCAACCCCCGTCCGCGAGGTCGACAAGGGCCCCGCCGGCCACTGGTGGATCATGCAGGACCCGGAGGGCAACGAGTTCTGCGCCGCATAGCAGGAGCTGACGACTCAACAGATCGCCATCCTCGCGTCCTCGCAGCCACCGGGCCCGGCCGACAGGGAAGCCGGGCCCGGTACGAGAGGCTCGTTCACGCCTCCGCGTGTCTTCCACGAGCGCCTCGTGGCCGCTCCTCGCCGCCGGCGCCGTCCCGTCCGGGCGCCGGCGGACTCCAGCGCGTTCTTCGCCGTGTTCCGCGACGCCTTGAACCGCGCGGCGAGCCCGCACGGCTCTCCTTCACCGGCACGGCCGCGACGCCCGACCCCCGGTCAGCGCCCGGCCAGGAACAGCTCGGCCGACATCGACGCGGTGACCGGCCCCTCCCCCAGACGGGCCGTCATCTCCTCGGCCAGGAACGCCTGCAGCGCCGGATCCTCCGGCCGTCCGCCCCGGGCCTCGACGGCGGCACGCAGCGGGGTGCCCGTGAGGAATCCGGTCGCCACCGCGGCGGCGGATTCGGCGGTGCCGTCCAGCACCACGGTCTCGTGCCGCTCCGGGGTCAGGCCGCCGCCGTCGAGGTCGGCGGAGACCTGCGCGGGGTCGTGGTACCCGTGCGGCAGGGTGCGGAGGAAGTCCGGCGGGTCGGCGGGGAAGGCGCGCTCGACCGCGGCCTGGACGGCGGCGTCGAAGCCGTGCTCCTCGATCGGCCCCCACGTGCTGAACAGCAAGCGGCCCCCCGGGGCCAGGACCCGGCGGGCCTCGGCGAAGGCCGCGGGCCGGTCGGGGAAGAACATCGCGCCGAACTGGCAGACCACCAGGTCGAACGCCCCGTCCCCGAACGGAAGGCGCTGTGCGTCCGCCTGCCGCCAGGACGCCTCCGGCACCCGCCCTCGCCCGTACTCGACCATCGCCTCGTTGAGGTCCGTCGCCACCACGTCCGCCGCGGGCGCCGCGGCCACCAGCTCCGACGTCAACACCCCGGTCCCGGCCGCAAGTTCGAGCACCCTTCGCGGGCGCAGCGCCGCGGCCCGCCCGGCCAGCTCCCGCGCGAACGGCCGGAACAGCACCGGCACCAGATACCGCTCGTACGCCTCCGGCATGGACGGCGCCCAACGCCGCTCGGCAGGAACTCCACTCATCCCACCCACGCTAACCCCGCCCGCCGCCTCTCCCCCGGCTCGACACACCCGTCCCCACCGCCCCGTCCGGTGCGACGGACTGGCTGCTTGAGCTCTGCGGCGACGGTTTGACGGGGTTGATGCCGCCGGCGATGCCCGGTGCGGCCTGGGTCCTCAACGCGAGGTACGAGCACGAGCAGGGGCCTGGCGACGTGCCGCACCACGAGTACCGCCAGGCGCATCCGGCGGACGGGAGCATCCCGCGCGACGTCGTCGGGGGCATCGATCTCGACGCCGTGAGCGTCCCCGGGGGAGGCGGCCTGGGCCGCGCAGAGCACCCCGGCCCCGGCTGGCGGCGGCCGCGCTGGGCGGAGCTCGCCCGGCGGACCGGCGACCCCGTCGTCCCCGGCGGGCTGCTGCCCTCCTTCCGTTGCTTTCCCTCTGCTCCGAAGAACGGCAGCCGGCCCCCGGGAATCGTCCCTCCCACCGAGGGGAGCTTGGACCGTGAGACCTGGATCCGGCTGATCGGCCTCCTCGCCGACCACAGCCCCGCGGGCCCGGGCACCCGCTGCCTGGCCTACGACAACCCGCTGACGCTCGGGGCCGTCGACTTCGACAACCGCCACGTGCGGACCGGGCGCCTCGGCGACGCCGGGATCCTCCACGACATGCCCGAGGCCGACCCGGCCGACTTCAGCCCCGCCCACCTCTGGGCCGAAGACCGCACATGGGTGCTCTGCACCGACGACGACCTGTGGGCCACCGAGGTCGCCGGGCCCCGGCCCTCATCGGGGCGCTGCTGAACGACACCGGCGTCGAGGCGGTACGGCTGCCCTGGGCGGCCTGAGCGCCGGCCGAACCGGCCCGACCCCGCCCCGAGTTGCGCGCGGTCAGCTCCGGGACGGCCCGAGGTAGCGCAGTACGGCCAGGACGCGGCGGTGGTCCGCGTCGACCACGGGCAGGTCGAGCTTGGCGAAGATGTTGTTGATGTGCTTCGCCACGGCGCTCTCGCTGACCACCAGTGCCTGTGCGATGCCGGCGTTGGAGCGGCCCTCGGCCATCAGGCCGAGCACCTCCCGTTCGCGGGGGGTGAGCCGCGCGAGCGGGTCGCTGTCCCGGCGCAGCAGCAACTGGGCGACCACCTGCGGATCCAGGGCCGTACCCCCGTCCGCCACCCGTCGCACCGCGGCCACGAAGTCGGCGACGTCGGCGACCCGCTGCTTGAGCAGGTAGCCCACCCCGCTGGTGTTCGCCGACAGCAGGTCGGCCGCGTAGCGCTCCTCCACGTACTGCGAGAGGAGCACCACTGCCGTTCCCGGCCAGCGCCGGCGGATCTCCATCGCCGCCCGCACGCCCTCGTCGGTGAAGCCGGGCGGCATCCGGACGTCGATCAGGGCGAGTTGGGGCCGGTGCTCCGCCACCGCCGCCAACAGCCCCTCCGCATCGCCGGCCTCCGCGGCGACCTGGAACCCGCCCATCTCCAGCACCTTGATCAGGCCGATCCGCAACAGCACCGAATCCTCGGCGATCACCGCGCGCACGGCAGCTCCGCGGTGATGGTGGTGGGCCCGCCGACGGGGCTGCTGACGTGGAAGGCCCCGTCGAGGGAGCCGACCCGCTTGGCCAGTCCGGCCAGCCCCGTGCCGGCGGCGTCGGCACCGCCCAGTCCGTCGTCGGTGACGCGCACCCGCAGCACCTCGCCGACCTGACGGACGATCACCTCCACCCGCTTCGCGCCGGCGTGCTTCGTCGCATTGGTCAGCGCCTCGGATATCACGAAGTACGCGACCGACTCCACGCTGGACGCCACCCGCTCCTCCAGGTCGACCCGCAGCCGCACCGGCAGCGGCGTACGGGCAGCCAGCCCGGACAATGCCGCGTCCAGGCCCCGGTCTTCGAGCACGGCCGGGTGCAGACCCCGTACCAGGTCGTTGAGTTCGGCGATCGCCTCCTTCGCCTCCTGGTGCGCGCCCGCGATCACCTCGCGGGCGTCGCTCGGCAGGTCCGGGCGGGTGGCCATGGCCAGACCCAGGTTGACCGCGAGGGACACCAACCGCTGCTGGGTGCCGTCGTGCAGGTCGCGCTCGATCCGGCGGCGTTCCGCGTCGACGGCCTCGATCAGGTCGGTCCGGCTGACGGCCAGCTGGTCGACCCGCTCCTGGAGCCGCTGCGCCCGGCTGGGCCCGAGCAGGCCCAGCGCCAGCCGGGCCTCGGCCCCGGCCACGGCCCGCGCGGCCCAGGGCAGGGCGCACAGCAGGAGGAGTCCGGCCGCCGTGCAGACCGGCAGCCGGGTCAGGTAGCCGACGCCGTCCGGGCGGACTCCGGCCGGCAGCGCCCAGGCCCAGGCGTAGACGACGGCGCCCGCCAGGCCCGCCGCGGCCAGCGCCAGCACCAGCAGTTCCAGCAGCGCGAACAGCGGGCCCAGCACGAGGTGGTAGCCGATCTGGCACCAGGACCGGGCACCCGCGAGCCGCCGGGCGGCCGAGGACCACGCCCGCCGTTCCGGCGCGGTGGGGGCGGGCCGGGGGACGTCCACACCGATGAGCGCCCGGTAGCGGACCCGCTGAACGGCCGTCAGCACCGGGGCGCCGAGCAGGATCAGCGCGGCCGACACGGACACCGTCAACAGCCAGTCCCCCGTCCTGGCGGCGGTCGTCACCGCCCAGGACCACACGGGCACCAGCGCCAGGTGCAGCGGCACACCGGCGGCCAGGAAGCCGGTGTCCCGCCGCGCCCGGAGGGCCGAGCGTCTCACTCCAGCTGGAATCGTCATGGGGACGACGCTAGGGCACCGCAGGACGACGCTGCCATGAAGCCCCCACCCGATTTCATGGTGAACCTGGTACCACCATGCAGTTCTCGGTCTCGACCTGCGGGCGGACAGCGTCCCGGGCCGGGGCCGAGCCGCGTCGCAGGGTGTGAGCGGGTGTCTGCCGAGCGCACCGATCCCGTTCCGCGCTGTTCGGAGAATCAGGCCGAGCAGCGAATCCCCCGCAGCCCCGGAAATGGGGACAACGCCCCGTCAAAAACCCGCCGAATTTCTTGACCAGATCATGACAGTGCATCATTTCCGGCCCCCTCGAAGGCCCCGGCCAGCCGTCGCACCCGCCCCTCAGCACTCCGCATGCGTGGATCGAGGTGCGCCCCTAGCGTGGGGAGAGGACATCGTCGATCCCGACGATGACGTCCGTCCTTTCCCAAGGAGGCGTATCCGATGCTTGCCCAGACCGTGCTGCCCAGGGAGCCCGCGCTTGCTCCCCTGCGGGTGACGTCGCCCGAGATCGGCGCCGTCAAGGCGCTGATGACCGAGGACGAGTCGGCCGTCAGTGACGCGCCGCTGTACCGCCCCGAGGCGGCAGGCTTGCTGCTGCTGCTGGGCCTCGTCCTGCTCTCCCCGAAGGAGCCCAAGGAAAAGAAGTAGCACCGACCCGGCATCAGATCGGAAGAAAGTAGTACATCCCTATGCCGTTCGCTGATTCGCCCCAGCGGGAGTACGCTGCCGCGACCGAGTGGGCGGCAGGCCGCGCCCTCGACGCTCTCACCGGTGCCGAGGGCGCGGCTCTTCCCGCCGCCGACGTGCCCGAGCCGCAGGCGCTGCTCGCCGCCGACCGGGTCCTCGGCCCGGACGTGTTCGCCCCGGCCCTGCTCACCGGCCGCCCGACGCCGCCCGAGGTCGCCGCCCGTGCCGCGGAGGCCTTCGTGCTGTTCCCCGCCGACTGGTCCGGTGTCCACGCGTGGCGCGACCGGGCCACCGCCGAACTCCTCGGCCGCGCCGGGCACCCCGTCGCGGTGGACGCCCCGCCGCTGCCCCCCGACCCGGGCGAGCACGGCTGGCAGCGCTGGTCGGTGCTGATGGCGCAGCTCTGCTGCCTCGCCCTGCCGACGCTGGACAGCCCGGTGCACCAGCGCGCCCGCGAGCACCCGCTGGCGCTCGCCCGCGGCGCGACCCGCGCCATGCTGCGGCGCGACCACCGCACCGCCACCCGCCTGGCGCGCTGGCTGGCCTGGTTGCAGAGCACCGGCACGCCGCTCGCGCTGGAACTCCGCCCGCTGCTGCGGCAGCTCGCGCTGACCGGTGACGGCACGGCCCGCACCGCCCTGGACCTCGCTGTCGCCGAACGGTTGGCCGCCGCATGAACCAGACCCTGCTCAGCAACGCCCACCAGCTCGCCACCCGCTCGCTGGCCTGGCTGTACGCCACCCACGACCAGGGCCACGGCGTCCTCCCACCGGAGGACAGCAACGTCGACCTCGACCTGTCCAACCCGGACAACGCCTACAAGCCGATCGGCGAGTGCGCGCTGGCCGGCTCGCTGGTGCTGCGGGAGTCCGTCGCCGGGCCCACCGACCGCGAGCGGGCCCGTGCGCTGCTGGACTTCGGCTGGCAGCAGCTGCGCCAGGGCGACCTGCTGTACGAGCGGCAGTTCCGGCACATCCTGATCAGCGACCCGCTGGAGATGTACGGGCACTTCCACCGTTCCGGGTACCGGCACGCGGCCCTGGAGGACCTGCTGCACAGCCTGGACGGGCTGCGGTCGACGCACGCCGTGGAGGCGATGGCGAACCGGCAGCTGGCGGTGGTCAACGCCCGGTCCGTGGTCGGGCTGGAGAGCAAGCCCGACTGGGACGCGCTGGCGGCGACCACCTGGCTGGGCGCCCGGCCGGAGCCGTGGGCGATCGACTGGATCACCGGCTACAACGTCACGCACACCGTGTTCCACATGACCGACTGGGGCGCGGTGCCCGACCGGCTGCCGGTGCCGTTGCAGGAGTACCTGGCCGACTGGCTGCCGGTGTGGGTGGACATCTGGCAGGAGACCGGCCAGTGGGACCTGATGGGCGAGCTGCTGATCGTGGACGCCTGCCTGCCCGAGTCGGTCTGCGACCCGGACAGCCTGGCGCAGCTGGTCGCCGTCCAGCACCCGGACGGGCTGCTGCCGCGGGACCTGGACCCGGTCGACGAGGACCCGGCGAAGGCGTTCAAGGAGAACGAGCACACCGCCGTGGTCGGCGTGCTGGCCGGCACCCTGACGCTCGCCCGCGCCCTCCGGTGAACCCGGACCTGGCCGCCCTGGTCGCCACCGTGCCGCCGGGGTCGGCGGTCGCCCTCGCCGTCGCCCGACCGGGCGGCGGCGAGGTGCTGTGCCACGGCCGGACGGCGGGCAGCTCCGGCGAGCCGGTGACGCCGGACACCGGCTTCGAGGTCGGCTCGGTGAGCAAGACGTTCACGGCGCTGCTGCTGGCCGAGCTGGCCGCGCGGGGCGAGGTCGGCCACCGGGACACCGTGACGGTCTCGGGGGTGCCGTTGAGCCTGCTGCACCTGGCGACCCACACCTCGGGGCTGCCCCGGGTGCCGCCGGGCCTGCGGCGCTCGGCGCTGCCCGCCTGGTTCAGCAATCCGTACGCGGCGTACTCCGCCGAGGAGTTGGACCGGGCACTGGAGCGGACCCGGCTGCGGTTCCCGCCCGGCAGCGGGGTGCGGTACTCGAACTTCGGCGTGGGGCTGCTCGGCCGGGTGCTCGCCGAGCGGTCCGGGCGCACGTACCCGGAGCTGCTCGCGGAGCGGGTCGCGGGGCCGCTCGGGCTGACCGGGACGGGGTGCGAGCCGGGGGCCGCGGTCGGGCACTTCCGGGGGCGGCCGCTGCCGCCGTGGCGGATCCCGGCGCTGCCCGGGGCGGGGGCCGTCCGGTCGAGCGGCCGCGACCTGCTGCGCTACCTGTCGCTGCACCTCGATCCGGCCGGCGCGCCGACGCCCGGGCTGGCGGAGGCGCTGCGCGACGTCCAGCGGCCGCGGCTGGTGAAGCCGCGTTCGACGGACCGGCTGTGCCTGGTGTGGAACCTGCGGCCGCTGCCGGACGGGGACGTGCTGTTCCACTCGGGCGGCACCAGGGGCTTCACCGCCTTCGTCGGGTTCTGCCCCCGGCGGGGCACCGCGCTGGCCGCGCTGACGAACTCGGGGCCCCGGCTGAGCAGCCGGTTCATCCAGACCGGGTACCGGGTCTTCCGGGGGCTGTGACGGCGGCGGGCCGCCGGCGCTGGGTGCGTCGGCGGCCCGCTGTGCTGCCGGGGGTCAGGCGGAGAACCAGCCGGTCAGGTCGGCGGTGACGTTGACGCTGCCGGTGGAGTTGTACAGCGTGACGCGGCCGTCGACGACCGGGACCACGACCGGGTTGGAGACCGTCCCGCCCGGCGTGCAGGTGAGCGAGGACACGCCGGGGCGGTCCGTCCCGTGCGGGTACGCGGTCAGGTAGCCGGTCGCGGTCGGGTCGGTGACCGTCAGGTTCAGCACCACGGCGGTGGCGCCGTACGGCACCCCGGCGACGCCGTTGACCTGGAAGGACACGATGCCGTCGGGGCCGACGGCGCCCTGGCGGGCGCCGGTGCCGTTGCGGGTGTCGAGCAGCCGCAGCGGGGTGGCGGGCGCGTAGGTGCTGGTGCCGGTCGCCGAGTAGCAGCCGGTGACGTCGGCGATCAGGTCCACTGGTCCGGCGCTGTTGCGCAGACCGACCTTGCCGTTCACCACCGGGACGGTCACCAGGTTGGCGACGGTCCGGCCGGGGGTGAGGTTGAGGTTCGAGGTGTTCGGCGGCTGCTGGCCGTCCGGCAAGGCGGTGATCCAGCCGGTCGCCGTCGGCGCGACCGCGGTCACGTTCATCACGACGGCGGTGACGCCGTCGGCCGGGACG
>NZ_JBHWDS010000034.1:30780-76646 GCF_042734615.1 Kitasatospora sp. NPDC059646
ACGGCCCTTGACGCCGGCGACCTGCAGGCCGACGGTGCCGCCCGCGCCGACCCGGGCCTTGGGGGCGCCGGTGCCGTCCCGGGTGTCCAGGAACCGGGCGGGGGTGACCGGCGTCAGTGCGGAGCCCCGGTCGGCGGCGTCGGTGTAGTAGCCGGCGACGTCGGCGACCAGGTCGACCGTTCCGGTGCTGTTGCGCAGGTCGACCTTGCCGTTGGCGACCGGGACCGTGACCTGGGCGGGCACGGTGCGGTGGGCGGCGAAGGACAGGCTCGGCAGGCCGGGGGCGCTCTGCCCGTTCGGGTACGCGGTGACCTGGCCGGCCTCGCTCGGGTCGACGGCGGTCAGGTTCATCACGACGGCGGTGACGCCGTCGGCCGGGACGCCCTTGACGCCGGCGACCTGCAGGCCGACGGTGCCGCCCGCGCCGACCCGGGCCTTGGGGGCGCCGGTGCCGTCCCGGGTGTCCAGGAACCGGGCCGGGGTGAGCGGCACGAACCGGGACTTGGCGGGGGTGTCCGCCGCGGTGACCTCGAACGCCTTCGGCAGGTAGCCCGGGGAGGGCTGGCCGGAGGTGTACCCGATGCCGTCGACCACCAGGTCGTAGCTGCCCGGGGTCAGGCCGCGGGTGTCGACGAGCACGTTCACCGCGGTGCCGTCGGCGTTCACGGACTGCGGGTACACCGGCTTCTGGTAGGCCGGGGCCAGCTCGATCCGGCTGCCCAGCGACAGGCCGGTGCCGTGGATGACGGCGGGCACCAGGGTCTCCGCCCGGCCGGTGGCCGGGGCGATCGACTCCGGGAGGCCGTACCTGGGCGTCGTGCCCCCGGCCATGCCCTGGAGGGTGTACTCCACCGGGGTGGGGGCCTTGGCCGGCGTGACCATCAGCAGCGCCCGGCCGGCGGTGGAGCCGTTGTTCCGGCAGGCGCCGCCGAACTGCGCGTAGTTCTGCATGCACTGGTAGCGCGCGTTGGAGTCGGTCCACTCGTCCGGACCGGAGATCCCCAGCCACGGCACGTCGGCGCCGGTGGCGCTGGTGGTGCCCGCGACGGTGAAGCCCTGGTTCGGGTCCAGGTCGACCACGCCGCAGTAGGCGGTGCCGGACTCGGTGAGCAGTCCGCTGTGCTGCGGGAAGCCGCCCGCCGACAGGACGTTGGAGGCGCACTCGGGGGCCCAGCCGTCCGCCCCGCCGACCTTCCAGACGTCGACGTTCGCGTGGATCGGCCTGTCCTGGTACTCGGACGCGACCACCAGGGCCAGGTACGAGGTCGAGCCGCTCACCTTGCAGGTGATGCCCCACTGCCGGCACAGGACCGTGCCGTCGGCGTCCACCGCCATCAGCACCGTGGACGGGTCGTAGCGGCCGCCGACGGTGCGGCTGCTCAGCCAGAACTTGTCGGTGGGCGCGGCGCCGACCCGCACGCAGCGGGCGTCCAGCGCGGAGGTGAAGTCGAACTGGGTGGACGGGCCGCCGACCGCGGTCGACGGCCGGGAGGTGCACTGCGCGCCGGGCGAGATGTCGCGGCGGACCATCTTGTACGTGTCCGCCTGGCCGTAGCCGACCAGCAGTGCGGTGTAGGACGCGCCGGGGGTCAGCTTGCAGGTGGTGGTGGAGCTGCCGACCGCCGAGCAGACGGTGCTGCCGGAGCCGTCGTTGACGTACACGGCGGCGTTCACCCGGTTGAGGGTGTTGGCGTAGTCCAGCATCTCGGCGGGCGCGTGCCCGTCGGCCGGGACGCTGAGGCAGCGCTGCTGCTCGGTCGGGGTCAGGGACACCTCGGCGCCCCAGGAGCCGCCGTAGCCGGACTGCGGCCAGGCCGTGCAGCCCGCGCCGTTGTCGGTCCGGTGGATCACCAGCGCGTACGCCGTGCCGGCGGTGCCGGTGACGACGGCCCGGAAGGGGGCGGTGCCGGTCAGCTTGCAGACGGTGTAGCCGTAGCCGCCGTTGTCGCACTGCTCGGTGCCGTTGGCGTCGTCGACCTCGACGGTGACCGGGGCGCCGTCGGCGGGCGGCCGGTTGAGCAGGTACAGGCCCTTGCCGGAGGCGGTGGGCAGGGTCAGGCAGCGGGCCTGACCGGCGGTCGCCCAGGTGCCGGTGACGGGGCCGGAGGCGAGGCCGTCGTCGGCGGTGGCGGTGCAGCCGCGGGTCTCGGTCGCCGAGCGCAGGGCCATGCCGAAGGCGCCCGGGTCGCCGGCGTTGCCGTCGAGGACCCAGGTGTGGTCGCCCGCGGTCAGCGTGCAGTCGCCGCTCTGGCAGCTCTCCTGGGTGCCGTCGGCCCGGAACAGCCGCCCGGGCAGGTTCGCTGCGGTGCCGCTCGCCGGGCTGTAGAGGTAGCGTCCCTCGGCCGGCACCCGCAGGGTGCGGCAGCGGGCGGTCGAGGTCAGGTCGGGCGCGTCGCCGTAGGCCTGCGGCTGCGCGACCGCGCAGCCCTCGGGTCGGGACAGCCGGGCCGCGGCGAAGGTGTAGTCCAGGGTCCGGCCGACGATCTGCTGGACGGTCGCCCGGTAGGGGGCGGTGCCGGTCAGCGTGCAGTCGAGGCCGCGGGCGGAGTCGCCGCTGGTGGAGTCGCAGATCCGCTGGCCGGTGCCGTCGTAGACGGTCCAGGTGGTCGAGTAGTCCGGCCCGTAGGTGCGCAGCACGTCGCCCGGGGCGAGGTCGGTGGTGTAGCAGTCGCCGACCGCGCCGGTGCCGAGGGCACCGGTGAACGACTTGGCGGTGCCGAGCGCGCTGTCGGCGCCGGCCACGGTCCGGCACGTGCCGGTGGACAGCAGCGGCAGGTAGGCGACCGAGACCGTGTTGTCCCCGTAGGAGTTGCTCAGCTTCAGGGTGTACGTGCCGGCCTGCGCGGTCGCGCACCGGAACGCGCCGCCGCCGTAGGAGTTGCCGACGTTCTCGCACGCGACGGTGGAGCCGTCGGGCGCGGTGAGCGCGGTGGTCAGGTAGTACTGCTGCGTCGCGAGCACCTGGAACAGCAGCAGGTCGTGATCCTGCGTCAGGTTCAGCGTCGGGCTCGCGGTGCTGTACGCGGTCATCGTGCAGGTGACGGGTGCCTGCGGGTCGAGCGCGGCCGGGCAGGCGCCCGCCGGGTCGGACTCCTGCAGGGACTTCACGGCCGCCTTGTGCTCGGCCTCCGGGTCGGGCTTCGGCGCGGCCTGCGGCCCGGCCTCGGCCTGCTTCCGGGCGGACGCGGCGGGTGTCTGCGGCGCTCCGGCCGCGGGGTTGGCGTCGGCCTTGGCGTCGGCCGGGCCGGCGGCCGCGAAGGCG
Organism: Kitasatospora sp. NPDC059646; assembly: GCF_042734615.1. Classification (NCBI taxonomy): domain Bacteria; kingdom Bacillati; phylum Actinomycetota; class Actinomycetes; order Kitasatosporales; family Streptomycetaceae; genus Kitasatospora; species Kitasatospora sp. NPDC059646. Next base: position 34,043 of record NZ_JBHWDS010000034.1, read on the forward strand.
GTGCCGGACTGGGTGATCAGCGAGGTGAGCAGCAGCGCTCCTGCGGTGAAGATCCCGAGGGAACGCTTCGGTCTGCCGGCGGACGGCAGCAGTCCCATCAAACCCCCCAAAGGTTCGAAAATGCCCAACGCCGGTGATGTCCACCGGAGTTCGAGGCAGGCGGAGTCTAGCGGGCCGTACACACAGCATCGCCACCGATATTCCGGGCCCGGCACGGCCGGGCCCCGGCGGGGGTGCGGCGGGGGTGCGGCCGGCTGCGGAAGATGAGAAAGACGGGCGTCCTTTACCTCCGGGGTTCTGTGTATGGAGGAACCGTCACCTGGGACGCCCCGGCGGTAAAGGGCGGGTCCAATCCGGGGCCGGGCCATTGCAGTTGACGGGACATCATCACTAGCGTCGTCGGTGGCTCACCGTGCGATTCCCCCCGGCGCAGGAGCCTCGGCCCCGTTCGTGCCGTCACTCCCGCCTGCCCCGCCGCACGTTCGCGGGCCGCTCCCCCTCGTGCTCCCCCACCACTGGAGGCAGTCCCTTGCGTACCCTCACCGCGCCCACGCTCATCAGCGCCGCGGCGCTCGCGCTCACCGCGTTCACCGGACTCGCCGCCGCGCCGGCGGACGCGCAGTCCGCGCCCACCACGTACAGCAAGAACGGGGTGTCCTGGGTGCGGGCGTGCGACACGCTCGCCAAGGGCGACACCATGGGCTGCCACGCGCTGAAGGTGACCAGCGTGGCGCAGCACGTCAACGCGCTGGGCGTGACCCCGAACGCCACCCCGTCCGGCTACGGCCCGGCGGACCTGCAGAGCGCGTACAACCTGCCGGCGAACGGCGGCGCGGGCGCGACCATCGCGATCGTCGACGCGTACAACGACCCGAACGCCGAGTCGGACATGGCGGTCTACCGGGCGCAGTACGGCCTGCCGGCCTGCACCACCGCGAACGGGTGCTTCAAGAAGGTGAACCAGACCGGCGGCACCAAGATGCCGACCTCCAACTCCGGCTGGGCGGGCGAGATATCGCTCGACCTGGACATGGTGTCGGCGATCGCGCCGAACGCGCACATCATCCTGGTGGAGGCCAGCAGCGCGACCATGGCGAACCTGGGCACCTCGGTCAACACGGCGGTCAGCCTCGGCGCGAAGTACGTGTCGAACAGCTACGGCGGCGGCGAGTCCTCGTCCGACACCAGCTACGACTCCTCGTACTTCAACCACCCGGGCGTGGCCATCACGGTGTCCTCGGGCGACGGCGCGTACGGCGTCGAGTACCCGGCCGCGTCGAAGTACGTGACGGCGGTCGGCGGCACCGCGCTGACCCGCAACTCCAGCGCCCGGGGCTGGGGCGAGTCGGTCTGGTACACCAACTCGACCGAGGGCGCGGGCTCCGGCTGCTCGGCGTACGACGCCAAGCCGACCTGGCAGAAGGACACCGGCTGCGCCAGGCGCACCGTCGCCGACGTCTCGGCGGTCGCCGACCCGGCGACCGGCGTGGCCGTGTACCAGACGTACGGCGGCAGCGGCTGGGCGGTGTACGGCGGCACCAGCGCGTCGGCGCCGATCATCGCGAGCGTGTACGCGCTGGCCGGGACGCCGTCGACCGGGTCCAGCCCGGCGTCGTTCCCGTACGCGCACACCGGTGCGCTGAACGACGTCACCTCCGGCTCGAACGGCAGCTGCTCGCCGAGCTACCTGTGCACCGCGGCCGCCGGCTACGACGGCCCGACCGGGCTCGGCACCCCCAACGGCATGGCGGCGTTCGCGGGCTGACGGCGCCTCACCCGCGGCACGCCGAAGGGCGGTGGTGCGCAGGGAACCCCCTGTGCGCCGCCGCCCTTCGGCGTGTCCCGCCCGGTGATCGACCGTCAGGGATCAGGACGACGCCGGGCGGACCAGCCGCTCGTCGGGGACGACCGCGACGCCGAGGATCTCGATCATCGCCTCAGGCTGCCACAGGGCGGTGGTGCCGATGCCCGCCATCGCCGGGTAGACCGGGCCGGCGAGCTCGCGCCACACCTCGCCGATCTCCTTGCCGTGCGCCTGGTAGTCGGGGATGTCGGTGAGGTAGAGCGTGATGCTCACCAGGTCCTCCGGGCGGCCGCCCGCCTCGGCGAGGGTGGCGAGGACGTTGGAGAACGCCTGCCGGAACTGTTCGACGATGCCGCCGGGGACGATCCGCATCTCGCGGTCCAGGGCGGTCTGCCCGCCGAGGTGCAGGGTGTTGCCGCAGAGGGTGCCGTGCGAGTAGCCGCGGGGCTGGGGCAGCGAGGCGGGGTTGACCGGTACGGGGGCCGAGTGGCTCGCCATGGAGGGTCTCCTGCGGGTCGGTTGCCGTCGGGGCCGCCACGGTAGCAGCTATTGACAGTCTTGTGACGGCCGCAGAAACATTGAAACACCGCGCCCGGCAGCGGCCGGGCGGCGGCGCCCAGGCGGAGGTCCCTCCCATGCAGCTCGCAACGGTCGCCCACCCGGGCGGCGCCACCGGCGCCGCGGTGCTCCAGGACGGCGCCTGGCACGCCTTGCCGGCGCCCGACCTGTCGGCGTTCCTCCGCTCCGGCGCCCCGGTGCGACCCGGCGCGGAGATCCCCGGCGCCGTCCCGGTGCTGCCCCTGCCCTCGCCCGGCAAGGTGCTCTGCTGCGGGCTGAACTACGCCGAGCACATCCGCGAGATGGGCCACGAACTCCCGTCCCACCCCACGCTGTTCGCGAAGTTCGCGGACACCCTGGCCGGCCCGCGGCAGGACCTGGTGCTGCCGCCCGGCCTGCAGGTGGACTGGGAGGCCGAGCTCGCCGTGGTGGTCGGTGCGACGCTGCGGCGCGCCGACCGGGCGACGGCGCTGGCCGGGATCGCCGGCTACACGGTGGCGAACGACGTCTCGGTGCGGGACTGGCAGGGCCGCACCTCGCAGTGGCTCCAGGGCAAGGCCTGGGACGGGTCCTGCCCGCTCGGCCCGGTGGTGGTCACCCCGGACGAGGTGGACCCGGCGGCCGGACTGGAGGTGGTCTGCCGGGTCAACGGCGAGGAGGTGCAGCGCGCCCGCACCGGGACGCTGGTGTTCGACCCGGCCGACCTGCTGGCCTACGTCTCCGCCTTCACCGTGCTGCGCCCGGGCGACGTGGTCCTCACCGGGACGCCCGGCGGCGTCGGCGCGGCCCGCGACCCGCAGCGCTTCCTCGCCGACGGCGACGTGCTGGAGACCTCCGTCTCCGGCATCGGCGCCCTGCGCAACACGGTGCGCTTCCGGGACTGACCGCGGCGAGCCGCAGCACCGGGCGGCCCGGCAGAGCCGACGATCCATCAGAAGAGAACCTCTCGAACCGCCCCCAGCCACGACGAGGAGCTTTCCATGGACCCCACCCCCGGCAACTCCCCCGACTACCGCTCGTACCTCCTGGAGGGCGACAACTCGGCCTACGCCACCGCCGGCGGCCTGGTGGTCCCGGTGGTCACCCGGGCCGGCGCCGAGCCCGGCGACACCGGGCAGTCGGCCGGCGCGACCCGGATCTCGGGCATCAGCATCCAGCACACCCCCGCGACCCGGCTGTGGTTCGGCAAGGTCGGCAACGAGCCCGGCTACCGCTCGGTGCCGCACCACCACGGCGAGGCGGAGACCGGCGGGTACGTGCTGTCGGGGCTCGGCCGGATCTACTTCGGCGCGAGGTTCGCCGACTACGTGGACCTGGCCGAGGGCGACTGGGTGTTCGTCCCGCCGTTCATGCCGCACGTGGAGTGCAACCTGGACCGGAACCGGCCGCTGACCTGGATGACCACCCGCACGCCGGAGAACATCGTGGTCAACCTGCCCGACGTGCCGGACGCCGAGCTGCCCGACTGGCTGGACCGGCCCTGATGGCCGACACCACCTCGGAGTCCTTCGCCGCCGCCGTCGCCCTGGAGCCGGTCGCTCCCGAGCACTTCGACCTGGCGTTCACCGCCGTCACCCAGCCCTGCCCGTGGCCGAAGGCGTACGGCGGCGACCTGGTCGCACAGGCGGCGGCCGCCGCCATGCGGACGGTCGAGGACGGCAAGGCGCTGCACTCGATGCACTCGTACTTCATGCGCCCGGCCGAGATCGGCGAACCGGTGCGCCACGAGGTGGAGGTGCTGCGCGACGGCCGCGGCTACGCGACCCGGCAGGTGCGCGCCTACCAGCGCGGCAAGGCGCTGTACGTGTGCCTGGCCAACTTCGCGGCGGGCGAGCCCGGCGGCCGGTACGCGGCCGCGCTGCCCGAGCCGTACCCCAGCGGGCTGCCCGGGCCGGAGGAACTGCCCGACACGGCCGCGTACTTGGCGGACCGCGCGGGCGGCACGATGACCCGGGCGGCGAAGGAGTACTGGTCGGCGGGGCGCAGCTTCGACCTGCGGCACGTGCCGGGCCCGCTGTACCTGGACGTCGAGGGCGGGCGGGCGCCGCACCAGGCGGTGTGGGTGCGGCCGTTCGACGCGCTGCGGCCGGTGGAGGGGCTGACCGGGGCGCAGCGGGACGCGGCGGCGCTGGCCTACGTGTGCGACTACACGATCCTGGAGCCGGTGCTGCGGGTGCTGGGCCTGGCGTGGGCGCGGCCGGGGCTGGTGACGGCGAGTCTGGACCATGCGATGTGGTTCCACCGTCCGCCGGGGCCGGGCGAGTTGGACGGCTGGCTGCTGTACGCGCAGCGGGCGGTGGCGGCGGAGTCGGGGCGGGGTCTCGGCGAGGGGCGGTTCTTCACGCCGGAGGGCGTGCACCTGGCGACGGTGCTCCAGGAGGGCATGATCCGCGAGGGGGCGGGGAGGTGAGCGGGGTGCCGTCGGGGTTCCGCGACCCGTTCGCGCGCGAGCACCTGCCGCCCGCGGAGCAGTGGCCGGTGCTGGAGTTCACCACCGAGCTGCTGCGCCACCCCGAGCGGCTGAACGCGGCGGTGGAGCTGTTGGACCGTCAGGTGGCGGCGCTGGGCCCGGACCGGCCGGCGCTGCGCACGCCGGGCGGGGAGCTGTGGACGTACGGCGAGCTGCAGCTGCGGTCGGCGCAGGTGGCGCAGGTGCTGGCGGAGGACCTGGGGCTGGTGCCGGGCAACCGGGTGCTGCTGCGGTCGCCGAACAATCCGTGGGCGGTGGCGGCCTGGCTGGGTGTGCTGCGGGCCGGCGGCATCGCGGTGGCGACGATGGCGGCGCTGCGGGCGCGGGAGTTGGCGCCGATCGTGGCCAAGACCCGGCCGGCGGTGGCGCTGGTGGACCACCGTTTCGCGGACGGCGTCGAGGGCGTCCCGGTGGTGGCGTTCGGCGGCGGCGGCGCGGACGACCTGGTGCGGCGGGCGGCGGCGAAGTCGGGGCGGTTCGCGGCGGTGGACACGGCGGCGGACGACGTCGCGCTGTTCGGGCCGACCTCGGGCACCACGGGCGTCCCCAAGATCACCGTGCACTTCCACCGCGACCTGCTGTCGATCGACAACACCTTCGGCAGGTGCACGCTGCGGCTGCGTCCGGACGACCTGGTGGCCTGCACGGCGCCGCTGGCGTTCACGTTCGGCCTGGGCATGCTGGTGGTGTTCCCGCTGCGGGCGGGCGCGTGCGCGTTCCTGACCGAGTCGGCGACGCCGGCGGAACTGGCCGGGCTGGTCGCGGAGCACGGGGTGACGGTGCTGGCGACGGCTCCGACCGCGTACCGGCAGATCGTCAAGTCCGGTCTGGCGGGGCGGCTTTCGAGGCTGCGCCGGGCGGTGAGCGCGGGCGAGCACATCCCCCGGGAGGTGTGGGAGCGGCTGCGTACGGAGGCCGGGATACGGGTGGTGGACGGCATCGGGGCGACCGAGCTGCTGCACATCTTCATCTCGGCGGCGGACGACGAGATCCGGCCGGGGGCGACCGGCCGGCCGGTGCCGGGGTTCCGGGCGGCGGTGCTCGGCCCGGACGGCGAGGAACTGGGCCCGGGCGTGGAGGGCCGGCTGGCGGTGATCGGCCCGGTCGGCTGCCGGTACCTGGACGACGAGCGGCAGTCGGACTACGTGGTCAACGGCTGGAACGTCACGGGCGACACCTTCGTCCGCGACGAGGACGGCTACTTCTGGTACCGGGCGCGCAGCGACAACATGATCGTCTCCTCGGGCTACAACATCGCCGGCCCCGAGGTGGAGGCGGCCGTGGACAGCCATCCGGACGTGCTGGAGTCGGCGGTGGTGGCCGCGCCGGACGCCGAACGGGGCTCCGTGGTCTGCGCGTTCGTGGTGCTGCGGGCGGGCGCGGCCGGGGACGCGGCGACGGCGCGCAGCATCCAGGACCACGTGAAGCAGCAGATCGCGCCGTACAAGTACCCGCGCGAGGTGCGGTTCGTGGCGGCGCTGCCGCGCAATCCGAGCGGCAAGCTCCAGCACTTCAGGCTCCGTCGGATCGTGGAGGGCACGGCATGAGGATCGCGATCGCGGGCGGCGGCCCGGGCGGGCTGTACTTCGCCGCGCTGATGAAGCAGTTGGACCCGGCGCACCAGGTGACGGTGTGGGAGCGCAACGCGCCCGACGACACCTTCGGCTTCGGCGTGGTGTTCTCCGACGAGACGCTGACCGGCATCGCGGGCGCCGACGCGGTGGTGCACGCCGCGATGGAGCGGGGCTTCGCCCGCTGGACGGACATCGACGTCGACGTCGACGGGCACCGGTTCACGGTCGGCGGGCAGGGCTTCGCGGCGATGGGCCGCAAGGAGCTGCTGCAGATCCTCCAGCGGCGGGCCGCCGAGCTGGGCGTGCGGGTGCACTACCGGACGCCGGCGCCGGACGTGGACGAGCTGTCCGCGACGCACGACCTGGTGCTGGCGGCGGACGGCGTGCACTCGGCGGTGCGGGCCGCCCGGGCGGGGGCGTTCCGCCCGTCGCTGGACGGCCGGCGCAACAAGTACATCTGGCTGGGCACCGACCTGGTCTTCGAGGCGTTCCAGTTCTTCGTCAAGCAGACGGAGTGGGGCACCATGCAGATCCACGGCTACCCGTACTCCGACGAGGGCTCGACGTTCATCGTGGAGATGCACGAGGACGTGTGGCGGCGGGCCGGCTTCGACCGCACCGCCGGGCGGGAGTTCGGGCCGGGCGAGTCCGACGAGTACGCGGTCGGGCGGATCGCGGAGATCTTCGCCGCCGAGCTGGCCGGCCACCGGGTGCGCACCAACAACTCGCGGTGGCTGAACTTCACCACCGTGCGCAACGAGCGCTGGTACGACGGCAACGTGGTGCTGCTCGGCGACGCCGCGCACACCGCGCACTTCTCGATCGGCTCCGGCACCAAGCTCGCCATGGAGGACGCCCTCGCGCTGGCGGCCTGCCTGCACGAGCGGCCGACGGTGGCCGAGGCGCTGGAGGCGTACCAGGCGGAGCGCAGGCCGGTGGTCGAGTCGACGCAGCGGGCGGCGCAGGCCTCGCTGGAGTGGTTCGAGAACATCGGCATGTACGCCGGTCAGGAGCCCGCGCAGTTCGTCTTCAACCTGCTGACCCGCTCGCGCCGGATCACCTTCGAGAACCTGAAGGAGCGGGACCCGGAGTTCGCCGCCCTGATGGAGCGCGAGTTCGCCCGCAGCCAGCGCTCCGCCGAGACCGTTCCGGCGATGTTCCAGCCGGTGCGGATCGGCCCGCTGCGGCTGAGCAACCGGATCGTCGTCTCGCCGATGGACATGTACTCGGCGGTGGACGGCGTGCCCGGGGACTTCCACCTGGTGCACCTGGGCTCCAAGGCCCTCGGCGGCGCGGGCCTGGTGATGAGCGAGATGGTCTGCGTCTCGCCCGACGGCCGGATCACGCCCGGCTGCCCGGGCTTGTGGAACGACGGGCAGCGCGACGCCTGGCGGCGCGTCACCTCCTTCGTCCATGAGCGCAGTTCGGCCCGGATCGGACTGCAACTGGGCCACTCCGGCCGCAAGGGCTCGACCCGGCTGATGTGGGAGGGCATGGACGAGCCGCTCCCGGACGGCAACTGGGAGGTGATCGGGCCGTCCGCGCTGCCGTACGGGCCGGGCTGCCACCTGCCGCGCGAGGCGACCCGCGCCGACCTGGACCGGGTGGTGGCGGACTTCGCGGCGGCGGCGCGGCGCGGGGTGGACGCGGGCTTCGACCTGATCGAGGTGCACGCCGCGCACGGCTACCTGCTGTCGTCCTTCCTGTCCCCCGTCGCCAACCGGCGCACCGACGCGTACGGCGGCGGCCTGGAGAACCGGCTGCGCTTCCCGCTGGAGGTGTTCGACGCGGTGCGGGCGGCGGTGCCGGAGCGGATCCCGGTGACGGTGCGGATCTCGGCGACCGACTGGCTGCCGGACGGCAACACCGACGAGGACGCGGTGGAGATCGCCCGGGCGTTCGTCGCGCACGGCGCGGCCGCGATCGACGTCTCCTCCGGGCAGGTGGCCAAGGAGGAGCGGCCGGCCTACGGGCGCTCGTACCAGACGCCGTTCGCCGACAAGATCCGCCACCGGGTGGCCGGGCCGGCCGGGGTGCAGGTGATCGCGGTGGGCGCGATCTCGTCCTACGACGACGTCAACTCGATCCTGCTGGCCGGGCGGGCGGACCTGTGCGCGCTGGGCCGCACCCACCTGTACGACCCGCAGTGGACGCTGCACGCGGCGGCCGAGCAGGACTACCGGGGCGCGGGCGCCGAGTGGCCGGTGCAGTGGCAGGCCGGGCGGCGCCGGCCGCCGACCTCGCGCACCGACCGGGTCCCGCCCCGCCTCTCGCTGCTGCGCGAGGGCCCGGCCGGGCCGGTGCACCTGCGGTGGAGGCCGGAGCGCCGGATCGGGGTGTCCGCGTGAGCCCCCGCCCGGCGGCGGCAGTGGCGGTGGCGGTGGCGGTGGCGGTGGCGGTGCGATCATGTGCCCGGCGTCCGCCATACTCGGTGGGATGAGCGAGACGAAGGACGCCCGGCCCACCGCGGCACGCCGTTCCCGGACCGTGCTGGTGACCTTCCTCGGCGCCGTCGTCCGCAAGATGGGCAACTGGATGCCGATCGCCGGCACCGTCGAACTGCTCACCCAGGCGGGCCTGGACGCCTCCAGCGTCCGCACCGCGGTGTTCCGGCTCAAGCAGCGCGGCTGGCTGGCGGCCGAGACCCGCGGCGGGGCGCGCGGCTACGCGCTGACGCCCGCCGCACTGGAGGCGCTGGCCGCCGGGGACGAGGTGATCTGGCACGCCCGGCAGCCCGCCGACCTGGCCGACGGCTGGTGCCTCGTCAACTTCTCCGTACCGGAGTCCGCCCGGGCCAAGCGCCACCGGCTGACCGCGCACCTGACCTCGCTGGGCTTCGGCAACATCGGCGCGGCGGTGTGGATCGCCCCCGCCCGGATGCTGCCGGCCGCCGGGCGGGCGATCGGCGAGCTCGACCTGACCGACCAGTGCGCGGTCTTCACCGGCGACCACGTCGGCGGGCAGGACCTCGCCGCGATGGTCCGCAAGGGCTGGGACCTCGCCGAGATCGACCGCCGCTACCGGGAGTTCATCACCGCCCGGGCCGCCGAGGCCGACCGCCTGGCCGCCGCCGCCTTCGTGGACGGCCGGCAGGCCTTCGTCGGCTACCTGTCCGTCGTCGACGACTGGCGCAAGCTCCCGTTCCGCGATCCCGGCCTGCCCCCGCAGGTGCTGCCCGCCGACTGGTCCGGCCCCGCCGCCGTCCGCCTCTTCGAACGCCTGGTCGCCGCGCTGGAGGGCCGCGCCCTCGCGCACGCCGCACCGTACTGGTCCGCCCAGCCCCGGAGGCCCTGAACGCCGGGGCGGCGGACAACGCCAAAAAGGCGGGCCCGGAACGAGAGTTCCGGGCCCGCCCTGTCAGTAGCGGGGACAGGATTTGAACCTGCGACCTCTGGGTTATGAGCCCAGCGAGCTACCGAGCTGCTCCACCCCGCGTCGGTGAACCCAACAATACAGCACGTCGGAGGCCGGACCGACCACGGGCCGTTCGGACCGGTTCCGCAACCGCCCGGCAGGCGGCGCCCCGGCTGTGGTGGGATGAGCCAACGAGTGCGTCGGGGACGGGACTTGGGAGGCACGGGTGGCGTCGGTCGTACTGGTGCACGGAATCTTCAACCACGTCGCGGGGGCGACCCCGGAGCAGGCGGCGCGGGTCCGCGCCGACGCCTGCCGCGACCGGCTCGCGGCGGGCCTCGCCCGGCTGTCCGTCCCCGCCCCCGAGGTGGCGATGGCCTACTACGCGGACCTGCTGCGGCCCGACCTGCCCGAGCAGGCCCAGGACGCCGCAGCGGCCGGGGGCTTCGAGGAGCTGACGCCCGCTCAGCGCGCGGCCGCCGCCGAGTGGCTGGCCGCGGCCGGAGCCGTGCTGCCCGCCGAACCGCAGAACGTCGGCCTCGCGCCGCTGCGGCACCTGCTCGGCGTGCTGGTGCGCGAGCGCGGCGGGCGGCTGACCGCGGCGGTGCGGGAGCGGACCGTCCGCCGGATCGAACGGGCGCTGGTGGCCAACCTCCGCGAGGTGGAGGCCTATTCGACCTGGCCGCAGCGGCGCGCCCTGGTCCGGGACCGGGTGGCGGAGGCGGTCCGCCGGGAGCGGCCGAGCGTGGTGATCGCGCACTCGCTGGGGTCGTACGTCGCCTACGAGACGCTGCACGCCTTCCCCGAGCCGGCCGTCGACCTGCTGGTGACGGTCGGCTCGCCGCTGCGGGTGCCCTCGCTGGCCCGTCGCCTCGATCCGCCGCTGCGGGCGGGGCGCGGCGCCAGGCCGGCCGGGGTCGGCCGGTGGGTGAACCTCGCGGACGCGGGCGACCTGGTCGCGGTGCCGCCCGGCCTCGCGGAGGTCTTCCCCGTCGACCACGAGGAGACCACCGGCAACGGCCTCGGCTTCCACGGCTTCGGCGGCTACCTCGCCAACGGCCTGCTGGCCGCCGCCGTCGCGCCCTACCTGTCCTGACCGTCGATCACCTCTCAAGAAAGGCCGGGGCCGGGTGGCACGGGCGCTGGTAGCCGGAGTGGGGAGCTTCCCCGCACTCCCCCTCGACGAGGACGAACTGGCCGACGGGACGGCCGCCTTCGCGCCGCTGCCGGCGGTCGCGGACGCGACCCGGGCGCTGGCCACCGCGCTGGACCGGGCCGGGGCGCCGCCGGGCGGCGAGCCGTTGCTCGACTGCACCCGCGCCGAATTCACCGCCCGCTGGGACGGCCTGCGGCGCACGGCCGACCCGGACGAGCCGCTGGTGGTGCACTTCTGCGGGCACGGCGCGCAGTCGCCGGGCGGCGGCGGCCTGTTCCTGGCGACCGCCGACGGGCAGGCCGCGGCGGACCGGCTGTTCGACACCTGCGTGAGCTTCGCCGGCCTGCTGGAGGCCGCCGAACTGTCCGGCCGGCCGGTGCTGTTCCTGCTGGACGTGTGCGGCGCGGGCCGGGCGGTCGTCCAGCAGCAGCTGAACGACCTGGCCGCGCGCCGGGCCCAGGACGCGCCGCGCAGGGTGTCGGTCGTCGGAGCCTGCGCCGACGGGTCGCTGACCTACGGCGCGCGGTTCACCTCGGCCGCCGCCGAGGTGCTGCACCGGCTGGCCGACGGCGCGCTCGACCTCACCCCCACCCTGGAGTTCGTCCCGGTCGAGACGCTCGCCGCGGCGATCGACCGGCTGCTCGACGGCCCGGGCGGCGGGACGGTGGTCCGCACCCCGCACGCCGCGGCGGCCGGGGAACCGCAGCCGTTCTTCCGCAACCCGGCGCACACCCGCGACCCGCAGGCGGGCCTGCTGAGCGGGATGAACCCGCGGCTGCGCGAGTTCGCGCTCGGCTGCGCCCCCGGTCTGGACCCGCTGCACTTCGCCACCCGGGCGGCCGGCAACCCCACCGTCCACGTCGTCCAATTCTCCGGACGCACCGCGCAGTTGGCGACCGTCACCGACTGGCTGGAGCGCGCCGACGACGAGCGTGACAACCTGCTGGTGGTCACCGGCGGACCGGGCAGCGGCAAGTCCGCGCTGCTCGGGGTGGCCACCTGCCTGCTGCACCCCGAACTGGAGCCGCTGGCCGAACTGGTGCGCCCGGTGGTGCCGCAGTTCGCTCCGCGCCCGCCGGCCACCGTCCTGGCCGTCCACGCCCGGCAGTTGACGCTCCGGCAGATCACCGACTCGCTGCGCCACCAACTCGACCGGCAGACGGCGGACGGCGCCGTTCGGCCCGGGCCGAACGGCGGATCGCCGGGCGGCGCCGGCGGCCCGGCCGAACTGCTGCGGGAACTGCGGGCCGCCGAGGACGTGCTGATCGTCCTGGACGCCCTCGACGAGGCCCAGGACCCGGCGGAGGTCGTCGCCGAACTGATCCTGCCGCTGACCGGCGGCGACCCGGCGGGCGGCTGCCGGCTGCTGGTCGGCACCCGTCCGTGGTGGGACTCCCTGCCGTCCCTGGCCGCCGCCTGACGGAGCGTCCGGCGGCGGCGCTGGACCTCGACCCGGCCACGCCCGAGGACCGCGCCGCCCTCGCGGCGGACCTGCGGTCGTACCTGCGCAAGCTGCTGCCGCCGCGCCGGTTCCCCGACCCGGAGGTCCGGGCGATCGCCGACCGGATCGCCGACTACAGCGACCACGGGGCGTTCCTGGTGGCCGCCCTGTACGCCGACCACCTGCTCACCGCGGCCGGCCGCGGGACGGCCGGCCCGCCGTGCACCATCACCGAGGTGTTCGACCTGCACGTGGACGCCCTCGCGGCCGCCGACCCGTGGGTGCGGCCGGTGCTGACCGTGCTCGGCCGGGCCCGGGGTCACGGCATGCCGCTGGACCTGCTGCACGCTGCGGCGCTCGCCCACCGCCCGCCCGCCGCCGACCGGCCGACCCCCCAACTCGCCGACACCCGGCGGGTCCTGACCAAGGCTGCGTTCTACCTGCGGACCACGCCGGACACCGACCACCGTCTGCTGTACCGCTACTTCCACCAGGCGCTGGTCGAGCACACCGGGCCGGACGTCGACCCGGCCGTCCTGCACCACTCGCTGCTCGCGGCCGACGGCGCCCCGGTCGACTGGCGCCGCGCCCAGCCCTACCTGCTGCGGCACGCCGCCGAGCACGCCGTGGCGGCCGGCGGCGACGCCCTCGACCGGCTGCTGCACGACCCCCGGTTCCTGGTGCACGCCGACCCCGACACCCTCGGCCCGCTGCTGCACCACGCGACGACCCGGCTCGGCGCCGAGCACGCCCACGTGTACCGCACCACGGTCGCCCACGACCCGCGCCGCCACCGCGTCGACGTCCGGCGCGACCTGCTGGCGCTGGACGCCGCCGGGTGGCGCCGGCCCGAGCTGTCCGCCGCGTTCACCAAGGCCCTCGACACCGGCGACGGCCCGCGGCCCACCGTGCGCTGGGCGACCCGGCAGTCCCATCCGTCCCGGCTGCACACCCTCACCGGGCACACCCGGACGGTGACCGCGGCCGCGACCGCCACGGCGCCCGACGGCACCCCGCTGGCCGTCACCACCGGCAGCGACCACACCGCCATGGTCTGGAACCTGACCACCGGCTCCCGCCTGCACACCCTGCGGGGCCACCGCCACTCGGTGGAGGCCGTCGTCACCGTCGCCGGCACCGACGGCACGCCGCTGGCGGTCACCGCCGGACAGGACGGCGACGCCCTGGTCTGGAACCTGACCACCGGCTCCCGCCTGCACACCCTCCGGGCGACCGACTTCGGCTTCCACGGGGTCGCCCTCACCTCGGTCGCCGCCCTCGTCCTGCCCGACGGCGCCCGACTGGTCGTCACCGGTGGCGCGAACGGCCTGGCCGAGGTCTGGGACCTCGCCACCGGCGAGCGCCTGCGGACCTTCTTCGGACACCGGGCCACCGTCACCACGGTCGTCACCGCCGTCCTCCCGCACGGCCGCCCGCTGGTGGTGACCGGCGGCGAGGACAACTCCGCCCTGGTGTGGGACCCGACCACCGGCGACCGGCTGCACCAACTGGTCGGTCACCACGACGTGGTGACCGCCGCCGCCGTCTCCACCACCTCGAACGGGACCCCGGTCGTGGTGACCACCAGCCGCGACCACAGCGCGATCGTCTGGAACCTCCGCACCGGCGAGACGCTGCACCGGCTCTCCGCCCTGAGCACCTTCGTGGCCGCCCCCGCGGGGCTGCCGGTGGCCGTCACGGCGGGCGGCGGACGCGACGCCGTCGTCTGGGACCTCGCCACCGGCACCCGCCGCCACACCCTCACCGGCCACACCGCCGCCGTCACCTCGGCCGTCACCACCACCGCCCCGGACGGCACCCCGCTGGCCGTCACCACCAGCCGGGACCGCTCCGCCATGGTGTGGAACCTGCGCACCGGCGAGCGCCTGCACGTCCTGACCAGCCACACCGACTGGGTCGGGGCCGCCGCCGCCGGCGCCACCCGCGGCGGCACCCCGCTGGTCGTCACCGCCGGCCGGGACCGCAACGCCATCGTCTGGGACCTGTCCACCGGCACCTCGCTGCGCACCCGGTCCGGGCACATCGGCGAGATCACCTCGATCGAGTGGACCGAGGCCGGCCCGGAGCCGCTGATCCTCACCGCCAGCCGGGACCGCTCCGCGATCGTCTGGGACGCCCGCACCGGCGAGCGCCGACGGACCCTCAGCGGCCACACCCGGGCGGTCACTTCGGTGGCCACCACCGCCGCCCGGGACGGCTCGCTCCGCACCGTGACGTCCGCCGAGGACCACACGGCACTGGTCTGGAACCCGCTCACCGGCGAGCGCCTGAACCGGCTGGCCGGCCACGACGGCTGGATCAGCCCGATCGCCGCCGCCACCGCCCCGGACGGCACCCCGTTCGCCGTCACGGTCGACTACGGAACGCCGGTCGTCCGCTACCTCGACCCCGGGTCCGGGTCGCAGGCGTTCTGGCGGCAGAGCGGCACGCCGATCCACGCGCTCGCCGTCACCCGGCTGCCCGGCGGACGGCAGGTGCTGGTCACCGCGGGCCGCAACGGCACCGCCTCCGTCTGGGACCTGGAGACCTTCGACCTTCGGCTCCCGCTCGTCGGGCACACCGGCGACGTGACCGCCCTCGCCCTCACCGAAGCGGCCGGCGGCGCCCGGCTCGCCGTCACCGTCGGCGACGACCGGACGGCGATCGTCTGGGACCTGGCCCGCGGCACGGCGCTGCACCGCCTGACCGGCCACCTGGCCGAGGTGCTGGCGGTCGCCGTCGTCCCCGGGCCGCGGGGCAGGCCGTTGGTGGTGACCGGCAGCCGGGACCGCACCGCCGTGGTGTGGGACCTCGCCTCCGGCCACCGGCTGCACACCCTGCTGGGGCACACCGGCCGGGTCACCGCCGTGGCCGGGGTGGCCGGGCCGGGGGACGGCCGGGCGGTCGTCACCACCGGCTTCGACCGCACCGCCGTCCTGTGGGACCTCGCCACCGGCCGGGCCCTGCACCGCTGGCACCTGCCGTTCGAAGGCTCGGTCGCCCGGACCGCCCCGGGCGGCTTCCTGCTGGCCTACGGCCAGGAACTCGCCTACTTCTCCTGCTCCTGAGGCGCCGTCGTCCCGGTGTCAGCGGTGGCCGACCAGGCCGGACTCGTAGGCGGTGATGACGAGTTGGACGCGGTCGCGGGCGCCGAGTTTGCCGAGCAGGCGGGAGATGTAGGTCTTCGCGGTGGCGGCGGAGAGGTGGAGTTCGGCGGCGATCTCGGCGTTGGAGCGGCCGAGGCCGACCAGGGTGAGGATCTCGCGTTCGCGGCCGGTCAGTCCGTCGACGGCGGGGGCCGGTGCGGCGGGGGCGGCGGCCGGGTCCTGGCGGGCGAAGTGGGCGATGAGGCGGCGGGTGACGGTCGGGGCGATCAGCGCGTTGCCGGCGGCGACGACCCGGACGGCGGCGATGATGTCGTCGAGTTCCATGTCCTTGACCAGGAAGCCGGACGCGCCGGCGCGCAGCGCGCCGTAGACGTGCTCGTCCTGGTCGAAGGTGGTCAGGACGAGGACCCGCGGGGTGTCGCCGCTCCCGGTGATGAGGCGGGTGGCTTCGAGGCCGTCCATGCCGGGCATCCGGATGTCCATCAGCACGACGTCGGGCCGGAGTTCGGCGGCCAGCCGGACGGCGTCGGTTCCGGTGCCGGCCTCGCCGACGACGGTGAGGTCCGGGGCGTCCGTGATGATCATGTCGAGGGAGGCGCGGACCAGCGGCTGGTCGTCGACCAGCAGCACGCGGGTCGGGGCGGGGGACGTCATCGGGCGGGCTCCAGGGACGGGAGGAGGTCGTCGCGGGCGGGAAGGGGGACGGGAAGCCGGGCGGCCACCCGGAAGCCGCCGCCGGGTTCCGGTCCGGCGGTGAAGCCGCCGTGCAGCAGGGCGGCCCGCTCCCGCATGCCGACCAGCCCGTACCCGTGGGCGCTCCGGGGGGCGCGTGCGGGGCCGGAGTTGACCACGGCGACGCGCAGCTCGTCCGGCCGGAAGTCGATCGAGACCCGGCAGGCCCGCTCCTCGGCGTGCCGCACCACGTTGGTGACGGCCTCCTGCACGATCCGGTACGCGGAGAGTTCGATCTCCGGCGGCAGCGGCCGTCGCGGGCCGGACCAGGCGAGCTCGACCCGGACGCCGGCCGCGGTGGTGGTCGCGGCGAGCGCCGCCAGGTCGTCCAACCCGGGTGCGGGCGCGGTCCGTTCGGCCTCGGCCCCGACGCCGCCGCCGTCCGCGTCGCGCAGCGCCCCGAGCAGGCGGCGCAGCCCGGCGAGGGTCTCCCGGCCGGCGGTCTCGACCTCGCCGAGGGCGGCGCGGGCCCGGTCCGGCTGGGTGTCGAAGACCCGGCGGGCGGCGCCGGCCTGGAGCGCGACGATGCCGATGCTGTGCGCGACCATGTCGTGCAACTCCCGGGCGATGCGCAGCCGTTCGCTGGTGACGGCCTGTTCGGCGGCCTGCGCGCGGAGGGCGTCGGCGTGGGTGTGGCTCTGCCGGACGGCGTGGCCGATCAGCCAGGCGATGGCGGTGGTGAGCGCGCCGGTGACGGTGGTGCTGCCGTAGGCGTCCATGCCGGTGAGCGCGCGCAGGCCGGAGTAGCCGAGGAGGGTGCCGAGGGCGAGGGCGCCGGCGGTGAGGGAGGTGCGGGCGGGCTGGGTCGCGGCGAGGTAGCAGACGGCGACGTCGACGGCGAGGTACTGGAGCAGCGGGATGTCGGCGACGGCCATCGCCATGACGGAGACGACGGTGCCGAACAGCAGCAGGCACAGGGCGGTGAGCGGGCGGCGGCGCGGGCGGCCGGCGGCGAGCACGGCCAGCACGGCGACCGCCTCGTCGAGCTGGTTGCCGAGGCTGAGGGTGAGGACGGAGAGGCCGTCGCGGGTGTGCATCTGCTCGAAGACGGTGTACGCGGTGACGGCCAGCCAGAGCAGCACCATCCAGCTGCCCGGGGCCACGCGGGAGAGGACTTTGGGCGGCACCCGGGTGAGGTTCATGCGCCCGAGCGTAGCGATCTTCCTCGGGCCGGCGCAGTCGCCCGCGGATGACATCCCGGAGTTGACGGTGCGTCGGCCGAAGTGTCCGCCGTCGCCGACTGTGTGCGGGCGGTGCCGGGCGGCAGCGTTGTCCCCGTGATCGAAGTCAACCGTCTCACCAAGCGCTACGGCCGCGTGACCGCCGTCGACGACCTGTCCTTCACCGTCCGCCCGGGACTGGTCACCGGGTTCCTCGGCCCGAACGGGGCGGGCAAGTCCACCACGCTGCGCATGATCCTCGGGCTGCACGCCCCGACCTCCGGCACGGCGACCGTCGCCGGCCGCGACTGCCGCGGGCTGCGGCGGGCGCTGCGGCAGGTGGGGGCGCTGCTGGACGCGGGGGACGCGCACGGCGGCCGGTCGGCCCGCGACCACCTCCGGTTCCTGGCGCGCAGCAACGCGATCCCGGCGGGCCGGGTGGAGGAGGTGCTGCGCGAGGTGGGCCTGTCGGCGGTGGCGGACCGGCGGATCGGCGGGTTCTCGCTGGGCATGCGCCAACGGCTGGGCATCGCGGGGGCGCTGCTGGGCGACCCGCCGGTGCTGATCTTCGACGAGCCGTTGAACGGGCTGGACCCGGAGGGGGTGCTGTTCGTCCGGACCCTGTTCCGGCGGCTGGCCGCCGAGGGGCGGACGGTGTTCGTCAGCAGCCACCTGATGTCGGAGATGGCGCACACGGCGGACCGTCTGATCGTGGTCGGGCGCGGCGAGTTGCTGGCGGACGAGACGGTGGCGGCGTTCGCGGCGCGCGGAGCGCGGAGCGCGGTGCTGGTCCGGGCGGTCGCCCCGGACGGGCTGGTGCCGGCGCTGACGGCGGCGGGCGCGCAGGTGGTCCGGGAGCCGGACGGGCTGTTGACGGTGACCGGCCCGGACGCCCTGACGATCGCCGGCGTCGCGGTCTCGTGCGGCGTGCTGATCCACGAACTGACCACCCTGACCGGCTCCTTGGAGCAGGCCTTCATGGAACTGACCGGCAGCAGCGTGGAGTACGCGGCGGCCGGCCGCACGACAGGAGCACGGGCATGAGCAGCACCCCGACGGGCCGTCACCCGGCCACCGCCCCCGCCGACCCGCGGCCCCGGTTCGCGGACCTGCTGGCGGCCGAGTGGATCAAGCTGTGGTCGTTGCGGTCGGTCCCGTGGTTCCTGGTCGTCGGCGCACTGGCCCTGGTGGCCCTGAACGCCAACGGGGCCCGTACCTCGCGGGCCGAGTTCGGCTCGTGGACCGCCGAACAGCAGGCGTACTACGCGGAGTTCGGGGCGCTGCACGACGCGTTCACCCGCCCGTGCGGGTCGCTGGTGCTGCTGGTGACGGGCGCGGTGGGGGCGATCGCGGTGCTGAGCGAGCAGACCAGCGGGCTGCTGCGGACGACGTTCGCGGCGGCGCCGGCCCGGCGGGAGGTGCTGGCCGCCAAGGTGCTGGTGGTGGCCGGCGCGGCGACGGCGTTCGGCGTGCTGGTGGCGTCGGTGTCGTTCTGGCTGGACGAGGCGATGCTGGCCGGCCGGTACGGCGGGGTGTCGATCGGCGATCCGGGTGCGCTGCGGCTGCTGGTCGCCTCGGCGCTGCTCGCGCCGCTGGGCGCGCTGGTCGGTCTGGCGCTGGGCGCGGTGATCCGGCACGGCGTGGCGGCGATGGCGGCGATGTTCGCGCTGCTGTTCTTCGTGCCGATGTTCGCCCGCGACAACACCTGGTTCGGCGCGGTCGTCGCCCACGCGCAGCCGTTCAACGCCTGGGCCCGACTGGGGCTGGTCGGAGCGGCCACCGGCCAGCCGTACCCGTCCTCGGCCGCTGGGGCCTGGGCGGTCTACCTGGTCTGGTCGGCGGTCGCGGTGCTGCTGACCCTGACCGTCCTGCCGCGGCGGGACCAGTGAACGCACGCCCGCCGCAGTCCTCTCCCTTCCCTTCGATCCGCAGGAGCGTGACCACCATGACGACCATTCACCGCGACGGGTTGACGCGCCGTCACCTGCTGGGCGGCGCGCTGGCGCTGGGCGCGGCCGGGCCGCTCGCCGCGGCCCTGCCGGCCGTCCCGGCCCGGGCGGCCGCGCCCGCCCCGGGCCCGGCCCGGCTGACGCTGCCCTCCCCCACCGGCCCGTTCCCGGTGGGAACGGTGCCGCTGCACCTGGTCGATCCCGCCCGGCCGAATCCGCTGGGCGGGCCGAACCCGCACCGCGAGCTGGTGGCGAGCGTCTGGTACCCGGCCCGGCCGTCGACGGGTCTGCCGCTCGCCCCGTGGCTGGCGGACGGCGCGATGCGGGCGTTCCTGGCGGACACCGGCTTCCCGATCGACCCGGCCCTCGCCCCGCTCACGGCGGGCCGGGTCGGCGCGCCCGTGCACCGGGCCGGCCGCCCGCTGCCGGTGGTGGTGTACTCGCACGGCTCGGGCAGCCACCGCGGCGACCACACCGTGACGGTGCAGGAGTTGGCGAGCCACGGCTTCGTGGTGGTGACGGTCGACCACCTGGGCAACTGCTTCAGCGAGCTGCCGGACGGGCGGGTGCTCACCCCGGCGGACGCGGCCGGGCCGATGTACGCCCTGGACTACGCGGTCGACCTGCGCTTCGTCCTGGACTGCGTGGAGCGGCTCGCCGCCGGAGAAAACCCGGACGCCGGGCGCCGCCCGCTGCCGGACGGGCTCGCCGCGGCGCTCGACCCGTCGCGGATCGGCATGTTCGGCTGGTCGAAGGGCGGCACGGCCACCGCCTGCACCATGCTGACGGACCGTCGGGTGCGGGCGGGGCTGGCGGTGGACGGGCCGATGCAGCCCGGGTCCGGGCATCCCGTGGTGACCGAGGACCTGGACCGGCCGTTCCTGCTGATGACGGCCTCGTTCCCGCTCGCCGGGGACCCGAACGTCGCCGAGTTCTGGTCCCACCTGCGGGGCTGGCGGCTGGAGGTCCGGGCCGCGGGCGCCGTGCATCCGTCGTACGGCGACAACGTCACGCTGATCCCGCAGGCCGGGCGGCTGCTGGGGCTGACGGAGGAGCAGATCCGGGCCATGGTCGGCACCATCGACCCGGACCGCGCCGTCCTGATCCAGCAGGCGTACCCGCTCGCCTTCTTCGACCTGCAGCTGCGCCGCCGCCGCGCCGCGCTGCTCGACGGGCCCTCGCCGCGCTTCCCGGAGGTGGCGTACCACGGCTGATGCCCGTGCCCGGCGCCGCCGTTCACCCCTGCGGTGCGGCGGCCCGGGCGAGTTCCCGGCTGCGGTACTCGCGCGGGGAGAGGCCGTGGGCGGCCTTGAAGGCGCGGGTGAACTCGGGGGCGCGGGGGATGCCGCAGCGGGCGGCGATCCGGTAGATGGGCAGGGTGCGCAGGGCGGGGTCGGCGAGTTCGCGGCGGGCCTTGTCCATCCGCCGGGCGCGGATGAACGCGGCGACGGTCTCGCCCTCCGAGTGGCGGGCGAAGAGGCTGTGCAGGTGGCTGACCGAGATGTGGTGGGCGGCGGCCACCACCGGCGGGGTGAGACCGGGGTCGTGCAGGTTCTGCCGGATGAACTCCTTGGAGCTCTCCACCAGAGCGCGTTGCCGGTCCTCCTGGGAGACGTCGGCCTCCGCGTCGAGGAGCCCGCTGAGCCAGGTGGAGACCAGGTCGACCACCACGTTCCCGAGTCGGCAGGCCTCGGCGGGCTGGAGGGCGGCGGCCTGGCGGTCCAGGCCGACCAGCAGGGCCGTCAGCAGGGCGCCGGTGCCCTCCCGGCCGGAGAGCCGGCGCCCCGTCAGGTCGCGCATCCGGTGCGGCGGGACCTGGAGCAGCGCGACCGGCACGTCCAGGCCGACGCCCTCGGCGGGGCGCTGCCCGGCGGCTCCGTCCGCGAAGCCGAAGAACTGCCCGTCGGCCGGGTCGGAGCTGGTCGTCAGGTGGATGTCTCCCGGTCCGAACTCCTCCGCCCCGTCCCGGCCCGCGCCCTGCACCCGGCCGCCGCCGGCGGTCAGCAGTGACAGGTGACAGAGCTCCTCGTCGTCGTCCCGTCCGGTCGGCCCGCCCCGGTGGGCCCCGGTGCGCGGGAAGGTCGTCACCGTGACGGTCACCCGCCCCAGTCGGTGTCTCCGCACCAGCACCTCCCGGGTTCCGTCCGCCCCGCTCGTGCGCGCCGTCCCGGCCGGTCTGTGCGCCCCCAACGCCCCTCCTTCGACTACGGACCAAGAATGCCCCGCGTCATCATCAACCAGCGCCATGACCCCGCCAAGTGGGCAACCGGGCACCTGGCGTGATCCCGCCGCACCCGTGGCCACATCTGTCCGCTTAGAGTGAGCGAAGGCAAACCTAACCAGCAGGACCAGGACGGGAGAGCGATGGCGATCGGCGGCCAGGACAGCAGGCGACCGCACGGGGAACTGGTCGCGGACGTGCTCGCGGCGCTGTGGAGCGCGGGCCGGCCGCTGACGGCGCAGGAGGTGAAGCGGGCCCTGGGGCGGCCGTTGGCCCGGACCACGGTGGCCACCATCCTGGCCCGGCTGCACGACGGCGGCACCGTGGTGCGGACCCGCCCGGGCCGCTCGTACGCGTACGCGCCGGTCTCGGACGCGGCCGGGCTGGCCGCCGGCCGGATGCGGCGCGAACTGGAGAAGGAGGACGACCGCAGCCTGGTGCTGCGCCGCTTCGTCTCCGCGCTGTCGGCCGAGGACGAGGACGTGCTGCGGGAGTTGCTGCGCGACGCCGACGGCGGGGCCGGCGGCGGGTCGGAGGCCGGGAGCGGGCCGGACGGCGGACCGGGGCGGGGGCGGACGACACCGGTGTAGACCGGTCGGCGGTCCCGTCGATAGAGTGGGGCCGGCCCTCGCTCCGCCGTACCCCGCCCGGGCGTCGACCGGTTCCCCGGAGGGCGTCTCCCGCTCTCCCGCGATAGGAACCGGCGTGTTCGACGGTAGGAAAGAGTCGTCCGATCCCTTCGAACAGTCCGTCTACCTGCTGTCCGTCCTGGCCCGGGCGGCCGAGGACGGCATCGGCGAGCGGCTCGCGGCCCGCGGCCTGGACCGGGTGCACCAGGAGGTGCTGACCGTCCTCGCGCAGGCCGGTCCGCACGGCCGCGCCGACCTGGTCCGGCGGATCGCCTCGCCGGACGCGGCCGCCGCGGTGGACGCGCTGCTGGCGCGCGGGCTGGTGCAGGCGATGACGGTGCACGTCGGCGGCGCGCGCCAGGAGGTGCTGATGCTGTCGCCGGACGGGCAGGGCGAGTTGACGGCGATGCACGCCGACGCCGCCGCCGTCCAGGACGCCCTGATGGTCTCCTTCACCCGCGGCGACCGCGCCCAGCTGAACGCGCTGCTGCGCCGGATGCACGTGGCGCTGGGCCGCCGCGAGGGGTTCGGAAGCCCGCAGTCGGTCTCCCGCAAGGTGCGCGGCCGCGACCGGGCCTGACGGGCTGTCGGCCTGACGGGCCGTCGGGCGGGCGTGCCGCCCGACGGTTCGGTCAGTGCCCTTCGCCGCCCTCGGAGGTGCTGTCGGTGCTGCCGGAGCTGCTGGTGAGGGCGTCCTGCCAGGCGGCCTTGGCGCCGGAGTCGCCGATCAGGTAGACGTCGACGACCGCGCCGACGGCGACCGCGGCGCACAGCACGGCGGCGCCGATCCGCAGCGCGCTGGAGAACGGGCGGCCGCCCGCTGCGCGGCGGGTCGCCCACCAGACCACCACCGCGAGCACGAACAGTCCGGCCGCCCAGGGCAGCAGGCCGTCGCCGAGCTCGGTGTGACGGCGCACCACGTCGGTCCGCTCGACGTGCCGTTCGAGCCACTCCCCGGCCTCGGTGGTGAGCGGGACGCTCGCCAGCGTGACGAAGGCGAGCAGCGGCAGCGCCAGGCCCGCCCGGCGGGCGGCGGCGGGGCTGAGCGCGCAGACGATCAGTGCCAGTGCGGTCAGCGGGACGAACACCACCACCAGGTGGACCAGCAGTATGTGTGCGGGCAGTCCGTTGATCGTGCTCACCGCGAAACTCCTTCCGGCCGGCGGGCCCGGCAGCCGCCCGGAGCGGGTGGCCGCCGGGCGGGCACCATGGTGGCAGCCGAACTTCTCAGTTCCCCATGAACGGTGGGAGTCCCGGGGGCCGCCCGGCCGGCGTCCGGTGGTCGAAGGCGATCAGCGGGTCGCCGGTCAGCGGGTGCCGGGTGACGGCGGCGCGGACGCCGAACACCTCGGCGAGCAGGCCCGGGGTGAGCACGTCGCGGGGCGGGCCGGAGGCGACCAGCGTGCCGCCGGCGAGGACGTGCAGGCGGTCGCAGACGGACGCGGCGGCGTTCAGGTCGTGCAGGGCGACCAGGGTGGTGGTGCGCTGGGCGCGCAGCAGGGCGAGCAGTTCGACCTGGTGGCGGATGTCGAGGTGGTTGGTGGGTTCGTCCAGCACCAGGACGTCGGGCTGCTGGGCGAGCGCGCGGGCGAGCAGGACGCGCTGGCGTTCGCCGCCGGAGAGTTCGGCGAACCGGCGGTCGGCCTGCGCGCCCATGCCGACCTGGTCGAGGGCGCGGGCGGTGCGGGCCCGGTCCTCGGCGCTGTCGGCGGCGAACGCCCGCTGGTGCGGGATCCGGCCGAGCGCGACCATCTGGCGGACCGTCAGCTCGAAGGCGTCGCCGCGCTCCTGGGGCAGCGCGGCGAGGTGCCGGGCGGCGGCCGCCCGCGGCAGCGCGGTCAGGTCGCGGCCGTCGAGCAGCACCCGGCCGGCCCGGGGCGCCAGGTGCCGGTAGACGGCGCGCAGCAGGGTGGACTTGCCGCTCCCGTTGGGGCCGATCAGCCCGGCGGTCTCACCGGCCTCGGCGACCAGGTGGACGCCGGCCACCACGTCCCGTCCGGCGAGGGCGACGTGCAGGTCGTCGAGGGCGAGTCTCACCGGTTCTCCTGGCGTCGGTCGAGCAGGTACAGCAGGACGGGTGCGCCGAGCAGCGCGGTGACCACGCCGATCGGCAGTTCCTGGGCGTCGAGCGCGGTGCGGGCGACGGTGTCGACGGCGGTGAGCAGCACGGCACCGGTGAGCGCGGACAGCGGCAGCAGGCGGCGGTGGTCGCCGCCGGCGGCCAATCGGCACAGGTGCGGCACCAGCAGGCCGACGAAGCCGACGGCGCCCGAGACGGCGACCAGGACGCCCGTCAGCAGGCTGGTGAGCAAGAAGAGTTCGCGGCGCAGCCGGTCGGGCCCGATGCCGAGGCCGGCGGCGGTCTCGTCGCCGAGGACGAGCGCGTTCAGGGCGCGGGCGCGGGCCTGCAGGGCGACCAGGCCGAGCGCCACGGCGGCGGCGGGGAGGGCGAGTCGGGCCCAGGTGGCGCCGCCGAGGCTGCCCATCAGCCAGAACAGCACGCCGCGGGTCTGCTGTTCGTCGCCCGCCCGGAGCACCAGGTAGCTGCACAGCCCGGCGAGGAACTGGCCGACGGCGATGCCGGACAGCACCAGCCGCAGCGGGGAGAAGCCGCTGCCGCGCCCGGCGGTGAGCCGGACCAGGGCGAAGGAGCCGAGCGCGCCGGCGAACGCGGCGGCGCCGGCGCCGAGTCCGAGGGCGCCGCCCGCGCCCACGCCGAGGACGGTCGCCGCTACGGCGCCGAGCGAGGCGCCGGAGGAGATGCCGAGCAGGTAGGGGTCGGCGAGCGGGTTGCGGACCAGGGCCTGGACGGCGGTGCCGACCAGGCCGAGGCCGGCGCCGACCAGTGCGGCGAGCAGCGCGCGCGGGACGCGCAACTGCCAGACGATCAGGTCGTGCGGGCCGGGCGGGCCCTGGGTGCCGGTCAGGTGGCGGGCGACGGTGCTCCACACCTCGCGGGCGGGGACGTCGACGCTGCCGAGGCCGACGGCGAGGGTGAGGGCGAGCAGCAGAGCCAGGACGAGGCCGGCCGCGAGCAGGCCGGCCCCGGCGCGCCGGGTGGTCGACGGGAGGAGCTGGGTGGCGGCCATCTACCGTCCGTCCTTGACCAGTTCGGGGTGGACGGTACGGGCGATCTGCTGCACGGTGTCGGCGTTGCGGACGCCGGCGACGGTGGTGACCTCGGAGCCGATCCGCACGAACCGGCCCTGCCGGACGGCCGTCAGGTCCCTGGTGGCGGGGTTGTCGCGGAGGAACCGCTCGGCCTCGTCGAAGGCCGCGCGGGTGTCGTCCGCGCTGCCGCGGTTGCGGACGCCCAGCTGGATCCAGTCGGGGTTCCTGGCGACCACCTCCTCCCAGCCGACGGGGCGGAAGTCGGCGTCGCAGTCGGCGAAGGCGTTGCGCGCCCCGGCCAGGGTGATGATCGCGTTGGCGATCTGCCGGCGGCAGACGGCGGTCGGCTGCTGGGTGCCGGCGTCGTAGTCGAAGAAGAAGTAGCTGGGGCGCCGGTCGTCGGGGAGGGCGCCGAGCGCGACGGCGACCCGGTCGAGCGTGCCGTCCATGGCGGCGACCAGCCGGTCGGCCGCGGGGAGGGTGCCGGTGACGGCGCCGAGCCGCTCGATGTCCTGCTCGACCTCGGCGAGGTCGGTCTTGGTGGTGGCGGTGCAGGCGGTGGACAGCAGGTGGAGGTGCTTGATGCCGGCGGCGGCGAACTCCTGCTCGCCGGGCGGCCCGCCCGGGCCGCCCGCGGTGGTCGAGGAGAAGGTGTCGATGTACAGGTCGGCACCGGAGCCGAGCAGCTGCTCCTTGGCGATCACGGTCTTCCCGAGGACCGGCACCTTCGCGCCCCGCTCGGCGATCGCGGCGGGCAGGTAGCCGGCGCCGGGCGGGAAGCCGGTGCCGATCACCCGGTCGCCGGCGCCGAGTTCGAGCAGCATCTCCAGGGCGGCGGCGTTGCTGGTGACGATCCGGGTTGGCGGGGCGTCGAAGGTTGTCCTGCGGCCGGCGCAGTCGGCGATCTTCACGGGGAAGGTCGTGGAGGCGACCACGTCCGGGTCGCCGGCGGTGGGGGTGCTGCTCGCGCAGGCGGTGGCGAGCAGCGCGGTGGCGGCGGCCAGGCCGCGGCGTATCCGGTTTGGCACGGTGGGCTCTCCTGGTGCGGTGCGGGCGGGCGGTGGGGCGGTGGTCAGCCGGTGGCGGGTCGGGTCCGGGTGGGCCGCCAGGTGCGCAGCCGGAGGCTGTTGGCGACCACCAGGACGGAGCTGGCGGACATGGCGAGGGCGGCGAGCATCGGGTTGAGCAGGCCGAGTGCGGCGAGCGGCAGCAGCACCGCGTTGTAGCCGAACGCCCAGGCCAGGTTGGTGCGGATGGTGGCGAGGGTGCGGCGGGCCAGCCGGACGGCGGTGACCAGGGAGTCGATGTCGCCGCGCACCAGGGTCAGTCCGGCGGCGCCGATCGCGGCGTCGGTGCCGGAGCCCATGGCGATGCCGAGGTCGGCGGCGGCGAGCGCGGCGGCGTCGTTGACGCCGTCGCCGACCATGGCCACCGTCCGTCCCCGGGACCGGAGTTCGGCGACCACGGCGGCCTTGTCCTCGGGGCCGGCGGCGGCGTGCACGGTGGTGATGCCGAGTTCGGCGGCGACGGCGCGGGCCGGTCCGGGCCGGTCGCCGGTGAGCAGCACGACGTCCGTGCCGAGTTCCCGCAGCTGCCTGACGGCCCGTCGGCTGCCGGAGCGGACGGTGTCGCCGACGGCGAGGACGGCGGCGGGCCGGCCGTCGAGCTCCACCAGGACGGCGGTCCGTCCTTCCGCCTCGGCCCGCTCCAGTGCCGCCCGCAGCGCGGGGTCACCGGGCGGCACTGGAGCGGGCCGGCCGACCCGGACGTGGTGGCCGTCGACGGTGGCGCGGACGCCGCTTCCGGCGGTGGCGGCGAAGCCGGTGGCGGCGGGCAGCGGGCCGCCCTGCTGCCGGGCGGCGTCGGCCACGGCCCGGCCGATCGGGTGCTCGGAGTAGTGTTCGACGGCGCCGGCCAGCCGGAGGGCCCGGGCCGCGTCCTGGCCGTCGGCGGGGGTGGTGCGGACCAGTTCCATCCGGCCGGTGGTCAGGGTGCCGGTCTTGTCGAGCAGCACGGTGTCGATCCGGCGCAGGCTCTCCAGCACGTCCGGTCCCCGTACCAGCACGCCGAGTTCGGCGCCCCGGCCGGTGGCGGCGAGCAGCGCGGTGGGGGTGGCCAGGCCGAGCGCGCACGGGCAGGCGACCACGAGCACCGCGACGGCGGCGGTGACGGCGGCCTGGGCGCCGGCCCCGGCGCCGAGCCAGAAGCCGAGCACGCCGACGGCGACGGCGAGCACGGCGGGCACGAAGACCGCGGCGACGGTGTCGGCCAGTCGCTGGGCGCGCGCCTTGCCGGTCTGGGCGTCCGTCACCAGGGCGGTGATCCGGGCGAGTCGGGTGTCGGCGCCGACGGCGGTGGCCCGGACGACCAGGGAGCCGCCGACGTTCAGGGTGGCCCCGGTGACCCGGTCCCCGGGGCCGACCTCGACGGGCACGCTCTCGCCGGTGAACACGCCGACGTCGACCGCCGAGCCGCCCTCGACCACCACGCCGTCGGTGGCGATCCGCTCGCCGGGGCGGACGGTGAACTCCTGGCCGGGCGTCAGCCACTCGACCGGGACGGTCCGTTCGCCGCCGTCCTCGCGCAGCGTCACCTCCGGGGCGCCGAGCGCGGCCAGCGCCCGCAGGGCCTCGCCGCCGCGCCGCCTGGCCCGGCCTTCCAGCAGCCGCCCGGCGAGCACGAACAGCGGCACGCCGACGGCGGCCTCC
Organism: Kitasatospora sp. NPDC059646; assembly: GCF_042734615.1. NCBI lineage: Bacteria > Bacillati > Actinomycetota > Actinomycetes > Kitasatosporales > Streptomycetaceae > Kitasatospora > Kitasatospora sp. NPDC059646. The sequence continues at coordinate 62,017 of NZ_JBHWDS010000034.1, forward strand.
AGGTAGACGTGCGCCGCCCCGCCGGCGGCGGTCGGCGCGAGCGGCATCCGCATGCCGGGCGCACCGGCGCCCCCGAACAGCAGGGCGTACCCGGACCAGCCGAAGGACGCGGTCACGCCGAGGCTGACCAGGGTGTCCATGGTCGCGGTGGCGTGCCGCAGGCCCTGCCCGGCGCGGCGGTGGAAGCCGGCCGCACTCCACGTCACCACCGGCAGGGCGAGCGCGAAGCACAGCCACTGCCAGCCGTCGAACTGCCAGCCGGGCACCATCGACAGGGCCAGCACCGGCACGGCGAGCACGGCGGTGACCGCCAGCCGCACCGCGGCGGCCCGGTCCTCCGCGGCCGGGGCGGCGGCCGGTTCCCCGGTCACCAACTCGGCGCTGTAGCCGGCCCGTTCGACGGCGGCGAGCAGGTCGTCCGGCGGCAGGTCGGCCGGGTGCAGCACCCGGGCCCGGCCGGTGGCCAGATTGACGGCGGCGGTGACGCCGTCCAGCCGGGCGAGGCGCTTCTCCACCCGGCCCACGCAGGCGGCGCAGGTCATCCCGCCGACGGCCAGGTCAGTGACCTGGCGCTGCGCGGTGGCGCTCACCGCCCGCCCTCCCCCGCCGTGCCGTCCGCGCCGTTCATGCCGTCCGCGCCGTTCATGCCGTTCATGCCGTTCATGCGGTCGGTGGCCGGGTGCCCGTGCTGCGGGGCGGTGCCGCCGGCGGTCGGGCGCGGGCCCGGGGCGAGCGGGCCCGCGGCGTGGCCGACGGTGCAGGAGGCGGCCAGGACGGCAACCAACAGCAGGGCGAAGCCGGCCAGGGTCGGCAGCGGCCCGCGGGCCGGTCGGGGTGCGTTCACACCTCAGCAGTCGCGCCCTTCCCGGCCCGGGTTCCCGGCGGTTCCGTCTTCACCCGCACGGGTGGTGACGGTGCGTCAGATCCGCCCGGTCAGGGTGAACCCGGCCTCGCCGACGGCCGCCCGGACCTGGTTCTCGTCGACCTCCCCGGCCGCGGTGAGGGTGACCCGGCCGGCCTTGGCGTCGGCGGTGACGGCGGTGACGCCGGGCAGCGCGGACAGGCCGGTGCTGACGGTCCGTTCGCAGTGGCCGCAGCTCATTCCCTCGACGGCGAAGACGGTGGTGCTGGACATCGGTGCTCCCAGGGGTGCGGTGGGTGGATGCGGTGCGGGATCCACGACAGCGCACCGCGGGCGGCGGGGGCACCGGGACACGCGGCCCGGTGCCCCCTTCGGACGGACCCGGGAACCGGTCAGGCCGCGCGGCCGACGGCGGCCCGGTCCGCCCGCTCGGCGTCGGCCAGCTTGCGGATCAGCACGCGGCGCGCCCGGTTGACCCGGGAGCGGACGGTGCCGACCGGGCAGCCGGTCAGTTCGGCGACCTCCTCGTACGGCAGGCCGAGCAGCGCGGTCAGCACGAAGGCGTCGCGGCGTTCGGCCGGCAGCGCCCGGAGCAGTTCGCCGAGCGCGATCCCCTCCTCGAAGCCGGGCAGGTCGTGGGGCTGGGTCAGTTCGGCGGCGCGCTGCCAGTCGTCGGTGTCGACCAGCCGGGGCCGGCGGGCGGCGAACCGGTACCGGTCGACGACGGTCCGGCGGGCGATGGACAGCAGCCAGGTGCGCGCCGAGGAGCGGCCCTCGAAGGTGGGCAGGCTGCGCAGCGCCCGGAGGTAGGTGTCCTGGGTGAGGTCGTCGGCGGCCTGCGGTTCGCCGCTGAGGTGGGTGACGAACCGGCGGACGTCGGTGCGGGTGGCGCGGACGAACCGGTCCACGGCAGCCGGGTCGCCGCCCCGGGCGGCCAGCGCCCAGGCGGTCACGGTGGGGTCGTCGGCGCGGGCCCGTCCGGGGACGGGGCGCGGCGCGGGCAGGGCAGGAGTCATCTCCGGGGGTCCTTGCTCGGAAGACGGGAGCGGCCGGATGGTCGGGCCGCGAGGCCGGTCCGGGGCGTGCCGAGGACACCGCGCGCCCCGTTCTCGGGGCGTGCGGCGGCGTCCGGGCGGCTTCCCCGGGGTGACGGGCCGTCAGGCGACGGCGGTCCCCACCGGCGGTCCCCGAGTGGCGAGGGAGTGGACGAGCAGGCGCGACCGGGGCCGGCGGGCCGCGTCGCGCGGGCGGCGCGGCCGCGGCCGCGGGGCGGCCCGGACGGCGCCGAGCAGCAGCAGGACGGGCGCGAACAGCCGGGCCGCGACGGTGCGGGCCAGGTCGTGCACGGCGCGTTCGCCGGCCGACAGCCACAGGCCGAGCAGCAGCGCGGCCAGCAGGTGGGCGGCGAGCATGCCGCCGCCGTTCTGGTGTCCCGCCGCCGCCATGGCGTGGTGCCCCATGGCGTGGTGCAGCATCGCGGGCATCTCGGGCGGGTCGGCCAGGACGACCGCCAGTCCGTCGCCCTGCGCCGCCGGGATGATCCCGGCGGCCTCCACCAGCCGGGCGGCCTCCTCGTCGGTCAGCGGCCCGGCGTTGCACAGCAGCAGCTGCGCCCACCGGGCGGCCAGTCCGCCGGGCGCGGGCGCCGTGGCGGTGGTGGCGGCGGCCTGGCCGAGCGAGAACAGCGTGTGCAGCGCGGCCTGCACGCCGACGGTCAGCACCGTGACCAGCAGCGGCCCGCGCTCCCGCCGGGCGGTCAGCCAGGCCAGCCCCGCGGTGCCGGCGAACGCGGCGGCCAGGGCCGGGGCGGCCACCGGCCGGCCGGACATCAGCACGTGCGCGACGGCGGCGAGCAGCACGGATCCGGCCGCGAACACCGCGGCCCGACCCATCCGTACGACTCGTCCTGCTTGCATGGCGGCCTCATCGTCGCATCCTTCACACCGGCCCGGCGGCACCCTCCCGCCCCTGTCCCCCGCCCGGGCGGATGTGACGGGCCTCATACGACGGAGCCGGGAACCGGACCGCCCGCGCCGGCGACCACTCCCCCGGGGGCCGTCCGCCCTCCGGCAGCGGATCGACGGGCCGCCGCCCACGGTGGGCCGTACCACCCCGGGCCCGGCCCACCGTCCGCAGGGGCGGGCCGGATCGGCGCCCCGCCGCACGTCCGCACCCGCGGTTCCCGCTCCCGCCCGCGCACCGGGACAATGATCTTGATCGGGTGGTGCGGAACGAGGGGCGGGCGACGTGCGGATCAACGTGCTGGGACCACTGCAGGTCCTCCGGGGCGGTGACGGCGCGACCGTCGAGGTCGGCGGGGCGCGGCTGCGGGCGCTGCTGGCCCGGCTGGCGCTCGACCCCGGGCGGGTGGTCACCCGTGAGCGACTGGTGGACGACCTCTGGGCGGACGCCCCGCCCGCGGAGCCCGCCGGAGCCGTGCAGTCCCTGGTGGCCCGCCTGCGCCGGGCGCTCGGGGCCGACCGGGCGGTGATCGTCTCGCACCCCGCCGGGTACCTGCTGGACCTGCCTCGGACGCACGTGGACGCCTGGGACTTCGAGCAGCGGGTCGCCGCGGGGCGGGCGGCGCTCGCGGCGGGCGGCTTCGCCGAGGCGGTCGACCGTTTCGGCGGGGCGCTCGACCTGTGGCGGGGCACGCCGTTCGCGGACGCCGGGGAGGCCGGGTTCACGGCCGCACCGACCGCCCGGCTGGCGGAGTCGCGGCTCGCCGCGATCGAGGCCCGCGCGGACGCCCTGCTCGCGCTCGGTGGGGTCGAACCGCTGCCCCGACTGGTCGCCGAGCTCACCGGTCTCCGCGCCGCCCACCCGCTGCGCGAGCGGACCGCCGCCCGGCTGATGCGCGCCCTGCACACGGACGGGCAGCAGGCGGCGGCACTGGAGGTGTTCGAGAAGACCCGGCGGGCGCTGGCCGAGGAGCTGGGCGCCGACCCGTCGGCCGAGCTCCGCGACGCCCACCGGCAGGTGCTGTCCGCGCCCGGCCCGGTGCCGGACGCGCGGGCCGCCCTGCCCGGCTGGCTGACCGCCCTTGTCGGCCGCGACGCGGACCTGACGGCCGTTCAGGAACGTCTGCGCCGGCACCGGCTGGTGACCCTGACCGGACCGGGCGGGGTCGGCAAGACCCGGCTGGCGGTCGCCGCCGCCTCCGCCGCACCGGCCGGCACCGACGTCCGGCTGGCCGAACTCGCGGACGCCACCGGCCCGGACGGCGTGGCCAGGGCCGTGCTGGCGGCGCTCGACCCGCCGGCGGAGGCCGCCGTGCCCACCGGCCCCGGGCACCCGGCCGGGCCGGTCGAACGGATCGTCCGGGCCGTGGCGGGCCGGGATGTGCTGCTGGTCCTGGACAACTGCGAGCACCTGGTCGAGGACGCGGCCCGCCTCGCCCAGCGCCTGCTGGCCGCCGCGCCCCGGCTGACGGTGCTGGCCACCAGCCGCGAGCCGCTGGGCGTCACCGGCGAGTCCCTGTGGCCGGTCGCGCCGCTCGCCGTGCCCGAGCCGGACGCCGCCCCGCGGCAGGCGCTCGCGCACCCCGCCGTCGCCCTCTTCGCCGAGCGCGCCGCCGCGGCCCGGCCCGGCTTCGCCGTGGACCACGACACCGTCGAACCGGTGGTCCGGATCTGCCGCGAGCTCGACGGCCTGCCGCTCGCCCTCGAACTGGCCGCCGCCCGGCTGCGCGCCCTGAGCCCCCGTCAGGTCGCTGACCGGCTGCACGACCGGCTCCGGCTGCTCGACCGCGGCTCGCGCACCGCCCTCGACCGGCACCGCACCCTGCGCGCCGTGGTCGACTGGAGCTGGGACCTGCTCGCCGAGGACGAACGGGTCCTGCTGCGTCGGCTCTCCGTGTTCGCCGGCGGGACCACCCTCCCCGACGCGCACCTGGTCTGCTCCGGGGACTGGCCGGGCGGCCCCGCGCCCGACCCGACGGCGGTCGAGGACCTGCTGGCGTCCCTGGTCGACAAGTCGCTGCTCACCGCCGCCGGCCGGGAGCCCGCCACGGTGCGCTACCGCCTGCTGGAGACCGTCCGCGCGTACGCCGCCGAACGGCTCGCCGAGGCCGGCGAGGAGCACCGCACGGCCGCCGCCCACCTGCGCCGCTTCGTCGAACTCGCCGAACACGCCGAGCCGTTGCTGCGGACGGACCGTCAGACCGTGCTGCTGGCCCGGCTCGACGCCGAGCAGGGCAACCTGGACGCGGCCCTGCGCCGGGCGGTCGCCGCGGGGCCGGCCGGCCCGGCCCTGCGGCTGGCGGCCGCCCGGGCCTGGCCCTGGCTGGTCCGCGGCCGGGGCCGGGAGGCCGGCGAGTGGACCTCCGCGGTCCTCGCCGCCCACGGCCTCACCCCGCCGCCCGGCCTGGAACAGGTCCACGCCCGCTGCGTCGTGCTGGCCGGACTCACCGCCCCGCTGCGGGACTCCGATGCCGTCCCGGTCCCCCCGGAGGCGATGGCCGCGGCCCTGGCCACCGCGCTGCGGTCCGAGCACCCGGTCGCACTGGCCGCCGCGCTGCTGCTGGCCGCGGCGGGCACGGACCCGGGCGGCGGGACGGACGCGGAACCCGGCGACCGGTCGGACGCGGAACCCGGCGGCGGGACGGACGGGCCGGGCCGGACGGGCGGCGTGGGCGGGGCGGCGGAGCGGTTCACCGGGCATCCCGACCGGTGGGTCGGCGCCGCCGCGCACCTGGTGCTCGGCCGGGTGAAGTTGGGCGCGGGCCGGATCGGGCGCGCCGAGCGGTGCGTGCGCACCTCGGTCGCCGGTTTCCGCTCGCTGGGCGATCGTTGGGGCCTGGCGATGGCGCTGGTCACGCTGGCCGCCCTGCTGTCCGTCACCGGCGCGGCCGAGGAGGCGCTCGCGGCGCTGGCCGAGGCGGGCGAACGGGACTCCGAGCTGGGCGGCTCCGGCGAGTCCCCGCTCCCGCTCCTGCTGTCGGGCCGCCTGCGGGCCCGCTGCGGCGAACCGGCCGCCGCCCGGACCGACCTGACGCGGGCGCTGGCCGCCGCCGAACGCGCCGGGGACCAGCACCTGCAGGCCGCCGCCCGCTACGCGCTCGCCGAACTCGCGCGCCGCACCGGCGACTCGGCGACGGCGCTGACCGCCCAGCTGGAGACCCTGGGCCGGCTGGAGCCGCTCCCCGCCGCCCCGGCCCGCCTGCACCTGCTCGCCCTCGTCCACACCTCGCTGGCCCGCATCCGCCACCGGCTCGGCGAACCGCGCGAGACCGTCGGCCGACTGCACCGGCGCGCCCTGGAGTTGGCCGCCGGGAGCGGCGACCGCCCGGTCCGCGCCGACGTCCTGGAGGGGTACGCCGAGTACTGCCTCGCCCTCGGCGATGCGTTCCGCGGCGCGGCGGCGCTGGGCGCGGCCCACCGCCTGCGCGGGGGCCACGACGCGGGCGACCCGGAACTCCGGGCCGTCCTGGACTCCTGCACCGAGGCCCTCGGCGCGGCCGCCTTCCGCGCCGCCTGGGACCACGGCCGGGCCCTGCCGCACCCGGAAGCCCTTGCGCCGGACGCCACGTGACGCCACCTCACGCCGCGCCCGGGTGTGGCCTCGTCTGCCGGGCCGCCGTCACGGGCGGGCTACAGCCACCGGTCGAACCAGGCGCGGATCCGCCGGAGGGCGTCGATCCGGTGGGCGCGTTCCTCCAGGCCGTGTCCCTCGCGCGGGTAGACGACGAACTCGTGCTCGACCCCGAAGTGGCGCAGCGCGCGGTGGAAGTGGATCGCCTGCCCGAGCGGGACGTTGGTGTCCTCCTCGCCGTGCAGGATCAGCACCGGGGTGCGGATCGCGGAGGCGTACGAGAGGGGGCTGTTCCGGTCGTGGAGGTGCGGGCCGGGGCCGTCCCATCCGGTGCTGCCGCCGAGCGCCGCGTCGAGGATCCCCCAGTCGCCCGTCCCGGCCTGCGCGCCCCAGTCGCTGATGCCCGCGCCCGTCACGGCGGCCTTGAACCGGTCCGAACGAGCGACCGCCCAGGCGGCGAGGAAGCCCCCGTGGCTCCATCCGGCGATGCCGAGCCGCTCGGGATCGGCGACGCCCTCGGCCACCAGCAGGTCGATCCCGGCGAGGACGTCGGTCCACTCGTCCCCGCCGACCTCGCCCGCGACGAGGGCGGCGAATTCGTGGCCGCGGCCCGAACTGCCGCGGGGGTTGGGCAGGAAGACCGCGTACCCGGCGTCCGCCAGCCACTGCCCGCAGTCGACCGCGTTGAGCGCGAACGCGTCGGCGTACCGGCCGTACGGGCCGCCGTGGACCAGGGTGACGAGCGGAAAGGGCCCCTCCTCCCGGGGCCGCCCGGCCGGTCGGATCAGCAGGCCGTCCAACGCGAGCCCGTCGGACGCCCGGTGGTCGAGGCGCTCCTGCACACCCCAGCGGATCCCGCGCAGTTCCGGTGCCGTGTCACTGATCCGGGTCAACTGCCCACCGGCGGGCCCCGCGTGGACGTTCGCCGGCTCGTGCGCCGTACTCGCCAGCAGGGCGACGGTCTCCCCCGAGCGGCTCGCGGTCAGCCCGGCGAGCAGGCCGGGCGCGCCGGACAGGCGGCGGAACCGCAGCGAGTCGGCGTCGAGCCGGTACAGCGCGGTGTCCAGCCGCTCGGCGAACAGCGCGAGCGGTGGCCCGTCCGCGACCTGCGCCAACTCCGTCGGACAGACCGACATCCCGGCGGTGAGATTCCGACGCTCCCCGGCCGGCCCGGCCTCCGGCACGGCGGCGTCGACCACGGCGAGCCCGCCGACGAGGTGACCGGGCGTCACCTCCAGGTGCGCCAGATGCCACACCCCGTCCCGGCTCCACCACACCGGCGCCTGGGCCTCGACCCCCACCGGCCCCAACTCCCGGACGGCCGCCGTGACCGCGTCGACCAGGTGCAGCTCCGCCGTCAGCACCCCGGGATCGATCTCCCGGGTGGACCAGCTCAGCACCGCCAGCGGCCCACCGTCCGGACGCTGCGCCACCGCGACCACGTGCCGCTCACCGAGCCCGTCCACCGTCCGGACCGTCCCGCTCTCCAGATCGACCAGCCGCAACCGGTCCGGCGGCAGGTGCCGGCCCCACACCTTGACGTCGCCCTCGCGCTCGTCCGCGGCCAGCAGGGCGACGGTCCGGCCGTCCAGCAGCGGCACGTGATCGGAGACGCCGCCCCGCCACTCGCCCACCGCCTCGGGCTCACCGGCGTCCGCACCGTCCACCCCGACCCGCAGAAGCCGCTGCTCCTGCCCTCCGGAAACGAGGAACACCGCCCCCGAGTCCGGCCCCCACTTCGGCACGCCCCCACGCCCCGCCCCGTCGGCGATCCTGCGGCCCGGGCCGTCGCCTCCGACGACCGCCACCCGAACCTCCCCGCCCGGCAGCCGATGGCCCACCACCCCGTACGCCACCAGCCGCCCGTCCGGCGACACCGCCGGTGCCACCGCGGCGGCAGCATCCACCACCAGTTCGGCAGTGAGCTCCTTCGCGCGTTCGGGTCGGGGCATGCGGGGCGCCTCTCATGGGGCCGGACGACAGGTGGCCATCCTGTCCCACCACCGGTCCGCCGTCATTCGAATTTCCTTCCGAAGAAACTCAGTTGACTGGCCGTCACCGCTCGCCGAACGGGAGGCGGTCCGGGGCGCAGACCGTTCCGGGGGCGGGAAGCACGCCGTCGATCAGGTAGCGGGCCTCGTGGCGCGAGGCGCAGGCGCTGGGGTTGGCCAGGACGGTGTGCCCGTAGCCGTCGACGGTGAGCAGTTCCGCGCGTCCGAGCGAGCGGGCCATCGCGCGGGAGCCCCGGTACGGCATGGCCGGGTCGCCGGTGTTGGCGACGACCAGGATCGGGCGGGCGGTCGGGGCGTTCCAGGGGCCGTCGTAGCGGTCCTGGTCGCGGGCGGGCCAGTCGGCGCACCGCTCGTCGGTCCAGGCGAAGTACGGGCCGACCTCGCCGGACCGGGAGCGGGCGAGGGCGGCCAGGGCCGCGTGGTCGGCGTCGGCGGGCGGGGTGGCGCTGTCGGAGCAGGCGACCGCCAGCACCTGGTCCGGCGACGGGTGCACGGCGGGCGGCAGCGGCGCGGTCGGGCCGGGCGGCGTCTCGGTGGCCGTCCACAGCGCCCGGAGCGTCGCGCCGAGTTGGGCCCATCCGGTGCCGGGGAGGTGGGCGACGGGGTTGGCGGCATAGAGCAGCGGGATCGTCGCCTCCACGGTCGCGGCGGCGGTGAAGCGGGCGCCGCCGAGCACGACGGGGCGGGTGCGCAGCCGCTGGAGCAGTTCGCCGTACCGGGCCCGGGTCGCGGTGGCCGTCCCGGCGGAGAACGCGCAGGCGTCGGGGCCGGCTTGCCCGCACCGGTCGAGGAAGGCGTCGAGGACGCGCCCGGCGGCGAGGTCGGTGCCGTTGCGCAGCAGCGGGCCCATCAGGGTGGGCCCGTCCCCGGTGGACCAGGCGACCGGGTCGGGGGCGCTGTCGAGGACCATGGCGCGGACCCGTCCGGGGAACAGGTTGGCGTAGGTGGCGCCGAGGTAGCTGCCGTACGAGGTGCCCAGGTAGGTGAGTCGCCGGTCGCCGACGGCCTGCCGGAGCAGGTCCAGGTCGCGGGCGACGTCGGCGGTGGAGAGGTGCGGCAGCAGGTCGGGGTTGCGGGACGCGCACTGCCGGCCGAGCGTCCGGTACGCGTCGGTCCAGGCCGCCTGCTCGGGGGCGGTTTCGGGGTGTCCGGCGGCCGTGGCCGCCAGCAGGGCCTGCTCGTCGGCCGGGTCGTCGAAGCACTGGACGGGGGCGCTGCGGCCGGTGCCGCGCGGGTCGAAGGAGACCAGGTCGAAGCGCTTGCGGACCTCGTCCGGGAACTGACCGAGCATCAGGGGCAGGGCGACGGTGCCGGGCACGGCCGGGCCGCCGGGGTTGTAGAAGAGGGAGCCGATCCGGTGGGCCGGGTCCTCGGCGGGGTGCCGGACGACGGCGAGGTCGATGGTGGCGCCGTGCGGGTCGTGGTGGTCGAGCGGGACGCGGGCGGTGGCGCATTCGAGGCCGTCGGCGCACGCCGTCCAGGCGAGTCGCGGCGCCGGGGCGGTGTCCCGCGCGCCGCCCGGTGCGGCGGCGGCGTTCGCCGGGAGGGCGGCGGCCAGCAGTCCGGCGAGGGCGATGCCGAGCCGCCCGGGCGAGGCCGGGTGCCGGCGCGGGCCGGCGGGTGCGGAGGTGCGGGTCATGCGGGTGCCTTTCGTCGACGGGCCGGGGAGCCGGCACGCGCGCCTCGGTGGCGGCGTGCCCTCCCGGCGCGTCCGACGGTTCCGCATCCCGCCGGCAGGGCGCTGGCATCTCGCCGGCAGCACCGGCCGGGCGACGGCAGGGCGATGGCAGGGCCTTGGCATGCCGCCGGCAGCGCCGGCCGGATGCGACGGCGGGGCGCTGCCGGCGAGGAGCGGATCCGTCAGTCGGCGGCGGAGCCCGTGACGGGGGCGCCCACGGGGACGGTCTGCCCGCTGACGGTGGTCTGCACGAACTGCCAGGTGATGCCGTTGATGACGCCCTGGGAGAGCGGGGCGAACTGGGCGAAGGCGGGCTTGCTGAGGTCCAGGTGGGTGGAGTTGCAGGTCGGGCACTTGTCCTTGACCGGCAGGGTGAGGGTCTTGCCCTGGTAGCTGACCTTGACCGAGATGCCCTTGCAGAGCGGGTCGTTGTTGGGGTTGGCGGTGGTCCACCAGGCGGCGGGAACGGCGACCAGCAGTTGGGTGCCGGCGTTGATCTGGGTGCCGCAGGCGCCGTAGCCGGTGTCGGTGAAGTAGGTGGCGGTGCCGGTCATCGGCTGGTTGATCGGTATCGCGGCCGCGGCGGAGCCGGTGCCGAACGCGAGCAGGACGGCCGCGACGAGCGGTGCACCGGCCAGCAGGCTCAGCTTCCTCGGGGTGGCGGGCATGGTTCCCTCGGCTTTCTCCAGTGCGCGCGTGACCGTGCCAAGTCGTCTGCTCCCGTTGGGAGTTCGGTGATGACGCGGCCACCGGACGGCACCGAACCTACGGAACCCGCCCACCAGTGGTCCACACTTCTGACGAATTGTCATGAACACAGGCGGGGAATCCTTGACATTTCGCCCTGCACACCGACGGCCGGCCGTCAGGTCGGCTGCGCACCACCCGCCCGCGGGGCCGGGGACGGCAGCGCCGGGGCCCCGCGCGGCACGAGCCGCACCCGCATGGTGACGGTGGCGTCCACGGGAGTCCCGCCGGGGGCGTCGACCAGCAGCCGGAGGCCGGCCTCCCCCTCCTGCGGCAGCCGCCACTGCTCCCGCTGCCGGGCAGCCGCCGGCGCCACCAGCGCGCCGGGTGCCCGCCGCGCGAGCCGGGGGGCGCACAACTCGACGACCCGCTCCGGCCGTTCGGCGGCCGCGGCGGCCGCGACCAGCTCGAACGCCTGGCGTCGGAGCCCGAACCCCTCACGCAGCTCCGGCAGTTCGCGGCCCGGGCGGCGTTCCGGTTCGACCACCGCCGGCTCCAGGGCCGGCACGAGCCCCTCGGCCCGGACGGTGTGCGCCGCACTCCCGCACACCCGGGGCTCAGCAGCGCCGGCTGCGCCGGGGGTCGCGCTGGCCACCCGCGACGCCGACGGCCGCCGGGGCGACGCACCGCCACTCGGCCGCCGGCTCGGCCTGCTGACGGGCCGACAGGAACCTCCGGCGCGCCTCGCCCCGGTGCCCGGCGGCGTCCCACCTCCACGGCCCGCAGCAGTCGGACCCACGCCTCCAGCACCAGCTTCGCCCGACGGTCGGCCTCGTTCCCCACCCCGACGGAGGCGACGACGTTTCCGGGCCGTCGCCTCCAGCCAGCACCGCCGCCAGGACGGCGGCGTCGGCCCCGGCGGTCCACGGGTCGTCCTACGCGGCCGACCGGGCCGGCGCACCGCCACTCGGCCGCCGGCTCGGCCTGCTGACCGGCCGGCAGGAACCTCCGGCGCGCCTCGGCCCGGTGCCCGGCGGCGGCCACCTCCACGGCCCGCAGCAGCCGGACCCACGCCTCCAGCACCAGCTTCGCCCGACGGTCGGCCTCGTTCCCCACCCCGACGGAGGCGCCGACGTTTCCGGGCCGTCGCCTCCAGCCAGCACCGCCGCCAGGACGGCGGCGTCGGCCCCGGCGGTCCACCGGTCGTCCTGCGCAGCCGACCGGGCCGGCGCGGTGCCCGTCAGGCCCTGGCCGCCGGCCTCCGCCGGCCGCCCGACGGCGTCGCGGCGCGGCTCGGGCGCGAGGGCGGCCGACTCCCGCAACCGCCCGGCGGTCGCGGCCGGGTCGTGCGCCGGGCCGCCGCCCTCGCGTCCGGTGCGCAGGTCCGTCGCCGGCGCCGTCCCCGTTGCCCGGGCGAGCACGGTTCCCTTGCCCCGGGGAGCGCCCGCCGTCCCCGCCATGGCGCTCCGGCGCCCAGTGGTTCCCGCCCGGCCCGGCGCACAACTGCCGGGCGGCCGGGGCTACTTCTCGACCGGGCCGGCGCCCGCGGGCCCGGCCGTCCGGCTGCCGTGCGCGAGGCGCTGGCGGGCGGTGCGGCCGCGGCGTTCGAGCGGGAGGGTGCCGGTGGCGGCGGCCAGGCCGTACGGAGGCATGTCGCCGTAGATCACCTCGTAGTTGCCGGGCGGGACGATGTACGTCTCGTGCCAGAGCCCCACGTGCTGACGGGACTTGGCCTCGTAGCGGTTGACCGTCGACCAGGCCTTGCGGTGCAGCTGCCGCGGCGCGGCGGCGTACTTGAGCAGCTTCTCCTCGGACTCCCAGTACTGGACGACGTAGTAGGTGCGCGGCGAGCCGGTCAGCAGGTGGTAGCCGAGCAGTCCGCTCTCCGGGTCCCGGGAGAGTTCGCGCAGCATCCGCGGCATGGCGACGAAGACCGGCAGCCAGTGGTGCAGCCCCCAGAAGTGGTTGATCCGCATGCCGATCAGGAACAGGACGACGTTTCCCTCTGCGGCGGCGGTGGTGCGACCCGGTATCGGCTTGGCGAACACAGGTGTCCCCTCTCGTGGCGGACCACCCCGTGATTGGATAGTCCCGCTCATCAATGCTTTGGATAGTGGCACTCACCTACGGAGGGCACAAGGGGATGCGGCTGGCAGATCTCAGTGAACGGAGCGGCGTCTCCCTCGCCACCATCAAGTACTACCTGCGCGAGGGGCTGCTCCCGCCCGGCCGCCGCGTCAACACCACCCAGGCCGAGTACGACGAGTCGCACCTGCGACGGCTCCGCCTGGTCCGGGCCCTGATCCAGGTCGGCCGGATCCCGGTGGCCACCGCCCGGGAGGTGCTCGCGCACGTCGACGACGACTCCCTCGGCCTCACCATCCGCCTCGGCGCGGCCCTCTGGGCCCTTCCGCAGTGCCCCGAACCGCCGGAGCCCGCCCCGGCGGCCGAGGACCCGTCGGACGCCGCCGCCCGCAGCCTGGTCGACGACCTGCTCGACCGCCTCGGCTGGAGCACGGCCCGCGAACTCGGCGACCTCTCCCCCGCGCACCGCTCCCTGGTCACCACCCTCGCCACCCTCGACCGCCTCGGCTACCCCTTCGACGCCGACGACCTGCTCCCCTACGCCCACTCGATGGAACAGGCCGCCGCCTACGACCTCGACCGGATGGAACTCCTCCCCACCCCTCAGGAGCAGGCCGAGTACGCCGTCGCCGGCGCGGTCCTCTTCGAACCCGTCCTCCTCAACCTCCGCCGCCTCGCCCAGGCCGAACAGTCCACCCGCCGCTACGGCCTGTAGCCGGCACGCCGGACCCGCCGGGTTTCTCGGCCCCGGTCCGGCACCGCCGCACCGACCGTCCCGACCACCTGCGCCGCCGGCGCGCCCCTCCCGCCCGTGCCGGCGGGCGGCCTGCCCGCCTTCGGTTCCGCCGGGTCGCGGGCTGCCCCGCCTGCGATCCGCACCTGCGCGGATTCGGGCTCCGCCACGGCGGGTCGAGCGCGGCGGGGGTGCGGGAGGCGGCGGTGTTCCACTCCCGGCCGAGGAGTTGCGGCCGCCCGCGTCCCGTCCGCTCGGCGGCCGGGTCGGGCTGCCCGCCGACCTCCTGCCCGCCGCCGACGGACGGCTCCTGGCCGCGCACTGCGGCACGCACGCGCCCGACCACTGGAACGTCGGCCGGGTGCTCGCGCCGGCCGCCGCCCACCGCGCGAGCGCGCCGGGACAGCCGGGCCGAGCTCGGACGATTGGGCGTCGCCGGGCCGGGCATGCGCTAGGTGAGCCCGTCCGGCCGCGAGGAAGGGAGCCGGGCCATGGAGGAGACGCCGCAGGGCGGCGCGGGCGGTGTGCCCACGCCCGAGCGGGACCGCGAGGAGCACCGCGACCCGCACCAGGACGACCCGCTCCGGGTGCGCCTGGACTACCGCGACGAAGGACGCCCGCCGACCGTCCGGCACGGCCCGGCGAGCGACCGGGAGACCGCCGGCGACGAGCCGGCCCACGCCCGCGAGGACCACCGCGCCGAGGGGCGCCCGCCGACCGTCACGCACGACTGGTGAGACCGGCCGGGGGTGGAACTGCTGCGGATGCAGCCCGAGTTGTGCGGGGGGATGCTGGCTGTACCACCTGACCTCCAGACCCCAGGAGCGACCCGATGTCGGTGATGGACAAGCTGAAGCAGATGCTGAAAGGCCACGAGGACCAGGCCGAGAAGGGCGTCGACAAGGCCGGGGACGCGTTCGACGAGAGGACCGGAGGGAAGTACTCCGGCCAGGTCGACACCGCCCAGGACAAGCTCAAGGAGCAGTTCGGCGACGACCCGGGCCGGCCACCCCAGTGACCGGCGGCGGCCGGGCCGGAGCG
>NZ_JBHWDS010000035.1:0-76639 GCF_042734615.1 Kitasatospora sp. NPDC059646
GGTACGGCGCGCCGCCGCCGGCGCCCGCCGCGCCGCCCGCCAACTGCCCGATCTGCCGCACCCCGCAGACCGGCCGGTACTGCGAGGAGTGCGGCTACGACTACAACCTGGCCACCTCGGCCCGCCCGCCGGGCGGCCCCGCCCCGGCCGGGCACCAGCCGCCGCCCGCCCCGCAGCCCGCCGGCGCACCGCACGGCCACCCCGAGCCGGGCCGTGCCCCGCAGCCGCCGCAGTCCGCGCAGCACGACTACGGCTTCCCGCCGCCGTCCCCGCAGCCGCCGGCCGCGCCGCCCGGGTTCGAGCCGTCCGCCTTCGAGCCGGCCGCGCCCGCGCCGGGCGGCTTCGACCGGCAGTCGCCGTACGAGCGGCCGCAGCAGCCGTTCGAGCCGCAGTCCCCGTACGAGCGGCCCGGCTACCAGCAGTCCGCGCCCGGCCCGGCCTCCGCGCCGCCGGCCGGCTACCCGTCCGCGCCGGGCGCCCGGCCCGGCCCGGCCGCGCCGTCGTTCGACAAGCGCCCGCCGGCGGCCTTCCCGGACGGCGACTACGAGCGCACCGGCCCGGTGTACGCCGAGCCCTCCGGCCCGCAGCAGGGGCACCAGCAGCAGCGTCCCCCGCAGCAGGGCGGCGACGACTTCGGCACCTCGTTCCGGCTGACCCCGCCCGGGCAGCAGGGCCAGGGCCAGCCGCCGGCCGCGCCGCCGCAGCGCGCCACCTGGTTCGCCGTGGTGGCCGCCGACCACGACTACTTCACCGACATGATGACGCGCAGCGGCCCGGAGGCGGCCGGCCTGTACTTCCCGCCGTACACCCCGGAGCGGCGGGTCCCGCTGACCGGCCGGGGCCAGCTGCGGATCGGGCGGCGCAGCCAGCAGCGCGGCACCGTGCCGGAGATCGACCTGTCGGTGTCCCCGGAGGACCCGGGCGCCTCGCACCAGCACGCCCTGCTGGCCGAACAGCCGGACGGCAGCTGGGTGGTGGTCGACCAGGACTCCACCAACGGCACCACCCTCAACGGCGGCACCGACACGCTGCCGCCGCACACCCCGGTGCCGCTGAGCGACGGCGACCGGATCCACGTCGGCGCCTGGACCACCATCACGGTGCACCGGGCCTGACGGCCCGTCGGCCGCTTCGTGCGCCGACGGAGCGTCACCGCGCCCCGGTGGCAGGGCAGTTGACCGCCCTGCCGCCGGGGCGCGGTCACCCGGCGGTCACCGAACCAGCAAAATTCATACAAATGTGCTCGTGGGGGCCGGTGCACCCCCTACGCTTCGCCCCATGACTGAAGCAATAACCGCGGACGGGATCCGGAAGCGGTACGGGGACGTCCAGGCCGTCGACGGAGTGTCACTCTCCGTCAGGACTGGCGAGTTCTACGGCCTGCTCGGGCCGAACGGGGCCGGCAAGACCACCACCCTGGAGATCCTGGAGGGCATCCGGGAGGCCGACGAGGGCCGCGTCGAGCTGCTCGGCATGTCGCCGTGGCCGCGCAACGCCAAGCTGCTGCCGCGGATCGGCGTGCAGTTCCAGGCGTCGGCGTTCTTCAACAAGCTGACCGCGCGCGAGACCATCCGCACCTTCGCCTCCTTCTACGGCATCGGCCCGAAGGCCGCCGACGCGATGCTGGAGCGGGTCGGCCTGACCGAGTCCGCGGGCGCGCTGACCGACAAGATGTCCGGCGGCCAGGCCCAGCGCCTGTCCATCGCGTGCGCCCTGGTGCACGACCCGGAGCTGGTGTTCCTCGACGAGCCGACCACCGGCCTCGACCCGCAGGCCCGCCGCAACCTGTGGGACCTGCTGCGCGACATCAACGCCGAGGGCCGCACCGTCGTCCTCACCACCCACTACCTGGACGAGGCGGAGATCCTCTGCGACCGCGTCTCGGTGATGGACCACGGCAAGGTGCTGCGGACCGGCGCGCCCGCCGCCCTGGTCCGCGAGATCGACGACACGGTCCGGATCCGGGTGGAATCCGGACTGCTGACCGCCGATCGCGCCCGCGAACTGCTCACCGCCGCAGGCGCGGTGTTCGCCAACCTGGAGGACGACGGCATCACGCTGGCGCTGTCCACCGACGCGCCCGGGCCGGTGCTCTCCATGCTGGCCGAGCAGAACGCGCTGCGCGGACTCGAGGTCCGCGGCGCCACCCTGGAGGACGTCTTCCTCCAGCTGACCGGACGGGAGTACCGGGCATGACCGCCACCGACGACCAGCCCCGCACCGCCCCCGCGCCGGCTCCCGCCGGCGGACCGGAGAAGGCCAACGCCTTCGTCGGCCTGTCCCGGGTCATGCTGCTCGGCTTCGTCCGGGACAAGGGCACCCTGTTCTTCACCCTGGCCCTGCCGCTGATGTTCCTGGTGCTGTTCGGCGTCCTCTACAAGGGCGGCGGCACCTCGCACGTCAAGGTCGCCGAGGTCGGCCAGGTCAAGCTGCTGGACGCGCTGAAGGACCAGAAGGACGGCCCGCTGTCCGTCCTGGAGATCACCACCTACACCGACGAGAACGCCGCGCTCGCCAAGGTCAGGAAGGGCGACCTGGACGGCCTGGTGTCCGAGGGCGCCGACGGCCGCCTGGTGCTCCGCTTCAGCCAGGCCGACCAGGTCAAGGCCGGCACCGTCCAGGGCATCATGAACTCCCTGGTGCAGACCGCCAACCAGGAGGCCTCGCACGCCGCCCCGGCGTTCACCCTGGACGCCGCCAAGGTCGAGGACGACTCCACCAAGCCGATCCAGTACCTGACGCCCGGCCTGCTCGCCTACGCGATCGCCATGGGCGCCGTCTACGGCGCCTCGTTCACCCTGGTGACCTGGCGCAAGAAGCGGGTGCTGCGCCGCCTGCGGCTGGCGCCCATCTCGGCGGGCACCATCGTCGGCGCCCGGGTGCTGATCAGCGTGGTGGTGGCGCTCGCCCAGACCGCGCTGTTCCTCGCCGTCGCGCAGCTCGACTACTTCGGCCTCAAGCTCACCGGCAACTGGTGGCTGGTGATCCCGCTGGTCATCTGCGCCACCCTCGCCTTCATGGCGATCGGCCTGGTCACCGGCTCGCTGGCGAAGTCCGAGGAGTCGGCGAACGGCATGAACCAGCTGATCATCCTGCCGATGTCCTTCCTGGGCGGCGCGTTCATCCCGCTGGACTTCGCGCCGACCTGGCTCCAGGACGTCTCCAAGGTGCTGCCGCTGCGCTACCTGATCAACCCCGCCAAGTCGGTCCTCAGCCAGGGCGGCGGCATCGCCGACGCCCTGCCCTCGATGGGCATCCTGCTGGCCTTCACCGCGGTGCTGTGCGCCGTCGCCTGGCGCTTCTTCAACTGGGACGACGCGTAGCCCCGCCCGCCCCGCGACCGGGGTCGTACGCCGGAAGTCCCGGTGTACGACCCCGGTCGGCGTCTGCGACCATGGACGGGTGACTGACACCGGGCGCGACACCGCACACGAGGAGACCGTGCAGCAGACGGCGGCGGAGCAGAGCTTCTACGACCGCGTCGGCGGGGAGCAGACCTTCCGGCGGCTGGTCCACCTCTTCTACCAGGGCGTCGCCCAGGACGAGTTGCTGCGGCCGATGTACCCGGAGGAGGACCTCGGCCCCGCCGAGGAGCGCTTCGCACTGTTCCTGATGCAGTACTGGGGCGGCCCGCGCACCTACAGCGAGCGCCGCGGCCACCCTCGGCTGCGGATGCGCCACGTCCCGTTCCGGGTCGACCGGGCCGCGCACGACGCCTGGCTGCGGCACATGCGCACCGCGCTCGACCGGCTCGCGCTGCCCGCCGAGGACGACCGCGAGCTGTGGCACTACCTGACGTACGCCGCCGCCTCGATGATCAACACGGCGGACTGACCGCGCCGTCAGCGCAGCGGGCTGAGCCCCAGGCCCGCGCCGGGCGCGGCGCCCGCCCGCAGCGCGACCGAGCCGGCCGGGGCGTCCAGCCGCAGCCAGGCCCCGGCGCGGTGCGCCCGCAGCGGGGTGCCGGGCCGCAGGAAGCCGATCGCGTAGGCGGCGTGCGCGGCCCGCAGCGGCAGGCCCTCGGCGGCACCCAGCGGCCGGGACCAGATCTCGTCCGCTATCGCGTCCACCGCCTGCCGGCTCCGGTGGTGCTCCGGCACCTCGGCGGTGCGCTGCTTGAACTCGGCGACCGCGGTGCGCACCTCGTCCATGACCCGGTCGACGGGCGGCTGCCCGAGCGGCTGCCAGCCGGAGCGCGGCGGCAGCAGGCCCGCCCAGGACGGCCCGGTGACCGGGGCGGGCAGCCCGACCGAGGCGGCCGGCTCGTCCACGGACTCCAGCAACTGACCTGCGGAGACGGTGAGATCGGCCTCCGCCACCTGCCCGGCGAGCCGCACGGTGCGCACCGCGAGGACCGCCGAGCCGCCCAGCGGCAGCCGCCCGAACACCGCCAGCACCCCGCCGCCGTCCGCCGCCGGCACCGCCTGCAGCCGGACCGCGGCGGCCCGGTCGAAGCGGATCAGCCGGCCCAGGAAGGCGGCCAGGTCGGCGGCCTCCCCCTGGTCGGCGAGGTCGAGGCGGGGCTGCGCGGTCACCGGGGTTCAGCTCGATTCGTCAGTGCGTCCCGGTACGTCGGTGCGTACCGGCACGCGTCGGTGCGGCGGGCTCGGACGGCGCGGGCCGACGGCCCGTCAGGCGGCGCAGCCGGCGGGCTGCTCGTCCATGAAGCGGCCGAGGAACTCCCGCTCCACGGCGCTGATCCGGCGCGGCCGGCCCTCGGCGAGGTTGTAGGGCACGACGACGGTGGAGGCCGTGACGTAGACCGTCTCGGTGCCGTCCTCGGCGACGTCCTTGATCTCGTAGGAGACGGTCAGCGAGGCTCCGCCGATCTTCGTCACCCAGGTCTCGATGGTCACCGGCTCCGGGCGGTGCACCAGCGGCCGCTTGTAGTCGATCTCGTGGCGCGCGACCACCGACCCGCCCGCGAACTCCCCGGCGCCGGCCTCGGCGGCCTGGGTGAACATGAAGTCGATCCGGGCCTCCTCCAGGTAGCGCAGGAAGACCACGTTGTTGACGTGACCGAAGGCGTCCATGTCCGACCACCGCAGGGGGCAGGCGTAGATGTGACGTGCCACGGTGTACTCCTCAGGCTCAGGTGGACCCGCAGGAAGCCTACGGGCCGCGGGCCCGCGGGGCCCCCCCCGGGGGGGGGGCCGGGCGGTCCTCCAACCCCCCCCGGCCCCCCGGGGGACCGGCCGCGGGGCGCTCAGCGGCCGCCGGAGTCGGGACAGCCCGCCCCCACCCCGGCGAACAGCCCGGCAACGCCCGCGGCCGACAACTGCCGCCCCCGCTCGACGTGGTGCGCGAACTCGGCCTCGGACAGGGCGCCGCGCACCAGCGCGGCGTGCCGGGGACCGTCCACCGGATCGAGCGCGATCGGCGAGAACCCGATCCGCTCGCCACGCCCGGCCACCACGCCCAGCAGCGCCGCCCCCTCCGCCGGATGCCCCGCACAGGCCAGCGCCGCGGCAGTGGTGTGGGCGATCACCAGCCAGGCGGTGGCGTCCCGGTCCTCCTCCAGGACCCGCAGGATGTCCAGCCCCGAGGCGAGCGCCCGCCCGGCACGACCCGCGTCGAGGTCGCTCTTCATCACCAGCCAGGCCGACGAGGACTCGACGAACCCGAACCCGCACCCGCGCGCCACCTCGATGGACTCGATCAGCACCGCCCGGGCCCGCTCCTCCTCACCGCCGAACCGCAGCAGCATCCCGAGCACCATCAGGGCCTCGGCCCGCACCCACGACGGACCCGCCGCCCGCGCCAGCTCCACCGCACTCCGCGCGTCCGCCATGGCCCCCGCCGCGCCGCGCAGCGCGCCGAACAGCGCCCGGTACCCCAGCGCCTGCGCCTCGACCGCCGCATCGCCCGCCCGGCGGGCGGACTCCACCGCCTCGGCGGCGGACCCGGCCGCCGTGGCGAAATCGCCCACCAGGTACGACAGGGCCGCCACCCCGATCAGCGCCCGGGCCCGCTCCCGGGCCGGCGCCTGCGGCCCGCTCATCTCCAGCGCGGCCCGCAACCAGCCCAGCCCCTCGCTGACATGGCCCCAGCGGTACCAGAACCTGGTCAGCGCCCCGCCGAGCCGCAGCGCGAACGCGGAGTCGCCGGCCAGCAGCGCCGAGGCGAACGCCGCCCGGATCTCCGGCTGGTCGCGTGCGGTCCGCTCGGTCGCGGACCCGGCCCGCGCACCCAGGAGCTGCTCCTCGGCGGACTCCGCCCGCTCCAACACCCGCAGCCGGTGCGCGGCCTGAGCGTCCGCCAGCAGGGACGGCTCCGCCTGCCGACGGGCGAACTCCTTCAGCGTCTCCAGCATCCGGTAGCGCCGCGGATGCGTGTCCGGCTCCACCGCCAGCAGCGACTTCCGCACCAGCGCGGTCACTTCGGCCAGCACCGGGCCGCCGCACACCGCGGCCGCCGCGTCCAGGTCCAGCCCGCCGGCGAACACGCTCAGCCGGTGGAACACCTCGCGCTCGCGCCCGTCCAGCAGCCGGTGGCTGCACTCGACGGCCGACTGCAGCGCCCGGTGCCGGGCCGGGCCGGTGGCGGGCCCGCCCACCAGCACCGCGAACCGGTCGTGCAGGGCCTCCTCGATCTGTTCCAGCGACAGCAACCGGCACTGCACGGCGGCCAGTTCGATCGCCAGCGGCAGCCCGTCCAGCTCCCGGCAGATCCGCTCGGCCACCGCCCGCTCCCGCTCCGAGGGCGTCCAGCCGGCCAGCGCGGTCGACGCCCGCGCCACGAACAGCTCCACCGCCTCCCCGGCCGTCAGCGGATCCAGCGGCCAGACCAGCTCCCCGGCCACCCCCAGCGGCTCCCGGCTGGTGGCCAGCACCCGGACACCCGCGCAGCGCGACAGCAGCTGCGCCACGCACTCGGCGGCGGGCGCCAGCACGTGCTCGCAGTTGTCCAGCACCAGCAGCAGCCGGCGCCCGCCCAGCACCTGCGCCAGCCGCTCCGCCGACACCGCGTCACGGATGCCCAGGGCCTCGGCGATCCGGGCGAGCAGCAGCGGGGTGTCCGCGCCCTCCAGGTCGGCCAGCTCTACCAGCCACGGCCCGTCCTCGTCCGTGCGGGCCCGGGCCACCTCCACCGCCAGCCGGGACTTGCCGATGCCGCCGGTGCCGGTCAGCGTCACCAGCCGGTGCGCGTCCAGCAGCGCGGCGAGTCGGTCGCGGGCCCCGTCGCGGCCGATCAGGCCGGTGAGCGGGATCGGCAGGTTGCCACCCCGGCGCGGTGGCGGGACCACGGCGGGCCGGACCGCGGCCCGGCGCGGCGGAGGCGCCGCGGACTCGTCCTGCGCCAGCAGCGCCGACTCCAGCCGCCGCAGCGACGGGCCCGGGTCGACCCCCAGCTCCTCGGCCAGCAGGCGGCGGGCGGTGCGCAGCGCCTCCAGCGCGTCCGCCTGCCGCCCGGAGCGGTACAGGGCCAGCGCCAGCAGTTCCCAGCCGCGCTCGCTCAGCGGCTGCTCCGCCGTGTACTTGCCGAGGTCCGCGACGACCGCCGCGTGCCGGCCCAGGGCCAGTTCGGCGCTGAACAGGTCCTCCTGCACCGCCCGCCGCAGCCCCTCCAGCCGGGCGGCCTCCGGCACCGCGAACGCCTGCTCGGCGAACTCGGCGTACGCCGCGCCCCGCCACAGGGCCAGCGCCTCGGTCAGCACGGCGGCCGCCGCCTCCGGCCGGTCGGCGCCGAGCAGCCGCTCGCCGCGCCCGGCCAGGACGGTGAACTGCTCGGCGTCCACCCGCTGCGGCGCCAGCCGCAGCGCGTACCCCGTGCCCTCCCGGACCAGCACCCGCGCCGAGCCGCGCGCCGCCCGCCCGGGCTCCAACGCCCGGCGCAGCGCGGCGACGTACGAGTGCAGGGTCGCGGCGGACGGTGCGGGCCGGTGCTCCCACGCCTGTTCGATCAGCGCGTCCTGACCGACCAGCCGGCCGCGCGCGGCGACCAGCGCGGCCAGCACCGCACGCTGCCGCGGTCCGCCGAGCGCCACCGGCCGGCCGTCCAGGGCGGCCGTCACCGGGCCCAGTACGCCGATCCGCACACCTGTCACCGGGCCGTCCTGATCCGTCACAACAGGCAAGCGTGCCATCCCGACCGACGAGCGGTAAACCGGATTCGCCGGCGTCGACCTCCGGTTCTGCGCGCCGGGCTGACGCTCCGTCAGCGGACCGGGGAGGGACCGGACGGGGCGGCGGGGCCGGCGGGCGGGTGTCGGTCTCTGATCGGTCGGCCCCGCCGGGTGGGCCGAGTCGCACACTCCCGAACAGGTTCGCGTGCAAGATTCTGTGCGCAGATGTTGACAGGTGCGCGATACGGGCCCGGATACTGCATCTCATTGCAGAACCGCCCACCGAGGGAGTGCCCGTGTTCCCATCCCCGCGCAGACCGGCCGTCACCGCCCTGGCCGCCGCCCTGCTGACCGCCGCGGCCGGCGCGGCCGCCGTCGCACCGACCGCGGCGGCCGCGCCCGACGCCACCGGCTACACCGTCACGGTGAGCGCCCCCACGACGTACGGCCACCCGACCGACACCCCGGCGGTGCCCTACCTGGACAAGGACGGCACCTTCTGGTTCCAGCAGTCCGCGGCCCTCTACGGCGCCAACGACCCGCGCTACTGGGACTTCTTCACCGGCACCGACTTCGACACCGCGACCCGCTCCGCCGCCGTCTCCAACGCCGTCAACCCGGCCAACGCGCAGGACAAGAACAACGACACCACCTGGCGCTGCAACAACAGCCCGACCGGGCGGACCGCCACCGCCGCCACCGGCAGCACCAGCTACGCGCACAAGAACTACTGCGACCTGTCCGGCATCTGGATCGACCCCGACACCGGCGACTGGTACGGCCTGGTGCACAACGAGTTCACCCCCCAACCCTTCGGCGACGGACTGCACTTCGACGCCATCGACTACGCCGTCTCCACCGACCAGGGCCGGACCTGGACGATCCGCGACCACGTGATCACCTCGCCCTACAGCACCACCCGCGGCGACACCGCGCAGTTCCCCAACCAGACCTACTCGTACGGCGACGGCGACCAGCGCCTGCTGGTGGACGCCGCCTCCGGGTACTTCTACGTGTTCTACGGCTCCCGCGTGGTCGACAAGAGCGGCGGCTGGAAGGCCTTCTACGAGCACGTCGCCCGGGCCCCGATCGCCGCCAAGATGGCCCCCGGCTCCTGGCAGAAGTGGTACGACGGCGCGTGGAGCGAGGCCGGCGTCGGCGGCCGCGAGTCCAACATGGTCCCCGTCGGCCCGACCAGCAGCACCGGGTACACGCCGGTCTCCGGCGAGTACGACCCGGCGAACACCGGCACCTCCGCCCAGCAGATCGCGGCCGGCCGGATGCCCGCCACCTCACCGCTGTTCGTCATGGACGTCACCTGGAACGCCTACCTCGGCCTGTACATCGGCGAACCCCAGGCCGTCGACCAGAGCGGCAACGCCCCGCAGCAGTTCTACGCCACCGACAACCTGGCCACCCAGAAGTGGTTCCCGATCGGCGACACCGGCAGCTACCACACCGCGTCCTGGTACCGCTGGTTCCTGGACGGCGCCAACCGCACCAGCTCCGCGATCGTCGGCAAGTCCTTCCGCTCGTACTGCGCGTTCGGCTGCTCCGGCGGCGCGTCCGGCCAGTACGTCAACGTCACCATCGACTCCGCCGCGCCCGCCGCGCCGCCGGTCGACCCGACCAAGGCGTACCGGATCGCGGGCGGCGGCGGCCGGGTGCTCGCCCAGGTCTCCGGCAGCGGCGCCACCACCTCGCTGGCCGCGCCCACCGGCTCCGCACTGGAGTCGTGGACCTTCGCGGCCAACGGCGACGGCTCCTACCGGATCGTCAACTCCTCGACCGGGCAGCTGCTCGGCGTCAACTCCGGCGCGCAGGCCGGACGGGCCTGGGGCGCGCAGCCGACCGCGACCGCCGCGCCCGCCGGCGGGCCGACCGTCGGCCAGCAGTGGTGGGTGCTGCGCGGCGCCGACGCCACCGGCGCGACCGACGGCACCGTCAGACTGGTGAACCGCTACAGCGGCCTGGCGCTCGGCCTGTCCGCCGCTGCCGGCCGCCTCGCCGAGACCGCCCCCGCCCGGTCCTGGACCGACACCAGCGGCAGCACGGTCGGCGCGGGCCGCACCGCGAGCGAGCAGACGCTGACCCTGACGGCGGCCGGCAGCGCGCCCGAGACCGTCACCGTGACCAACCCCGGCAACCAGTCCACCAAGGTCAACACCGCGGTGTCGCTGCAAATCGGCGGCAACGACTCGGCCGGCAAGGCACTGACCTTCAGCGCCACCGGCCTGCCCGCCGGCCTGTCGATCAGCCCCAGCGGCCTGATCACCGGCACCCCCACCGCCACCGGCTCCGCCACCGTCACCGTCACCGCGACCTCCGGCACCGCCGGCGGATCCACCGCCTTCACCTGGGCGGTGAACCCGGCACTCGCCGGCACCCACACCCTGACCGCCTCCGGCAAGGCCCTGGACGACCCCAACCACTCCACCACCGCCGGAACCCAACTGGTCACCTGGACGCCCAACAGCGGCCAGAACCAGCGCTGGGTCTTCACCGCCCAGGCCGACGGCAGCTACCAGATCAGCAACGCCGAATCGACCCTGTGCATGGACGTCAACGGCGGCTCCGGCACCGCCGGCGCGGCGATCATCCAGTACACCTGCACCGGCGGCAGCAACCAGCGCTGGATCGTCACCGCCGCCGGCAGCGGATACACCATCGCCTCGCAGAAGAGCGGACTGCTGGTCACCACCGCCTCCACCGGCGACGGCGCGCTCGTCACCCAGCAGGCGGACACCGGCACCGCGCTCCAGCGGTGGACCATCGGCTGACCCGACGTCACCTGCGCGGCGGGGCACCCGCCCCGCCGCGCGGGCGGCCGTCTCAGGCCGGGTACGCCGCCGCGAACGCCGCCGCGTCCCAGTGCCCGCCCAGCGACGGGGCGAGCGAGGACGCCGCCAACTCCCGGAAGGCGGCCGGGGTCCGGGCCGCCGCCGCGCCGGCCGGCAGCGCGCCGAGCAGCGGGGCGCCGGCGGCCGACGGCAGGTCGGCCAGGTTGCAGCGGGCCGCCAGGTCCGGATCGGCGGGCCAACTGCCCACCACCACGCCGCGCAGCGCCAGACCGCGGTGGCGCAGCGCCTCGGCGGTCAGCGCCGTCGCGTTCAGGGTGCCCAGGCCGGCCGCCGCGACGAGCAGGAACTCGACCTGCACGCCCGCCGCTTCGCAGGCCGCGGCGAGATCGGCCAGGGTCCGGCCCTGTTCGTCGTAGCGGACCAGCAGCCCGCCCGCGCCCTCCACCAGCACCGTTCCGAAGCGGTCCGCCAGGTCGGCCACGGCCTTCGCCACGTCCTCCGGCGCGAGCGGCGGCAGGCCGGCCCGGCGGGCCGCCGTGTCGGGCGCCAACGGCTCGGGGTAGCGGGCCAGTTCGACACCGTGCACCACTGGCCCGGCCAGCCGGGCCACCTCGTCCACGTCCCCCGGCTCACCCGGCGCCAGCCCCGTCTGCCCCGGCTTGAGCACCGCCACCGGATCGGTGCGGAGCGCGGCCAGGGCGGCGGTGCTGACGGTCTTGCCGACCTCGGTGCCGGTGCCGGTGACGAACAGGACGGGCGACATGGTGCTTCCTCGGGACGACGGTGCGGTGGAGCGGGCGGCGGCGGATCAGCCGCCGTGCGCCGCGTGGGACGCGGCGGCGGCCGCGGCGACGGCGCGGCCGATCGCTGCCACGTCCGGATCGCCGGTGACGAACGGCGGCATGGTGTAGATCAGGTCGCGGAACGGGCGCAGCCACACGCCCTGCTCGGCCGCGGCGGCCGTCGCGGCCGCCATGTCGACCGGCGCGTCCAGCTGGACCACGCCGATCGCGCCGAGCACCCGGACGTCCCGCACACCCGGCCGCCCGGTGCACGGTTCGAGCGCCTCGCGGAGCGCCGCCTCGATGCGCTTGACCTCGGTGCGCCAGTCCTGACGCAGCAGCAGGTCGATCGAGGCGTTGGCCGCGGCGGCGGCCAGCGGGTTGCCCATGAACGTCGGGCCGTGGGCCAGCACCGGGACCTCGCCGCGCGAGATGCCCTCCGCGACCCTGCCCGTGCACAGGGTGGCGGCCAGCGTCAGGTAGCCGCCGGTCAGCGCCTTGCCGAGGCACATCACGTCCGGGGAGACGCCCGCGTGGTCGGCGGCGAACAGTTCGCCGGTGCGGCCGAAGCCGGTGGCGATCTCGTCGAAGACCAGCAGCACGTCGTGCGCGTCGCACAGCTCGCGCAGCGCGGTCAGATAGGCGGGGGAGTGGAAGCGCATGCCGCCCGCACCCTGCACCACCGGCTCGACGATCACCGCGGCCAGCTCCCCGGCATGACGCCCGATCAGCTCGGCCAGGTGCGCCAGGTACGCCGGATCGGCCGGGGCGTCGTACCCGGCGGGCGGCTCCGCGGCGAACAGCTGACGGGGCAGCACCCCGCCCCACAGGTGGTGCATCCCGCCCTCGGGGTCGCACACCGACATGGGGTGGAAGGTGTCGCCGTGGTAGCCGCCGCGCCAGGTCAGCACCCGGTGCTTCTCCGGCCGGCCCAGCGACTGCCAGTACTGCAGGCACATCTTCAGCGCGACCTCGACCGCCACCGAACCGGAGTCGGCGAGGAACACGTGCTGCAGCGGCTCCGGCGTCAACTCCACCAGCTTGGCGGCGAGTTCGACCGCCGGACGGTGGGTCAGCCCGCCGAACATGACGTGGCTCATCCGCCCCAGCTGGTCGCGGACGGCGGCGTCGAGTTCCGGGTGCCGGTAGCCGTGGATCGCCGCCCACCAGGACGACATCCCGTCGATCAGCTCGTCGTGCCCGCCGACCGGCTCGGCCAGCCGCAGGCGGACGCCCGCGGCCGACTCCACCACGAACGGCCGGACCGTTCCCGGCATCGGACCGTACGGGTGCCAGACGTGCGCCCGGTCCAGGTCGAGCAACTGCGCGGCGTCCATCAGGCGTTCGGCGCCAGCTCGGTGCCCGCGCCGCGGCGGCGCACCCGCACCAGGTCGGTGCGGGCCTCGTCGCCCTCGCCGGCCGCGTCGGTCCCGCTCCCGGCACCGGCTTCGGCGTGGTGGCCGCCGCACGGGCCGCAGCCGCCCGTCCCGCAGGCGTCCGCGGCGTCCTCGCCGTGGCCGCCGCAGGCCGGGGCGCCCCCGCCGCAGCCGGCGGACGCGGTGGCGCGGTGCCGCGGCAGCGTGGTCTGCTCGGCGCCCTCCACCTCGAAGCCCGCGTCCTTGATCATGTCGAGGTCGGCCTGCCCGGCCTGGCCCTCGCTGGTCAGGTAGTCGCCCAGGAAGATCGAGTTGGCGATGTGCAGGCCCAGCGGCTGCATCGAGCGCAGGTGCACCTCGCGGCCGCCCGCGATCCGGACCTCGATGTCCGGGCAGACGAACCGGACCATCGCCAGGATCCGCAGGCAGCGCTGCGGGGTCAGGTTCCACTCCTCGGCGAGCGGGGTGCCCTCGAACGGGATCAGGAAGTTGACCGGCACCGAGTCCGGGTCCAGCTCGCGCAGCGCGAAGACCACGTCGACCAGGTCCTCGTCGCTCTCGCCCATGCCCGCGATCAGGCCCGAGCAGGCCGACAGGCCCGCGCCGTGCGCCTTGGCCACGGTGTCCACCCGGTCGGCGTAGGTGTGGGTGGTGGTGATCTCGCCGTAGGTGCTCTCGGAGGTGTTCAGGTTGTGGTTGTACGCGTCCGCGCCGGCCGCCTTCAGGCGCTCCGCCTGATTGTCCGACAGCAGGCCCAGGCAGGCGCACACCTCGACCTGCTCGTCCGCGCCCTTGATCGCCGCGATGGTGTCGGCGACCCGGTCGATGTCCCGGTCCGTCGGGCCGCGCCCGCTGGCGACCAGGCACACCCGCTTCGCACCGCCGGCGACACCGGCGGCCGCCGCCTCGGCGGCCTGCTCCGGCTTCAGCCACGTGTACTTGAGGATCTCGGCCTTCGACCCGAGGCGCTGCGAGCAGTACGAGCAGTCCTCCGGGCAGAGCCCGCTCTTCAGGTTCACCAGGTAGTTGAGCTTCACCCGCCGCCCGAACCACTGCCGGCGCACCCGCCCGGCCGCCGCGACCACGTCCAGCAGTTCGTCATCCGTGGTGGCCAGTACGGCCAGCGCCTCCTCGCGGGTGGGCAGTTCCCGGCGAAGGCCCTTGTCGGTCAGCGTGTCGAGGAGATCCATGGGCCCGATCCTGCCCGGGCGGCCCCGCAGTCCGCCAGAGGGAACACGCCAGAAGATCGCCCGGAGCGTGTGCGAGTAGTCACAATGCGCCGTGACCTGCTGCTTTACACACCATCGGACGGGATGCAGAGCCAGTCGGCGGCCGTGAGACATTCCTCACACAGTGTGACGACCAGTCAGCGGGGCGCGGCCGTGCCCTCCGTGGACCGCGGTTCACGGGGCGCGGGTTCACGGGCGCGGTTTCACTGGTCGTGGTTCCACGGGTCGAGCTCGCGCCGGTACCAGGTGCCCGAAGCACCGCTCAGCTCGGCGGGGTCCGCCGGGCCGACCGGGACGAACCCGGCCTTGGCCAGCACCCGCTGCGAGGCGAGGTTCTCGTGCGTGGTCGCCGCCCGCAGCGTGTGCAGGCCGTACCGGGCCGCCGCGATCCGGCACAGCTCCAGGACGGCCCCGGTGGCCACGCCGCGGCCCGCCACCCGCTCGGCGACCCGGTAGCCGAGCGTGGCGGCGCCGTCCACCAGGTCGTACAGGTTGAACCTGCCCAGGACCGCGCCGTCCTCGGCGACCAGCAGGTGGAAGACGCAGACGCCGGCCTCCTGCTCGGCCAGCAGGGCGGCGTGCCGCTCGGTGAAGCGGTCGAAGTAGTCGTCGCCGCGGTCCGGCACGGAGGCGGCGAAGTACCCGCGGTTCGCCGCCTCGAACGCCAGGACCGCCGGCGCGTGGTCGGCGCGCAGCCGCTGCAACTCGGTCATCCGCCCGACGCTACCGGGGCAGCGGGCCCGGGCCACCCGATTTTCCCGCGCGGCGGCCGGGCGCGGGCCGCTACGGCTTGCGGGCCAGCGCGCAGGAGATCATCTGCTCCCACACCGTCGGCTCGTGCCGGGGCGGACCGGTCGCGGCGGACACGGTCTCCGGGCGCCACTCGGAGCAGCACACCAGGCCGGGTTCGAGGAGTTCGAGCTCGCCGAACAGGGCCAGGATCTCCTGGTCGGTGCGCCAGCGGCCGCGGCCGAGGCTGCCCTGCAACTTCCGCTCGGCGAGCCGGCACTCCTCGTTGCCGCCGGACCGGAAGTGCGAGAGGTAGACCTGACTGCCCGACGGCACCCGCTCCGTCCACCAGCGGACCAGGTCGCCGGGCCGCTCGGCGTCGTCGAGATGGTGCAGGACGGCGCTGAACACCAGGCCCACCGGTTCGTCGAAGTCGATCAGGTCCACCACCTCCGGCCGGCGGCGGACCTCCGCCGGCTCGCGCAGGTCGGCCAGGACCACGGCGGTGCGCCCGTCGGCGGCCAACAGGGCGCGGCCGTGGGCGAGTACGGCCGGGTCGTTGTCGACGTACACCACGCGCGCGTCGGGGCGGTGCCGCCGGGCGACCTGGTGCACGTTGTCGGCGGTGGGCAGCCCGCTGCCCAGGTCGAGGAACTGGCGGATGCCGGCGGTCGCCATCGCCGCCACGGCACGGATCAGGGCCCGGCGGTTCTCGACCGGGACGGCCGCCGAACCGGGCAGCTCCCGGAGGAAGTAGTCGCCGATCTCGCGGTCGACCGGGAAGTTGTCGTGCCCGCCGAGCAGATAGTCGTAGATTCGGGCGACGCTCGGCTTCGAGCGGTCCACCGTCGGGGTGTCCTCCGTCATCGAACCGACCCCTGCCTCTCGGATGGCCGACGGATCGATGGTAGGAGCGGAACCGGCCGCCCGAGAAGGCGAATCGCCGTGCGGCGCCGACTCCGCGGATCGACCGCAGTCGCACGGACCCGATTCGACCGATCCCGCCCGTTCCGTCCGCTCGACCTCCCGCCGCGCCGCCGCCGGGTGCCCGAGGTCCAGCGCCGTCGCGGCTCGCCCGGCGAGGCAGAAGACGTCCTCGCGGACCCGCGGGTCCCGGCGCCGTTGTCGGCACAGCGCCAGGAACCGCACCGCCAGGCCGAGTTCGACGCGCCCCGGGTCGTCGTGGAGGGCGACGGGGAGCACGGCGCGCCGCAGGTCCTCAGCGTAGTCGCGGGTCTGCCGGCCGGCGTCGTCGGGCCGGGCGTCGGCGGGGCGGTACGGGTGGTCGGCCCAGTCCTCCTCGGCCGAGTGGATGAGCTGTCCAGGCACTGCGCCGCGACGCCGAGTTCCGGGGGCGCGGCCGCCGGCGCGGCTTCGGCCGCTGCGGTCAGCAGGGCGAGCCGGCGCCGCGCGTCCCCGTCCCCCGCCGCGCACACGGCGACGAAGCCCGCCAGCACGTCGAGCCGGTGCGAGACCTCCGCACGCCGCGGATCTCGTAGAGTTCCGCCGTCCGCCGTTCCCGTTCGTCGACCTCTCCTCGGGAACCCAACGGCGCGTCCCCGCCGGTGGGTCCAGCGGTTTTCCGCGGGCCCGGGGAACGAACTCCGGGTCGATTCCGTGGCGAAAGGTGGCAGACGGATCGGGCGGCCGCAGGTACGGTCGGAGACATCGGGACGGGAGGCAGCACATGACGGCCATGGCGGAGTCGGGCACCCTGCGGGTGCCGCGGAGCATCAACGGCATCGAGCATGCGCTCACGTACGACGAGCGGGCCCGGTTCTACGCCGAACTCGGTCCGCTGGAGGACCCGTTGGACCGGGAGGCGGTGATCACCTCGTGGTGGCTGCGGGCGATGTCCGCCGCGTACGGCAGCGACCGGTCCGGGTACCGGGCGGCCGTGGGGCGGGCGCTCGGCGCGGGCCGGGGGCCGCAGGCCGGGGCCGTCGCGTGAAGGGGTGGCGGGTCTGGCTGCAGGAGCAGCCCGCCCGGACGATGGTCGAGATCTCCAAGGCGGACGACCTGCTGTTCGCACTCGTCACCGCGGTGCTGGTGACGCTCGACGACCGGGCCGGCTCCGCCGTCGACGAGTGGGGCGAACTGCGCAGTGCGGTGCTCGCCCCGTCCGTCACGGCCGAACTCTTCGTCAACCCGGACGAGCGCACCATCGACGTGCTGCGCCTGGTGTGGATCCCGGGGCTCGGCGACTGAGCCGCCGGTGCGCCGCCAGCTGCGCGTTGGACATACCGTGCCATCTGCTGACAAGCCGACCGGGCGCCGCGTGCGTGCCGTGCGGGGATGCTTCCGGTGCGTCCGACCCGAGGATGGGTTCGTGGGATGAGCTGCTTAGAATCTGCGCCATGACCATCCAGGGGGGCGCGCCCGCGGGCGTTGACGAGGACCTGCCGGTGGCCGGGCATCGGGCCGTCGGTGAGCGACGGCGCCTGGCCTTCCTGTGGAGTGTCGTCGGGGTGCTCGCCGCCGGCGGCGTGTGGGTGGTGTCCACCCCCCACCCGGGCGACATCCTGCCGGGGCTCGGCCCCACCAGCACCCAGCCGGCGGCCGCCGCCGCCCCCGCCGGGCAGGGCGCCCAGCCGCTGACGGAGGCTCAGTCCTTCAACTCGGAGCGGTACTTCCCCGCGCAGCGCACCTACGACTTCGACCTGTACAAGGCGCACCGCAGCGCCGCCCGCGACGGCGCCGACTGCCGGGCCGTCCAGAACGACAAGACCCGCAACCTGCTGGAGAAGCTCGAGTGCCAGGGCTGGCTCGGCATCGCGCTCACCCGCAACGACCAGCCCGTGATCACCAGCGTCACCGTCCTGCGGTTCACCGACGCGGGCGCCGCCGCCCGGGCCCTGCAGGCCGTCCGCGAACACGCCGCGGAGTTCGAATTCACCTTCCCGGACGGGCTGGTCGCACCGGCGGCCGGCGTGAAGCCGATGGCGGCGACCCGGGTCGAACTGGTCGGCCACTACCTCACCCTCACCGTCTCCCGCTACGCCGACCAGCGCGCCGGCGCCGGCCCGGACGAGGTGCTGACCGCCAGCACCCGGTCGGCCGCCGCCGTCGCCGGCCAGCCGTTCATGTGGATGTAGCCGCCGCCCCGGCCGTCCCCCGCAGGAGCACCGCCGCAGCGCAGGCCAGCAGCGCCGCCAGGGCGAACACCGCCGCCGCGCCCGCGGGCAGCGCCAGTCCGCCCAGCACGGTGCCCGCGCCGATGCCCAGGTAGATCGCCGACGCGTTCAACGACACCACCAGCGGGGCCTGTTCGGACGCCGCCGCGAGCAGCCGGTGCTGCTGCGCCGGGGTCTGGCACCAGCTGCTCGCGCCCCACAGGAACACCAGCACCCCGACCGCCGGGACGGCCGGCCACCGGCCCGCCGCGAGCACGGCGAGCACCGCGAACGCCACCGCCATGGCCGCGTAGCCCGCCGTCAGCACCCGCACCGGGCCCGCCCGGTCGGTCCACCGCCCCGACAGCAGGTTGCCCGCCACCGCACCCGCCCCGTACAGCACCAGCGCGACCGGCACCGCGACCCGGCCCGAGACGCCGACCGCGGCCAGCACGGGCACGCTGTACGAGTACGGCACGTAGCAGGCCGCCATCCCGAGCACCGTCAGCGGCAGCACCCGGAGCACCCCCGGGCGGCGCAGCGCGGCCAGCCGCGTGCGGAGCGGCACGGGCGCCCCGCCGGGGAGCCGGGGCAGCGTCAGGCGCACGCCGAGCGCGCCCAGCGCGGACAGCACCGCGACCGCGCCCAGCGCCGCCCGCCACCCGAGCCCGGCGGCGGCCACCCGGCCGAGCGGCACCCCGAGCGCGGTGGCGGCCGTCAGCCCGCCGATCACCAGCGCGAGCGCCCGCCCGCGCGACTCGGCCCGCACCAGCGCCGCGGCCGTCGCCCCCGCGGTGGGGGTGAACGCCGCCGCCCCGAGCGCCGCCAGCACCCGGCCGACGAGCAGCACGGCGTACGTCGGGGCCAGCGCGGCCAGCGCGTTCGCGGCGGCCAGCAGCACCAGCGCCGCCACCAGCAGGGCGCGGCGGGGCAGCCGGGCGGTGGCGACGGCCAGCAGCGGCGAGGCGAGCGCGTAGGCGCCGGCGAACAGGCTGACGGACTGCCCGGCGGCGGCCGTCGACACGTGCAGCGCACCCGCCATCGCGGGCAGGAAGCCGGCGGTGACGAAGGCGTCGGTACCGACGGCGAAGGTGCCGAGCGCGAGGACGGCGGCGGGGCGGAGGGTGTCCTGCCGGGGTGAACTCCCTTGCATGGGAGAGGCGTTGACGGTGCTGGTCATGGCGGGTTCTCCGGTTTCGGGATAGTTGGTGTCCTGAATTGGCGCAGTCGGGTGGGCCGCGGGTGCGGGGTGGAGGGTCGGGCGGGCGCGTAGGCGCCGGTGTCGACGGCGAAGGTGCCGAGCGCGAGGACGGCGGGGTGGAGGGTGGTCCTGCCGGGTCGAACTCCGGCCAGGGGTGGGGTGTTGACGGTATTGGTTCCGGCGGGTTCTCCGGGGATGTTTCGGGACAGTCGGTGTCCTGAATGGGGGTGGTCGGCTGCTCCGCGGGTGCGGGGCGGCGGGTCAGGCGGCCGAGGCGAGGCGGGCGTAGTTGCGGCGGATCCGGGTGACGGACGCGGACGGGGCCTCCCGGGCCAGGTCGGCGACGGTGCGGGCGGCGAGTTCGCGGCGCCAGGCGAGTTCCGCGCGGCGCATCGCGGCGGCGATCCCGCACGGGCGGGCGAACTCGCGGTCGGTCGCGCCCTCCGCGGAGGCGCCGCGCTGCCGGATCTCGGCGCAGGCGAACAGCGGGTCGGCGCCCTCGACGGCCGTCACCACGTCCATCATGGTGATCCGGCCCGGGTCGCGGGCCAGCCGGACGCCGCCGCGCGGCCCCGAGACGGACGTCAACAGCCCTGCCCGGGTGAGCCGTTGCAGCACCTTGTTGAGGTACGTCGGCGACAGCTCGAACATCGCCGCCAGCCGGGCCGAGGGCACCGGGCCGGGTTCGTCCAGCCACACCAGGGTGAGGCAGCAGTGCAGGCCCCACTCGACGCCTTCGCTCGTCCGCATATTCGGGATACTAGCTGTCCGGGAATTCGTCCGTCGACAGTTCGTCGATCGCCGCCAGGATTCCGGTGAACTGCGCCACCACCCGGTCGAACTCGGCGGGCCGCTCGGCGGCCGGCTCCCGGAACAGGCCGAGCGCCTCCGAGGCGATGGCCCGCGCTTCCTCGCGTGCGCCCAGATTGAGGCGGACCACGGCGAGGATGCGCAGGGCGGCGGCCAGCGGCGACCGGTGCAGGCCGGGATCGGCGCGGCAGATGCGGACCGCTTCGACGGCGGGAGCGAGCGCGTCCTGCACCCGGCCGGCCATCCCGTACTGGGTGGCCAGGACGATCAACGCATGGACCAGCAGGGGGAGATGAGTGCCGGGATCGCGCTCCGCGAGGGCCCGCCGGAGCGCCGCCGCCTCCTCGGCCAGGGCCAGGCCCTCCGCCAGCTGCTCCGGTTCGCCCAGGCAGTCGGCGAGGTTGGTCAACGCCTCCGCGAGCAGAGGGAGATGACGCTCGGGGACGGCCTCGTCCAGGCTCCGGCAGAGGTCGAGGGCGTCGCGGGCGAAGG
The DNA here is from genome assembly GCF_042734615.1 of Kitasatospora sp. NPDC059646. Lineage (NCBI taxonomy): Bacteria > Bacillati > Actinomycetota > Actinomycetes > Kitasatosporales > Streptomycetaceae > Kitasatospora > Kitasatospora sp. NPDC059646. Next base: position 20,599 of record NZ_JBHWDS010000035.1, read on the forward strand.
CGACCGCAGAGTCGGCGACCCCGGCGATGCGAAGCTCCTCGGAGAGCCGCAGCAGTGCGAGGACGAGACGGGGCAGGTGAGTGCCCGGATCGGTGGAAGCCAGGGCGGTGCAGACCTCCACGGCCTCCGCGCACAGCGGCACCGCTTCCAGGTGCCGACCCAGGACGCCGAGCGTGCCGGTGAGACGCTCCAACGAGTCGGCCAGCTGGAGAAGGCGGGCCGGCGGGTCGAGCCTTCGGGCCAGTTCCACCGCTTCCCGGCCGGCGGAAAGCGCCTCCTCGGGCCGGCCGAGCACGAGGAGGTGGTTGGTCAGGTGGCCGAGCGCGATGGCGAGCTTGGCCGTGTGGACGGCGGGGGAGAGGTCCGCCAGGAAGCGGTAGGCCGCCACCGCTTCCTGAGCCACCGTCATCCCCTCCCCGGCGTGGCCTCGGCGGCCCAGTTGGCGGGAGAGACAGAGCAGTGCCGCGGCCAGGTGAACCGTGCGGGCGGCCTGCGGCGTCGTGCGCAGGGTGCGGGCGATGCCGACGGCCTCCCGGGCCCGGGCCACCGCTTCGGCGTCCCGGCCGAGCTCGTTGAGGTGGTCGGCGAGGCCCGTGAGGACGGTGATCAGATCGGGCAGGTGGGCGTCCGGATTCCGGGCCGCGAGCCGACGGAGCAGGGCGGTCGCTTCCTCGGCGGGTGCGAGCCCGTGTTCGGGCCGACCGAGCAGCTGCCAGGCCTGCGACTCGTTGTTCAGCGCGCCCGCCAGGTCGGGCAGGTGGGCGTCCGGGGCCGCCTCGGCGAGAGCCCGGTACACGGCCACCGCGCGGCGGGCGGCAGCGACGGACTCGGGGAGGCGGCCGAGCTCTCCCAGTCGGACAGTCAGGGCGGCCAGGGCTGCTGCCCGCTGCTGGACGTGGCTTCCCGGGTCGGTCTCGGCGAGGGACTGGTAGAGGACGACGGCCTCCTGGACGGCGGCCAACCCGTCCTCGTGCCGACCGAGCAGGCCGAGGACGTTGGAGCGGGTGAGCAGGGCGGCGGCCAGCCCCGGGAGGCCCGCTTCGCCGCGCCCCCGGTGCAGTTCGACGGCCTCCGTCGCCACGGTCAGTCCCTCGTCCGGCCGGTGGGCCCTGGCGAGCCGGGTGGCGAGGTTGCCGAGCGCGATGGCCAACTCCTCGGCGTGGCGGTCCGGATCGGCGGCGAAGAAGGCGCGGTACAACGAGACCGCCTCCTGGACGGCCGCCAGGCTCTCCTCGGCGCGGCCGAGCTGACTCATCCGCACCGAGAGTTCGATGAACGCCGTGGCCAGGTGCGGTCCGTGCCGGGCGAAGTCGGTGGCGGCGAGCTGCCGCAGACGGTCCGTCAGCACCCGGGCGAGGGCGGCGGCCTCGTGCACCAGGGCCTGACTGGAGTTCGGGAGCAGGTCGCTGAGGTCCATCAGCTCCCTGAGCGGCGTCCGCGGGTCCTCGACGATCTCGCGCAGGGCCGCCAGCAGCGGTCCCGGCCGCGGGCTCCGGGTCGCCAGGCGGACGAAGTGCGGGGCCAGGGCGGTGCGGTGGCGGACGCACAGGGCGGTCAGGTGGGGGTCGAGGCGGCCGGCGACGGTGGGGTGGGCGGCGGCGCGGGTGCAGACGGTGAGGAGGTGGGCGGTGCGGTCGGGGTCGAGGGCGGGGAGGAGGCGTTCGGGGAGGGCCGGGTCGGTGTCGAGGACGCGGGCGATGTGGCGTTCGGCGAGCCGGTCGGGCGGCAGCGGGCCGAACGGGTGGGGTGCGGGCGCCGGGTAGAGCGCGCCGAGCCAGGCCGTCACGGTGTCCCGGCGGTCCCGTGACTGGTCGGCCAGCGCCGGGAGTCGGCGCCACAGCAGGTCGGCCTGCTCGCGGTCGGCCGCGCCGGCCAGGTTCGCCGCGGCGACCACCGCGTCCAGCGCCCGGGCCGACAGCGCGGGCGCGAGACCGAACGCGGCCGCGGTGCGCTGCCAGTAGCGGCGCTCGTGCCCCAGCAGTCGGTCCTCCACCGCGCTCGCGCCGGGCCGCTCCGCGAGCTCCGACCCGCCGGTGGTGTCGAGCAGGTCGGCGAGCGCGGCCATCTGCAGGGTCAGCGCGTTGCCGTAGCCGGGCTGGTCGAGCCCGGGCGGGGTCGGCAGCGCGGCGGCCACGCCCGCCCAGTCCGGGCCCGACTGGCCGTCGACCAGGGGCAGCGCGGCGGCCAGCGCGTCCAGCGCGGCCCGGTACGCGGCCGGGCGGCCCGCCGGGTCGTCCTGGAGCGGGTCGAGCCGGCGGGTCGGGGCGTGCTCCAGGTGGTCCTGGGTCAAGTCGTCGGCGGTGACGGCCTGCTGCCACCAGTCGCCGTCGGTGCGGGCCAGCAGCAGGAGCTTGAACGCGGTCGGACCGCGGTGCGCGGCCGCCGCCGCGACCAGCGCGGCCAGCTGCCCGGTGCGGTGCTCCGCGTAGTCCAGGACGACCAGCAGCGGACGGGCCGCCCGCCGACACTCCGTCAACTCCGCCGCCCCGGCGTCCGGGCGCGGCCACAGCACCGCCCACCGGCGCTCCGAGAGCCGGGCCGCCAGCTCGTGCGCCAGCCGGGTCTTGCCCTGCCCGCCGGGCCCGTGCAGCAGCCAGGCGCCGAAGCCGCCGCGCTCGCACCACTCCACCAGCTCGCCCAGCAGCGCGTCCCGCCCGTGGAACGGCACCACCTGCCGGGCCGCCCGCAGCAGCGCCGCGGGGGAGCGGAGCGGACCGGCCGCCCGGTCCGGGGCGAGCGCCGGATCCGCCAGGTGCCGCAGCTCCACCGGCTCCAGCACGGCGGCCGGCACACCGTGCGCCGCCAGCACGGACCGGAACGCCGGGTCGTGGTGCAGCACGTAGGCGGGCACCAGGTTCAGCTGCGCCCCGCCCGAGTGGGCCCGCTCCGAGGCGACCACGCCCACCAGCAGGTCGTCGCAGTACGCCGCCGCCCCCGACAGGCCGCCCCAGGCGGACCCGTCGGACCACTGCGGCGGGTGCCGGCGCAGGTCCATCACGTGCCGGTTGCCGGCGAAGCCGGTGCCCGGGTTCAACTCGCCGAGCAGTTGCACCGCCTCCGCGGGCCGGCCGGGGCGCTGGGCGACGTCCGGCAGGCCCCAGGTCTCGCAGGCCGTCCCCGGACGGTCCGTCACCAGCCGCCCCCAGCGCACCGGACCGGGCGGCTCCGGCCACAGCGCGGCGTCGACCAGCAGCAGCGCCGCGTCGTCCCGGCCGCCGGGGGTGCCGCACCACAGCACCTCGGCGCCGACCGGGCCGGGCCCCGCCGGCCGGAACACCTCGACGCCGTCCGGCCGTCCCGCGCGCACGACATGAGCGGACGTCAGCACCAGCCGGCCGCCGACCGCCCACCCCGAACCCGGACCGCCCGGGCCACGGACCCCCACCAGCCGCGACCGCTCCACGCCGCCCCGCCCCCTCCCGCACCTGCGAACCCCACCACCCTAGGCCGTGGCTCGCAGGCGTTCCGACGCCCTCCGCCACCACCTCCTCGGCACGGCGCGTACCGGCTTCGTGCCCGGCTTCGTGCAGGCCGGCCCGGGCGGGGCCGTCGTGAAGCGCCCGGAGGCAGGGAGCGGTGACCGGACCGTGGACGCCGGGGCGGGCGCGCGCCGGCGGGTGTCGCGCCCCGGGCGAGGGGGAACCGACCGCCCCGGTCCGGCGCGGCCTGCCGCGCAACGGATGCGGGCCGCACCCCGCCGGTCGGCAGGTGCGGCCCGCGGAGTCGCTCAGGCGAGGTCGAGGTAGAACTTCTCGTCGTCGCCGCCGTTGGCGTTGATCTGGCAGTTCACCGTTCCGCCGGGGCCGGTGGCGGCGGTCACTCCGCTGCCGACCACCAGGCGCAGGAAATGGTTGGGAAATGCCGTCGCCGACTCGAACGAGAACGAGCCGTTGGCCTGCGGGCGGAGCTTGTACATTTCGTATGGGTGGGCGCCGAACTGACAGTTGACGGTTCCCCCGCCGGCCATGTTGTCCGGAACTCCGGCGCCGTCCATGCGCAGGAAGACGCCGGGAAAGGCGACCGACTCGAATGCGAAAGAACCGTCACTCTGCGGCCGGACCCGGAAAGCCGTCCAGGGGCTGGTGCCGAACTGGCAGTTCACCTTTCCCGCGCCGCTGCCGGCGAACTCGGTCACGCCGGTGCCGTCCATGCGCAGGTGGATGTTCGGGTAGTGGTCCGACTGGATCGTGACCGGGGTGTCGCCGAGCTTCGCGAGGTCAGCCGCTGACAGAGGCATGAGGGTGTCTCTCCTTCTTGTCCGGGCGAGTTGCGGACGAGTTGCGGACGAGGGGCCTCGACGGACGCGACGGCCCGCGTCGAGCCGTGAAGAACCGGCGCTTCCGCGAGCCGAATTCCGAAAACGGCAGCGTCGGTCGAAGCCGATTCCGGAAGACATGGTGAATCACCGGGCGGGACGGATTTCCGCCGCCCGACGATGAATGTGCCGCCCCCACTGTGACATTTCCTGCTCTCGCAGGCCCCGCACCGACTGTAATCGGGCCGGTGCGGACTGTCCAGACGCCCTGCTTCCGCTTAACCGGTCGGATCATGGAATGCGCCCGTGAAATGCCCGCTGACCTGCGGCCGTCGGATTCCGGACATCCGGAAAGTCCCGGCCGCGCGGCGGGCCGAGGGCTCAGAACCAGGCCGGCGGGGTGTCCGCGGCCGTCCGGTCCAGGGCGTCGAGGAGGTCGAACTGCGGCCCGGTGCGGGGGAGTTCGACCCGGAAGAACCAGCGGGCGGCCTGCCGCTTGCCCTGATGGAAGGGAGTGTCCGCGCCGCCCAGCGCGAGGTACTGCTCCAGCCAGATCCAGGCCAGCACCACATGGCCGACCGCCTCCAGGTACACGGAGGCGTTCGGCAGCGCCACCTCCGGATCGCCGGCCGACCACAGTACGCCCGTGGTGTGCCGGACCCGCCCGGCGGCGGCATCCAGCGCGGCCGCGAACCGCGCCGCCTCCCCGCCGAGTTCGGCCGCCCGGGCGGTGGTCGCCGCGAACGCGTCCAGCAGCGCCGCCAGGCCCGCGCCGCCGTCCCGCACCACCTTGCGGCCGAGCAGGTCGAGCGCCTGGATGCCGTGCGTGCCCTCGTGGATCGCGTTCAGCCGGTTGTCGCGGTAGAACTGCTCCACCGGGTGGTCGCGCGTGTAGCCGTACCCGCCGTGCACCTGGATCGCCAGCTCGTTCGCCGCCAGGCACCACTGCGACGGCCAGCTCTTCGCCACCGGCGTCAGCACCTCCAGCAACTGCCCCGCCGCCGCCCGCGCGGACGGCTCCGGCGCGGTCCGCTGCTCGTCCAGCAGCCGGCTGCAGTACAGGCCGAGCGCCAACGCCCCTTCCGCGTAAGCCTTCTGAGCGAGCAGCAGGCGCCGGACGTCCGGGTGCTGGATGATCGGCACCTGCGGTGCGGACGGGTCACGGTCCGTCAGCGGGCGCCCCTGCGGGCGGGAGCGGGCGTACTCCAGCGCGTGCAGGTAGCCCGTGTACCCGAGCGCCGCCGCGCCCAGCCCGACACCCGTCCGGGCCTCGTTCATCATGTGGAACATGCACGCCAGCCCGTGGTGCAGCTCGCCCACCAACTCGCCCACCGCGCCCGGCTCGCCGCCCGGCCGGTGCCGCCCCTCGCCGAAGTTCAGCACCGTGTTGACCGTCCCCCGGTACCCCATCTTGTGGTTCAGCCCGGCGAGCACCACGTCGTTGCGCTCGCCGACCGAACCGTCCGCCCCCACCAGGTACTTGGGCACCGCGAACAGCGACAGGCCCTTCACCCCGGCCGGCGCGCCCGGGGTCCGCGCCAGCACCAGGTGGACGATGTTCTCGGCCAACTCGTGGTCGCCGCCGGAGATCCACATCTTGGTCCCGAACAGCCGGTACCCGCCGTCCGGACGCGGCTCGGCCGTGGTCCGCACGTCCGCCAGCGAGGAGCCGGCCTGCGGCTCGGACAGGCACATCGTCCCGAAGAACCGGCCCGCGGCGAGCGGCCGCACCAGCCGCTCGCGCTGCTCCGAAGTCCCGTAGACGGACAGCAGATTGGCGTTGGCGACGGTGAGGAAGGGGTAGGCCGCGGTGCCGACGTTCGCCGCCTGGAACCACGCCGTGCAGGCATTCGCCACCAGCGTCGGCAGCTGCTGCCCGCCCAGGTCGTGGTCCATCGCCGCGGCCATCAGCCCCGACCCGACGAACACCTCCAGCGCCGCGCCCACCTCCGGGTGCAGCACCACCCGCTCGCCGTCGAACCGCGGCTCCTCGACGTCGTTGCGCCGGTTGTGCGGGGCGAAGTGTCGTGCGGCGATCTCCTGCGCGAGGTCCAGCACCGCGTCGAAGGTCTCCCGGTCGTGCTCCGCGAACCGCTCCCGCGCGGTCAGCGACTCCGCCCCCAGCCACTCGAACAGCAGGAAGTCCAGATCCCGGCGGGACAGCAGCAGTTCGGCCATGGCACACCCCGATCACGAAGGAAGTCCGACGGCCGCAGAGACTAGTACCGCAACGGTGCCCGCCGCAGGACCCGTGTCCCCGGCGGTGCCGACCGCCGATCAGCAGCAGGAGGTTCGGATGGACGTCGTCGAGCGGGAGTTGACGGAGCCGTGGGAGGCGCTGCTCGTCGAGCCGGCGGGCGGGAGCGGGGCCGCGGTGGTGGTGCTGTCGGGGTCGAGCGGGCGGATCGAGCGGGAACGGGCCCGGCTGCTGGCCCGGGCCGGCGTGGCGGCGCTGGCACTCCGGTGGTTCGGCGGGCCCGGGCAGCCGCCGGGGATCTGCGAGGTGCCGCTGGAGACCTTCACCGCGGCGGTCGGCCTGCTGCGCGACAACGGGGCGCGCCGGATCGGGATGCTCGGCACCTCCAAGGGCGCCGAGGCCGCGATGCTGACGGCCGTCCACGACCCGCGGGTGGACGCGGTGGTGGCGCTGGCGCCCACCTCCCGGGTGTGGAGCAACGTCGGGCCGGGCCGGGACGGCGCGGACCGCCCGCTCCGCTCCTGCTGGACCTGGCAGGGGCGGGCACTGCCGTTCGTGCCGCTCGACGACACCTGGGAGCCCGCCGAGCCGGAGGGCCGGCCGGTCGCCATCCGCGGCTGGTACGAGCAGAGCGAACGGACCTCCGCGGGCGCCGTCCCCGCGGCGGACATCCCGGTCCAGGCCGCCCGTGCCGACCTGCTGCTGGTCGCGGGCGGCGACGACGCGATGTGGCCGGCGCTCCCGTTCGCCGAACAGCTCGCCGCGCGGCGGCGCGCCGCCGGCCTCGGCGTCCGGCTGGTGCAGCGCCCCGACGCCGGCCACCGGATCCGCCTGCCCGGCGAGGGCCCCGCGCCGGCCTCCGCGCAGTTCGACTACGGAGGGACGCCCGAGGCGGACGCCCTGCTCGGCGCTGCCGCGTGGCCGTACGTCGTCCAGGTGCTGACGGGGCGTCAGGATCTCCCGGCGGTAAGCGGAATGCCGGCGGCGGAGTCGGAGAGGGGGCGGTCGTCCTGAGGGGCGTTCGGGTGCCCGGGCGGGCGGATCAGCCGACTGCGGTGGGCCTGGCGGCGGGGGCCGGGCCGAGGACGCGGTCCAGGTACGGGTTGGCGAAGACGCCGGTCGGGTCGAGGGTGTCGCGCAGGGCGGTGAAGTCGTCGAAGCGCTCGTAGCGCGGCCGCAGGGCCGCGGCGTCCAGGGTGTGCATCTTGCCCCAGTGCGGGCGGCCGCCGAAGTCGGCGAGGATCCGTTGGCAGGCGTCGAAGTACCGGCGGTGGGGCATCCGGTGGTACTGGTGGAAGGCGATGTAGCAGTTCTCCCGCCCGTAGGCGGTGGACAGCCAGATGTCGTCGGCGGCGACGAACCGGACCTCCAGCGGGAAGGACACCCGCTCGTCGTGGCGGTCGATCCACTGCCGGATCTCCCGCAGCGCCGCCGCGGCGTGCTCCCGGGGGATGGCGAACTCGCCCTCCAGGAAGCGGACTTCGCGAGGTGAGGCGAAGACCCGGTAGGACAGGTCGGTCCATTCGCGGGCGGACATCGCCTTCGCGGCGAACCGGGCGATCGGGCGGACCGCGGCCGGGAACCGGGTGCCGATCCGGCACATCGCCTCGAAGGCGGGGCCGTTCAGGGCTTCGTCGAGGCGGCGGGTGAGCGCGGGGATCGGGCGCAGCGGGGTGCCGCCGGGCAGCCGGGTGAAGCGGCGGGTCAGCGCGGTGCTGCTGTGCGGGAACCAGAAGAACTCGAAGTGGTCGCTGGCGGCGGCGAGTTCGGGGAGTCGGGTGAGCACCTCGGCGATCGGCATCGCGGTGTCCCGGGCGTGCAGGACGTACAGCGGCACGCACTGGAGCGTCACTTCGGTGATCACGCCCAGTGCGCCGAGGCCGACCCGGGCGGCGGCGAACAGCTCGGGCCGCTCGGTGGGCGAGCAGCGGACCACGGTGCCGTCGGCGAGGGCGAGTCGGAGCGCGCGCAGCTGGGTGGCGATGCCGCCGAAGCGCAGGCCGGAGCCGTGGGTGCCGGTGGAGACCGCGCCGGAGACGGTCTGCCGGTCGATGTCGCCGAGGATCTCCATGGCCAGGCCGTGCTCCGCCAGCAGCGGGTTGAGCTTCCACAGCGGCATGCCCGCGCCGACGGTGACCAGGCCGGTCGCCGGGTCCACGGACACCAGCCGGTCCATCCGGTCCATCCGCAGCTGGACGCCCGGGGCGACGGCGGCCGGGCTGAACGAGTGTCCGGCGCCGACGGCCTTGACCCGGTGCCCGTCCCGGACGGCGGCGGCGATCTCGGCGGCGGCCTCCTCGGCGTCCCGGGGGTGCGCCACCCGGGCCGGCCGGGCCTGCTCGTTGCCTGCCCAGTTGCGCCACGCGGGTGTCGTGTCCGGTCTCATCTCCGGTGTCCTCTCGGCTCGTTGATGGGGGGAAGCGTGCTGCCGGACGGTTGTCCAAGTCAAGGGACCTGAACGCTTGACTTGGACAGATGAACAAGTCAGGGTGGCCGACACCGAACACGAGCCCGCGCATCCGACGGAAGGGCCTCCCATGACCATCGAACGACTGCAGCGGGCGACCGCCGGGCTGCGTCCGCCGTTCGCCGTCGTCGACCTGGAGGCGCTGCGCACCAATGCCGCGCAGCTCGTCGGCCGGGCCGGCGGCAAACCGATCCGGCTGGCCAGCAAGTCGGTGCGCTCCCGGGAGCTGATCGACCGGGTGCTGCGGATGCCGGGCTTCCGCGGCGTCATGGCGTTCACCCTGCCCGAGGCGCTCTGGCTGGCCCGCACGCTCGACGACGAACGAGGCGACGTCCTGGTCGGCTACCCGTGCGCCGACGCCGACCCGCTGCGCGAACTCGCCGCCGACGAGCGGGCGGCGGCCCGGGTCGTGCTGATGGCCGACTCGGTCGAGCACCTGGAGCTGATCTGCGCGGCGGCGGGCCCGGACGGCCCCCCACTGCGGATCTGCCTGGACCTCGACGCCTCGCTGCGCCTGCTCGGCGGAAAGCTCCACCTCGGCATGCGCCGCTCACCGCTGCACGCCCCCGACGCGGCCCGGGAGCTGGCTCGGGCCGTCCTCGCCCGGCCGCGGCTGCGACTGGTCGGCGTGATGTCCTACGAGGGCCAGATCGCCGGCATCGCCGACGACCGCCCCGGCGCGCCGCTGCACCGCGGCGCGGTCCGACTGGTCCAGCGGGCCTCCGCCCGGGAGTTGGCGCGGCGGCGGGCCGAGGCGGTGCGCGCCGTCCTCGACGTGGCGCCGCTGGAGTTCGTCAACGGCGGCGGCACCGGCAGTCTGGAGAGCACCTCGGCGGAGGACGCCGTCACCGAACTGGGCGCCGGCTCCGGCCTGTTCGCGCCCGCGCTGTTCGACCACTACCGGGCCTTCGACCCGGTCCCGGCCGCGTACTTCGCACTCACCGTGGTCCGCCGTCCCGCCCCCGGCCTGGTCACCGTCCTCGGCGGCGGCTGGACCGCGTCCGGCCCGGCCGGACCGGACCGGCTGCCGACCCCCGTCCACCCCGCCGGGCTGCGACTGCTCCCCCAGGAGGGCGCGGGCGAGGTCCAGACACCGCTGGCCGGCCCCGCGGCCGACGCGCTGCGCCTCGGCGACCGGGTCTGGTTCCGGCACGCCAAGGCCGGCGAGCTGTGCGAACGCGTCGACGTCCTGCACCTGGTGGACGGCGACCGCATCGTCGACGAAGCCCCCACCTACCGGGGCGAAGGACACGCCTTCCTGTGACCGGACCGGACTGAGGTAGCGTGCCGATGCCCGCCCGCCGCCGATCCCTCCTGGAGCCCGCATGACCCGCCGTTCCGCCGACGAGCGCCGCGAGCAACTCATCGAGGCGGCGATCACGGTCATGATCCGCGACGGCGTCGCCAAGGCCACCACCCGCGCCGTCGTCGCGCAGGCCGGACTGCCGCTCGGCGCGTTCCACTACTGCTTCCGCTCCAAGGAGGAACTGCTGCAGAGCGTCGTCGAACGGATCATGGTGCGCGCCCTCGCCCCCGCCGTCGCCGCCGCCGGCGTCGAAGGAGCCCCGGTCGCCGAGGTCGTCCGCACCGGCCTGCACACCTACTGGGAGCGGATCCGGCAGAGCCCCGACGAACACCTGCTGACCTACGAACTCACCCAGTACGCCCTGCGCCGGCCCGGCCTGGCCGACCTGGCACGCCGTCAGTACGCCCACTACCTCGACGCGACCCGCGACTCCCTCCAGGCCATGGCACGCCTGGCCGACATCGAATGGACCGTGCCCCTGCCGGTCCTGGCCCGCTACGCGCTCGGCGCCCTGGACGGCCTCACCCTCACCTGGCTGATCGACCGCGACGACGAGCACGCCGCCGCCGCCCTCGACGAACACGCCAGCTACCTCGTCTCGATCGCCCGGCCCGCAGCGTCCTGAGGTCTGTCTTCGAACCGGCGCCGCAGCCCCGCGGGTAAGAAGACGGGCCCCGGCACCGGCACCCCGCTGCCGACGCGCCGTCAGCCGGTCGGCAGCGAGGTCGCGTCGCGGTCGGCGACCGTGGCTGCTTCGGGAACGTCCGCTCCGCCCCGGGCGAACGCCGGCCGGGGACCTGCGGATCGCTGGGCCCGGTGTGCGGTCACACCCGTGACCCGGGCGGGAATCCGGTCCAGCGGAGATCGTCGGGGAGGTGCCGCATGTCGTTCATGAGCAGAACGGCCGCCGGCCGGCCCGGCGTCCAGCGGATCACGGTCAGGGCGGCGTTGGCCTGGTCGAGCCCGAGCCAGCGCCACTTCGGGGCGTCCAGGGCGTGCCGCACCAGCCAGCCGATCAGGAAGGCGTGGGTGACGACCAGTTCGTGCCGCTCCCGGTCGCCCGCCACCGGCCCGGTGAACTCCGCGATCGCCCGCTCGGCCAGGGCCGGGCCGTGCTCCCGGTCCTCCGGCGTGCACCCCGCGAGGAACGTCAGGAACAACTCGGCACTGTCGGACGGCAGTTCGTCCCGGTCCGGGAAGTGCGGGAGGTAGTCGCCGGCGGCCTCCGACACCCGGCGCACGGCGCCGGGCAGCTGCGCGCCGACCAGTTCGGCGGTCTGCGCGGCCCGGGGCAGCGGGCCGTGGTGGACGACCGAGACCGGGCGGTCCGCCAGTCGGCGGCCGAGCAGGGCCGCCTGGCGGCGCCCCGCCTCGGACAGCCCGCTCCCGTCCGGCAGCGCCTCGCCGTGCCGGGCCAGGTACAGGTAGCGGGCGGCGGTTCCCGTCACGGGTCGGAGCTCCTTCGTCGCGGGCCCGGCGGGGCCGCCGGTCAGACGGCCGGAACGGGCGTGCGCAGCAGGCAGAAGACGTTGCCCTCGGGGTCGGCGAGGACGTGCCAGCTCTCCTCGCCGGTCTGGCCGACGTCGGCGGGCGTCGCGCCGAGGGCGAGCAGGCGGGCGAGTTCGGCGTCCTGGTCGCGGTCGGTGGGGCTGACGTCCAGGTGCAGCGGCAGCTTCGCCGGGCGCGGGTCGGCCGTGGGGCTGAGGATCAGCGTCGGCAGGGGGCCGCCGAAGCCGGTGCCGGGCGGGCCGATCTCGATGCCGCCGTCGGGCTCCCGGCCCAGTTCGACGTAGCCGAGGACCTCGCACCAGAAGCGGGCCAGCAGCTCGGGGTCGGCGCAGTCCAGGATCAACTCGCTGATGCGGCATGCCATGAGGGGCAGTCTAGGGCGGGTCGGCGGTGGCGGGATCACCGGGAGGCGGTCGACGCGATCGGGTTCGAGCGGGCAACCCGCCGGATCCGGCGGTCCGGCGGTCCGATGCCCCGTCAAGGAGCGGCTCGGCGGTCCGACGGTTCGGGCCCGCGCTCGGCGTGCCGCTGCCGCGATCGCAGCGGCGCGGCGGCCGCGGCGGCGGTACCCGTCCCGATCAGCAGCCATGCCGCGAGGAGCAGGCCGTTGCGCCTGACCCGGCAGTCCGGATTGAATTCGGCCGAGTAGCCCGGCCCGCCGAAGCCGGACCCGCAGTAGAGCGTGCTGTGACCGTCGTTGTCGTACGGGTCCGGGTACAGCCCCACCCCGACCCCCACCAGCACCGCCAGCAGCCCGGCCCCCACCGCTCGACGCACGCCCACGCCCCGCCCCCCGTTCGATCCGCCCGATCCGCCGATCCGCCGATCCGCCGATCCGCTGTGTCACGATCACGGACGACCGCGCGGGCGGATCGGTTGCGGTGCGGTGCCGCGCACTAACCTGGCGGCGTGACGAGGCGATTGAGCACCGTGGTGCTGATGTGCGGTCTCCCGGGGGCGGGCAAGACCACCTACGCGGAGGGGCTGGTGCGGCGGGGCTTCGTCCGGCTGTCGATCGACGAGGAGGTCTGGCGGGTGCTCGGCGGGCGCGACGCCGGACTGGTGCTGGCGGCCGACGAGTACGACCGGCTCAAGGAGGAGGTGCGCGGGCGGCAGCGGCGGGAACTCGTCGAACTGATGGTGGCGGGACGGGACGTGGTGGTGGACTACAGCTTCTGGAGCCGCGCCGCCCGCGCCGACTACCGGCAGCTGATCGAACAGCACGGCTGCCGCTGGGAGTTGGTGCACCTCAAGGCCGACCTGGCGACCCTGGAGGGCCGTCTGGCGGCGCGGAACCTCACGGAGGGCGCCAACTCCGTGACCGTGGACCGGGCGCTGCTCCACCGCTACCTGGCGATGTTCGAGGAGCCGGACGGGGAGGGCGAGCAGGTCGTCGTGCAGTTCCCGCCCGGAGGGCCACTGGCGTGAAGTGAACACCCCCGGCGGGTGCGCGGGATAGGCTGCGCGGGCATTCGGGGTTCATGCGAACGGGGTGAGGCGTGGAAGTTCTGCGGGGCTGCTACCGGGTGCACTTCTTCGCGGCCTGGGTGCTGTGCGCCGTGGAACTGCTCTGCCTGGCGGCGACGGCGCCACCGCTGCGCTGGGTCGCGCCGGTGTGGCTGTGGGCCTCGACGCTCGGCGCGATCGTCCTGGTGTTCGGGGCGGCCCTGGCCCGGTCCTGGTCGGTGCCGTTCCTGCGGCGGGGCAGCGGCTTCGACCTGGTGCAGTACATGATGGTGCTGCCGCGCGGGCTGAAGCTCTGCTACGTGGTCGTGGCCTGCCTGATCGGCCTCGGGCTGGCGACCGCCGGCGGCGCGGAGGAGATCCGCAAGGACTCCACCGGCTACTACTGGACGAAGCGTGAAGTCGCCGACCGGGGCGGTCAGTTCGTCCGCGTCGACATCACCGAGGACGAAGGCGAGCGACGGCGTGGCGCGCAGTTGCGGATCTCTGCCGGCGTCCCGGCCGTGTTCGCGCTGATCGGCAGCTTCCTGGTGCTGGCGTCCGCCGAGACGGCCCACGGCTCCGCCGTCGCCGCCCGCCCCGGGCGGGGCGCTCGGCGACGGCGCGGGTAGGCCGTCAGCCCAGGCGGGGCCACGCGAGCAGGACGGCGAGCAGGGCCGGGTCGCCAGTGCTGCGTACCGCCGCGGCGGGACGGCGGCGGTGCAGCGTGAGGAGCAACTCGCTGGCCGGTGCCATGAGTTCGAGGGCGACGGGTTCGGTGTCCGGGGCGAGTGGCCGCGGGCCGTCGGCGGTGAGCTCCGCCTGCCAGGTCCGGCCTTCGTCGGTGCGCAGGCGGATCCGGGCCGGCGCGTGCGGCCAGGGGTCGGCGGTGCCCCAGGAGAGGGCGAGGAACTCGTCGATGCCGTCGAGGGCGACCGCCCCGGGGACCGGAAGCGGTGCGCCCGCGGCCAGTTGGGCGTCGTAGGCGTGCACGGCGGCCTCCTGCACCTGGTGGCGGGCGATCGCGCCGCTGTCGTTGGGGCTGCCGCTGCTCTGCCACCACGTCCAGCAGGGGCGGTCCGGCCCGGCCTCCCGAAGTGCCGCCAGCAGTGCGGACGTCGCCTCCGCCGAGCGGGCCAGGGCCTCGGCCGCCGGGAGGTCGCCGTCCGCCTCCGGCGGGGCCGGGACGAACTCGGCCCCGGCGAGGACGGCGGCCGTCCAGAAGCGGTGCACGACGGTGAGGTGCGCGAGCAGGTCCGGCAGGTGCCAGTCCGGACAGGTGGGGACAGTCGTTCGCGGGTCCGGCGCGGTGGCGACGGCGTGGCGCAGCGCCGCCGACCGCTCCTCGATCAGGTCCAGCAGGTCCGGGAAAGCGGGAGTGGAAGCCATTGCGTCTGCCTATCACGCGCGGCCGCCGCGACACCGGGAATTGTTGCGGAACGTGCACCGGAAGGCAGTTCCGTGTCGGCGAGGCGTCGGCGAGGCACGGGCCCGGACTCCTTCGCCCGCCGCAGGGAACGGGCGGCCCGCATCCGGCTGTTCGAGGCGAACCGCGACGGCGCAGCGGCCGACCGCCGCCCTGCCGGCCGCCGGGCTCGACCCGGCACGGCCCGCCCTGGGGAGCCGGCGGTGCGTCACGAGGTACCCGAGCGCCGAGGCGGTCGGCCGCGTCCTGCACACCGTCGGGGGCCCGGGCCGGGCACGGAACCGGTCGCCGTCCTGCCGGCCGCCGGCCGGGCAGGCGTTCGCCGAGCAGGCGCCGGTGGCCGCCGCGCAGGGGCGGCGAGCCGTGGCGGACCTTCCTCGGCGCCGAGGAGACGGACGCCCTGCTGGTCGCGCGCGGCCTGCGTCCGCCGGCCCCCGTGCGCCGGCGGGAGGCTGTGGGCACCCGGTCGTGGGAGCGGGTCGGGCGCTCCGCCTGTGGGAACTTCCGGTGCCGGCGCACGCGGTCGTCCCGGAGCGCCGACGCCCGGGCCGGTCGGGGCTCCGTCTCAGTGGTCCGCCAGGACGGCTCGCAGGCGGGCGGTGCACTCGGCGACGAAGGCGGGGTCGGTGTGCCAGTAGTACGGGATCCCGCTGATCGCCACGGCCACCGCCCAGCCGCAGGCCCGCTGCCAGACCTGCTCGTCGAGGCCGAGCGCGGCGCGGTAGGCGTGGCGGGCGGCGGCCGGTACGTCCCACAGCGGGGCGTGCTCGGCGTCGGGGAAGCCGATCGACAGGCCGCCGAAGTCGATGACGGCGCGCAGCCGGCCGTCGCGGACCAGCAGGTTGGACGGCTTCAGGTCGCCGTGCAGCCAGACCGGGGGGCCGGACGGGGCGGGCAGGGCGAGGGCCCGCCGCCAGAGCGCCTCCAGCCGGTCGAGGTCCAGCTCCAGGCCGGGCAGGGCGCGGGCCTGCGCGAAGCGCTCGCGCACCCACGGGTCGCAGGGCGCCAACTCGCCGCCCCGGTACCACTGGAGGGCGCCCCGGTCGGCCTCGGGCGGTAGCGGGACGGCGTGCAGGCTGCGGACGGCACCGGCCAGGTCCGTCCCGAACGCGGCCCAGTCGGGCACCGAGCCGGGCCCGGGGGCGGCACCGTCGATCCACCGGTACACCGACCACGGCAGCGGGAACCCGGCCCCCGGCACGCCCTCGTGCACCGGCTCCGGCACGAGGCACGCCAGCCGCGGCGCCAGGCGCGGCAGCCAGAGCTGCTCCTTGCGCACCGCCTCCGCCGTGCCGGGGGTGCGGGGAAGGCGTACGAGCAGGTCGTCGCCCAGCCGGAACATCCGGTTGTCGGTGCCCGACCCGGCCGCCCGGACCGCCAACCCGGCCCACTCCGGCCGCTGTTCGGCCAGCAGGCGGCGGACCAGGGAGGCGTCGGCCGGGATCTCGTCCTCGTGCAGCATCATGGCGCAACCCTCCACCACGGGCCGTCCGGGCGCGAGCGAAATATTCGCGGGCGCGGCGGAGCGCCGGCGGGTACCCTCCCCGGCCGTGGCAGACACCTGGGACACGGACCGGCTGATCGCCGACGGCTTCGAGTACGCGGTCGTCGAGCACGAGTGGTGCGACGGGCCGCGGGCCGGCCTGGCGCCGGTCGAGGGGGTGCCGCACTACTTCCGCTGCCTCCGGCGGGACGACGGCGACGAGCCGGGCACCTACCAGGTGTGGCCCGCGAGCGCCGGGGCCGCGCTGTGGGAACGCGAGTGGTGGGCGATCTTCGCGGTCTGGAACGCCCGGCAGGAGGCCGGGGACGACACGCCGCATCCCGACCTCGGCGGGGTCGACGTCCGGTACGACGCCCTGGGACGACTGCTCGTCCCGCACCGCCGGTGCCCGGCCGGCGCACGGCAGTTGATCGGCGAACTGCGCTTCGACGACGGGGAGCGGTACCGCGCCGACGGCACGGACTACTGGTTCCGGTGGCGTCCCGTCCGCTGACGGCCGGCCGTCAGGCGGGGACGACCGGGAGCAGGCCGCGCTCGGCGAAGACCTGCTTGGCGGCGAAGGTGGCGTTCAGGGCGCGGGGGAAGCCGCAGTAGACGGCGGAGTGCAGCAGGGCCTCGACGACCTGCTGCGGCGTCAGGCCGACGTTCAGCGCGGCGTTGACGTGGACCCGGAGCTGCGGTTCGCAGCCGCCCAGCGCGGTGAGCATGCCGAGGGTGACCAACTGGCGGTCGCGCGGCGCGAGTTCGGGACGGTCGTAGATCTCGCCGAAGCCCCAGGCGGCGACCTGGTGGGCGAGTTCGGGCGACACGTCGGACAGGGCGGCGAGGACGTTGTCGCCGGCCTCGCCGTCGATCCGGCCGAGCACGTCGAGCCCGTGCTCGAAGCGCTCCTGGCGGGTGGTGGCGGTGTCGGTCATCGGGCTCTCCGTGGTCCGTCGGTGCGGGGGAACGGGAGAGACGGTAGGAGTTGGAGCGCACTCGAAGGCAAACGGCCCGGCCCGCCCCGGTGGAGACGGGACGGGCCGGGCGCGGTGACGGGGCGTCAGGGCTTGAGGATGAGCCGGATCGGGTTGCCCTGCTTGGTGTGCAGGCGCTCGACGGCCTCCGCGGCCCGCTCCAGCGGGAGCACGTCGCTGACCGAGCGGGAGAAGTCCAGGCGGCCGCCGGCGGCGAGCGAGATCAGCTGCGGGACGGCGTTCTCCTCGGAGCCGTAGTGGCCGAGGATCTGCTGCTGGAGGTAGGAGAACCGGACGCTGTCGGCGACGGTCAGCGGCTGGTCGGTCAGGCCCACCAGGACCAGCCGGCCGTGCGCGCCGAGCACCGTCATCGCCTGCTCGCGGACGGCCGGCACCCCGGCGAAGTCGAAGGCGGCGGACAGGCCGGCCCCGCCGGTGGCGGCGCCGATCTTCGCGGCCAGCTCCGGGTCCGCCGAGTCCAGCACGAGGTCCGCGCCGAAGGCGAGGGCCCGCTCGCGGGCGGCGGGGGACGGGTCGACGGCGATCACCGGGTTGGCGCCGATCGCGCGCAGCAGCTGCACGCCGTGCGCGCCCAGCCCGCCGACGCCCCACACGCCGACCGGCTCGGCCGGCCGGACCTGGCCGGTGGTGGTGATGGCGCCCCACGGGGTGGAGACCGCGTCCGGGATGATCGAGCCCTGCTCGAACGGGATCGACTCGGGCAGCCGGATCAGGGTGTCCTTGCGGGCGAGCGCGTACTCGGCCCAGCCGCCGTCGTAGTCGACGCCGCGCGTCCAGGTGATCCCGTCGCGCTTCTCGCCGGCCTGCAGGACGACCCGGTCGCCGACCTGCCAGGCGCCCGCGTCCGGCCCCAACTCGGCTACGGTGCCCGCCACTTCGTGGCCGAGCGTGACGCTCTCGCCGGGCAGGTACAGCGGCGTCAGCGAGCCGTCGATCAGGTGGACGTCGGACAGGCAGACGCCCGCCGCCTCGACCTTGACCAGCACCTGGCCGGCGCCGGGGACGGGACGCTCCACCTCCTCGACGCTCAGCTTGCGGGTGGGCAGGTGCAGACGGACGGCACGCATCCGGGCCATGGTCGATCCTCTCCGGCCGACGGCGCACGGTCGGCGGCCTCGTTGCCGCAACGCCCCGCTGGTGGTCTATCGCAAGGCGACTTGCATTGCCGAGGCTACGTCGCGCCCGGCGGCAACGCAAGGAGGCCTGCGTTAGGCTTCGGGCGTGTCGAGTTCACCCAGGTCGCAGCCGAATCCCCGCCCGTCGCAGCCGAGCGCCGGCCGGGGCGCGCAGCCGAGCGCCGGCCATGGAGCGGAGCCGAGCACCGGCCGGGGCGCGCAGCCCGGCGCGGACCGGGCGGGCGGGCGCGCCGCGCCGGCCGGGAGCGGGGCCCCCGCCCCGCTGCGCCGTCGCGGTGCGGCGATGCGGCGCGCCGTGCTCGACGCCACCGTGCGCCTGCTCGCCGAGGGCGGCCTGGAGGCCGCCAGCGTCTCGGCGGTGGCCGCGGCCGCCGGCGTCCACGAGACGTCCGTGTACCGCAACTGGGGGACCAGGGAACAACTGCTCCGCGAGGCGCTCGCCGACTACACCGACCACGCGCTGCCGCTGCCCGACACCGGCAGCCTGCGCGAGGACCTGCGTCAACTCCTCACCGCCCTCGGCGCGTTCCTCGCCACCCCGGAGGGCCCCGCGCTGCTGCACCTGAGCATCGCGCCCGCCACCGCCGAGACCCGCAGCCGCCGCGACGCCTACTGGGCCGACCGCCTGGAGCGCGCGGAGGTCCTGCTGCGCCGCGCCGCCGAACGCGGCGAGATCCGCCCCGGCATCGACCCCCGGGCGGCCGTCGAGGCGCTGATGAGCCCGCTGTTCGCCCGCCACCTGCTGCTCGGCGAACCCGTCACCCCGGAGTTCCTGGCCTCCCTGGTCGACCTGCTGGTGGACGGCCTGGCCCCGCGCTGACGCCCCGTCAGCAGAGCGCCCCCGCGCCGGAAGCACAAGACCCGGACCCCCTTCCGGTTTCCCCCCGCCCCGGGATACCTCTTGAAGGAGCGGGCCGCGCGGGCCCGGTGACGATCCGTTACGACCTCCGGGGGCAGTGTCATGGACGAAGACTGGTACGTGGACGACCGGTGCACCGGGTGCGACGTGGCCCGGCAGCTCGCACCGGAGCTGGTGGTGCAGACCGGGCGCCGCTCCGAGGTGGTGCGGCAGCCCCGCACCGCCGCCGAGCTGGCCGACCTGAACGCCGCCGCCTACGCCTGCCACACCCGCTCGATCCGCCGCCGCTCCGGCCCGCTGGACCCGGCCGCCGACCCGTACCCGCTGGCGATCGACCCGAACGTGCTGCTCTGCGGCCACAACTCGCGGCGCACCGCCGGCGCCAACGCCTACCTGCTGCGCAGGCCCGGCGGCACCCAGCTGATGATCGACACGCCGCGCTGGTCGGAGGCGCTGGCCGCCCGCTACGAGGCGCACGGGCCGGTCACCGACGTGCTGCTGACCCACCGGGACCACGCCGCGCACGGCCGCCGCTACGCCGACCGGTTCGGCGCCCGGCTGTGGATCCACGAGGGCGACCTCGACGCCGCGCCCGACGCCGACCGGGTGCTCCGCGGCACCGCGCCGACCACGGTCGCGGACGGCGTGGTCGCCCACCCCGTGCCGGGCCACACCGAGGGCAGCGTGCTGTACCTCGCCGACGACCGGTACTGCTTCAGCGGCGACAGCATCTACTGGTCGCGCACCGCCGGCGCACTGGCCGTCGCCGAACACGTCACCTGGTACTCCATCGAGGCCCAGGCCGCCTCGCTGGCCCGGGTCGCGCCCCGGCTGCGCTTCGAGTGGATGCTGCCGGGCCACGGCGACCGCAAGCACCTGGCGCCCGAAGCGATGGCCGAGCAGCTGCGCGCCCTGGTCGCCCACGCCGGCCGGCTCCGGCCCGGACCGGTGGACTTCGCCGCCCACCAGTGGTGAGCGCCCGCGCGGCCGGCCGCGCGGGTACGGTGGGCGGGTGACCATTCGGGTGATCGTGCTCAACGGCGGTTCGAGCAGCGGGAAGAGCAGCCTCGCGCGCGCCCTGCAGGAGCAACTGCCGGAGCCCTGGCTGACGTTCGGCATCGACGACCTGATCGGGGCGATGCCGCCCGCGCTGCTGGCCGAGGACGACGGCATCGACCTCGGCGGGGACGGCGTCGTCACCGTCGGCGATGCCTTCCGCCGGCTGGAGACCGCCTGGACGGCCGGCGTCGCCGCCACCGCCCGGGCCGGCGCCCCCGTCATCGTCGACGACGTGTTCCTCTCCGGCGCGGCCTCCCAGCAGCGCTGGCGCGAGGCGCTGGCCGGGCTGGACGTGCTCTGGGTCGGCGTCCGCTGCGACCCGGACCGGGCCGCCGCCCGCGAGCGCGCCCGGCCGGACCGCACCCCGGGCATGGCCGCCGACCAGGCCCACCGGGTCCACGACGGCGTCCACTACGACCTGGAGGTGGACACCACCGCCACCCCGCCCGCCGCGTGCGCCCGCACCGTCGCGGCCCGGCTGGCCGGACAGCCGTAGCAGGCCGCGGGCCGACGGCCCGTCAGTGCGCGCCGACCGCCGTGATCTTGACGACCGCGCGGCCCTCCTCGTCGGAGCCGTACAGGTCGACCTCGGCGGAGATTCCCCAGTCGTGGTCGCCGTTCGGGTCGTCGAAGATCTGCCGGACCCGCCACAGGCCCTCGTCCTCGACCTCCTCGATCAGCAGCATCTTCGGGCCGCGCGCGTTCGGGCCGGTGAACAGGTCGTCGTACTCCTCCCAGTACCCGTCCATCGCGTCCGCCCAGCGGTCCGCGTCCCAGCCGTCCTCGCCGTCCAGCTCCGCCAGTTCCTCGTAGTGCTCCAGCGCGCACAGCTCGACCCGGCGGAACAGCTCGTTGCGGACCAGCACGCGGAACGCGCGCGCGTTCGCGGTGACCGGGGCCGGCTTCTCGTCGAGCCGGACCTCGCCCGCCTCCGGCTCGGTCGGGTTGGCCAGCGCCTCCCACTCGTCCAGCAGCGAGGAGTCGACCTGGCGGACCAGCTCGCCCAGCCAGGCGATGACGTCCTTCAGGTCATCGGTCTTGATGTCGTCCGGGACGGTCTGCTCCAACGCCTTGAACGCACCCGCCAGGTAGCGCAGCACGATGCCCTCGGTCCGGGCCAGCTCGTAGAAGCCCACGTAGTCCGTGAACGTCATCGCGCGCTCGTACAGGTCGCGGACCACCGACTTCGGCCGCAACGGGTGGTCGCCGATCCACGGGTGCGCCCGCCGGTACACGTCGTAGGCGTGGCCGAGCTGCTCCTCCAGCGGCTTCGGGTACGTGATTTCCTGGAGCCGGTTCATCCGCTCCTCGTACTCGATGCCGTCGCGCTTCATCTCCGCCACGGCCTCGCCGCGCGCCTTGTTCTCCTGCGAGGCGAGGATCTGCCGCGGGTCGTCGAGCGTCGCCTCGACCACCGACACCACGTCCAGTGCGTACGACGGCGACTCCGGGTCCAGCAGGTCGAACGCGGCCAGCGCGAACGTCGACAGCGGCTGGTTCAGCGCGAAGTTCTCCTGCAGGTCCAGCGTCAGGCGGACGGTGCGGCCCTCGGCGTCCGGCTCGTCCAACTGCTCCACCACGCCGCCCTCCAGCAGCGAGCGGTAGATCGCGATCGCGGTCCGGATGTGGCGGCGCTGCGCCGGGCGGTCCTCGTGGTTGTCGGTGAGCAGCTTGCGCATCGCCTCGAACGCGTTGCCCGGGCGGCCGATCACCGACAGCAGCATGGCGTGGCTGACCTTGAACCGGGACACCAGCGGCTCCGGGTCGGCCGCGATCAGCCGCTCGAAGGTCTCCTCGGTCCAGGACACGAACCCGTCCGGGGCCTTCTTGCGGACCACCTTCTTGCGCTTCTTCGGGTCGTCGCCGGCCTTCGCCAGCGCCCGGTCGTTCTCCACCACGTGCTCCGGGGCCTGCGCCACCACCTGGCCGACGGTGTCGAAGCCGGCCCGGCCCGCCCGCCCGGCGATCTGGTGGAACTCGCGGGCCCGCAGGATCCGCACCCGCTGGCCGTCGTACTTCGACAGCGCCGTGAACAGCACCGTGCGGATCGGCACGTTGACGCCGACGCCGAGGGTGTCGGTGCCGCAGATCACCTTCAGCAGACCGGCCTGCGCGAGGCGCTCCACCAGGCGGCGGTACTTCGGCAGCATGCCGGCGTGGTGCACGCCGATCCCGTGCCGGACGTAACGCGACAGGTTGCGGCCGAACTTGGTGGTGAAACGGAAGTTGCCGATCAGGGCGGCGATCGCGTCCTTCTCCTGCTTCGAGCACATGTTGATGCTCATCAGCGACTGCGCCCGCTCCACCGCCTCCTTCTGCGTGAAGTGGACCACGTACACCGGAGCCTGACCGGTGTTCAGCAGCTCCTCCAGCGTGTCGTGGAGCGTGGTCCGGCGGTACTCGTAGAACAGCGGCACCGGGCGGGTCGCCGAACGGACCGCCGTCGTCGGCCGGCCGGTGCGGCGGGTCAGGTCCTCCTCGAAGCGGCGGACGTCGCCGAGGGTCGCCGACATCAGCAGGAACTGCGCCTGCGGGAGTTCGAGCAGCGGGATCTGCCACGCCCAGCCGCGGTCCGGCTCGGCGTAGAAGTGGAACTCGTCCATCACGACCTGGCCGATGTCCGCGCGCGGGCCGTCGTGCAGCGCGATCTGCGCCAGCACCTCCGCCGTGCAGCAGATGATCGGCGCGGTCGGGTTCACCGAGGCGTCGCCGGTCATCATGCCGACCTGCTCGGTGCCGAAGATCTTGCACAGGTCGAAGAACTTCTCCGACACCAGCGCCTTGATCGGCGCGGTGTAGAACGTCCGCTTGCCCTCGGCCAGCGCGGCGAAGTGCGCGCCCGCCGCCACCAGGGACTTGCCGGAGCCGGTCGGCGTCGCCAGGATCACGTTGTTCCCGGAGACCAGCTCGATCAGCGCCTCCTCCTGGGCGGGGTAGAGGGTGATGCCGCGCTCCGACGCCCACTCGGCGAAGGTCTCGAACAGCGAGTCGGGCGTGGCGGGTTTCGGCATCAGGTCCAGGAGGGTCACCCGGCTATCTTGCCCGTCCGGCACGACCAGGGGCAAAGCTCGGACCCGCACCGTCCGTCCGTGCCGCCGCCGGTCAGGCCGGACGGTTCCTCCGCGTGGCCGAGCGGCGACAGGACGTCACGGGCGCGCCCCGGTCCGGCCGCCGCCGGGGGGTGCCGCTCCGGCCGACCCCCACCCGCACCCACGTCGGCCGACCGACGCAGGACGGGCCCGTCACCGGCGACTGGCATGCTCGACCCACGACGGTGACGGCCCGTCACCCTTTCCGGCACCGGCACCCGGACCGGGACGGCCGTCGGGGAGGAGCCCAACGTGCACAACGACCGCCCGGCCCGGGCCGGCGACCGGCCCCGTGCGGCACCCGACGGACCGCACCGCGCCGCGCACCGCGCCGTGCTCGACCACCTGCTCGGCCTGGTCGCCGACTCCTCGCTGAGCGACGTCCTGGTGCTCCGGGGCAGCATGGTGATGCCGGCCTGGGTCGGCGCCGAGGCGCGCGAACCCGCGGACCTCGACTGGATCGTCCCCCGGCCGTCGCTGATCCCCGTCGACACCGAACACCCCTACCCGTACGTCGACGAGGTGGCGGTCGTCCAGCAGTGGCCGGAGGCCGCCGACGGCGCCGCCCGGTACGAGATCTGGACGTACGAGGAGTTCGACACCCGGGGCCTGCGGCCCGCCGTCCCGCCCGAGGGGCTGCACTGGATCGCCGAAACCGAACCGGAGACCCGCCCGCCGTACGAGACGCTGCTCGACCTGGTGCGCGAGCGGCCGACGGCCGCGCCCGGGCTGGTGCTCGACGCGGACGCCGCCCGGGACGACGGCACCTGGACCTACGCCGAGTACGAGACCCCGGGAGTGTGCCTGACCGTCCCGTGGCAGGCCGACGGCCACCCGTCCGGCGAGGTGCGGATCGACTTCGCCCGCGACGAGTGGCTCCCCGAGGCCCCGGTGTGGACGGCGATACCCCGCGCCGACGGCACCGGGCCGAGCGTCGTGCGCACCGCGGGCCGCGCCCTGTCGCTCGCCTGGAAACTGCTCTGGCTGCACGCCGACAGCGCCGCGGCGGGCCGGGCCCGGGCAAAGGACCTGCACGACGCCGTGCTCCTCGCCGAGACCGCGGCCGCCGAGCTCACCCCCGCGCTGCTGCGCAAGGTGTTCAGTCGCGAGCCGGGCTGCCCGGCGGCCGGCGACGCGCTGCGCCTGGACGCGGTGGTCCTGGGCTCCGTCGACTGGGAGGAGTTCCGCGCGGACCACCCGCGGGTGCGGGGCACCGCCGAGGAATGGCTGGAGCGCCTGCGCCGGGCGCTGGAACCGGTGCGCGAGCGGTAGGCCCGGTGCACCGGTTCCGGCGGCCGGCGGTCGGCGTTCGATGCCCCGGCGGGTCGGCGGCCGGGACCGGTCGACGTTCCGGGGGCCGACGTTCCGGGGTCGGCGGTCGGCGGTCGGCGGTCTGCGGTCGGGGGTCTGCGGTCGGCTCAGGGGCAGGTGACGACCTGGCCGGCCCAGGACAGGCCGCCGCCGAACGCGAACAGCAACACCCGGGCGCCGGAGACCAGTTCGCCGCGCTCCACGAGCTTCGCCAGGGCCAGCGGGACGGACGCCGCCGAGGTGTTGCCGGAGTCCACCACGTCCCGGGCGATCACCGCGTCCTCGGACAGGCCCAGCTTCTGCACCAGCGACTCGATGATCCGCAGGTTCGCCTGGTGGGTCACCACCCCGTCCAGCTCCGCCGGGCTCAACCCGGCTGCCCGGCACGCCTGTTCGGCCAGCGCCGGCAGCTCGGTGGTCGCCCACCGGAACACCGCCTGGCCGTCCTGCTCGAACCGCGGGTGCCAGTCGCCCAGCAGCCGCACCGCGCTCGCCCGCGACGGGTCCGACCCCCACACCACCGGGCCGACGCCGGTCCCCGCCCCCTCGGTCGCCGAGAGCACCGCCGCGCCCGCGCCGTCGCCCAGCAGGATGCAACTGCGCCGGTCCGTCCAGTCGGTGACGTCCGACATCTTCTCCGCGCCGATCACCAGCGCGTGCCTGGCCGCGCCCGCGCGCAGCGAGTGGTCGGCCAGCGACAGCGAGGTGCAGAAGCCCGCGCAGCCGTTGTTCACGTCGAACGCGACCGCGGACGGGATGCCCAGGCGGGCCGCGACCTGCGCCGCGATCGACGGGCAGCGGTCCATCGCGCTGCAGGTGGCCACCGTGATCTGCCCGATCTCCGCCGGGTCCAGGCCGGACGCGGCGAGCGCCTTGGCGGCGGCCGCGGCGGCGAGGTCCGCCACCGACTCCTCCGGCGCGGCGATCCGGCGGGTGGCGATGCCCGTCCGCCGGCGGATCCACTCGTCGTTGGTGTCCACCATGGTCGCCAGCTCGTCGTTGGTCAGCACCCTGCTGGGCTGGTGGTGGCCGAGACCGGCGATACGGACTCCGGGCATGGCAGCTCCCTTCCGCGACAACGGCCGCCGACCGGTGCCGGTGGCAACGGCGGGAAATATAGCAACCGACCGATCGGAATCTAAGCGGCGGCCCACGGACCGGACACACCGTCACCTCCGCCCGGCCCGCCCGTCCTCCCGTCCTCCCGTCTCGGCGGAGCTCGACCGCCGCCTCCCGCTCGGCGAGGAAGGCGTCGAGGAGCTCGAACAGGACCTCGATGGCCCGCTGCTCGTCCTCGGGCGGCAGGTCCCGGACGTTCCCCCATCCGTGGCGGTCGGCGTGCGCCGCGTAGCCGGCGAGGAAGGCGGTCACCGTGTCGAACGAGGCCCTGCCCACGACCATGCTCGGACGCCGCCCCAGGAAGGCGAAGAATTCGCGCTCGCTCGTCTCCGACGATTGCTTCATGCGCGAGAGCCTATTGGGGTTCGACCGCGCGGTACGGCTGCCGGTCGCGGCTGAGGTGGAGGCGCTGGTCGACGAGCCGCCAGGACAGGCTGTGCCCGGTCAGCGCCCATCCCTCGGATCCGTTGCGGGCCCGGTCCACCCAGTCGCGGAGCGCGGGCAGGGCCAGGTCGCGCAGCAGCCCGCGGGTGGCGGCCCGCTCGGCGCTCGGGACGGGAATGACGACGATCCAGACACTCGACCACCAGCGGGGGTGCAGACCGTTGCCGTAGTTCGAGCCGACGGGCGGCCGCCACAGGGCATCGAGCAGGCTCCCGTCCGTCGAGCCCCGGCTGCCGAAGCTCACCTGGAGCGCGTCGGACGGCGCCTCGCCGAGGGCGGAGCGGAGGTCCGTCGAGGTGAGCGGCCACGAGAGGTGCCGCGGCAGGCGGCGGTGACGAGCAGACACGCGCCCGAGAATGGCAGACGAACCGGCACGGGCGCCCGGGGATTTCGGGCGGACCCGCCGGGAGTCCGCTCCTCGCCCCCTTGCTGATCGGTTGCCTCAACGGCGACGTCCAGCCGGTCACGCCCCGAGGACTCCTGCCTGCCGCGCCCGGAGTTCGGAGCGGACGAGTTCGAGGAGGCGCCCCGACCAGTTGCGGCCGCGGCCCGCGTTGTCGCCCCAGAAGGACGAGTCGGCGTCGTCGTAGAGCACGGTGGCGTCGCCGGTCGCCAGCAGGATCGCGGCCAGGTCGGGGTGCTGGTCGTACTTGGCGCGCAGCAGGCGGGTCATGACGGCGGTCCGGACGTGCTCCCAGCCCTCGCGGCGCGGGGCCCCGGCCGCGAGGGTGCGCGCCGCGGCCGCGCTCGGCGCCGCCGCGACGGCCGGCCTGGTCGCGGGCTCGGCGACCGACAGCGCCCAGTAGGCGTGTGCCGCCGAGGGGTAGTCGGTGCCGTCGACCGTGATCGGCGCGGGGTAGTCGTGGCGCAGGGCGACCTTGCCGGGATCGTCCAGCGGCTTGTTCGGGTACGAGTGGTAGAGCTGGACGGCCGGGGCGTGCGAGGTCGCCGGCCCGTCCGCGGGGATCCGGTCGGCCCGTTCGGCCCGCCGGCGGGCCCGGTCCTCGAAGTACGCGAGGGCCTCGTCGTAGCTCTCCTGCGTGACCGTGCCGTCGAACGGCAGGTAGGTCCGGCCGCCGGGCCCCGCCACCAGGACCCGCAACGGCCAGTCCTTGCGGTCCATGTCGCCCAGCGTGTAGCGGCGCTGCGACTCGTGGACCGCCAGGAACGCGGCCCGGGCCGAGTCCCGGTTCTCCTCGGTCCGGTCGGCGAGGAACGCGTCGACCGCGGCCAGGCAGCGGCCGGTCGAGTCCGGCCGTCCGTTCAACTCGTCGATGGTGTCGCGGACTTCGGCGAGCAGCTGGTCCGGGCTGGTCCAGCTCTCCGGTTCGCCGAACTTCCAGTCCGCCAACTCGTGCGCGGAGGCCTCGCCGCCTTCCGGGAAGCTGGTGGCGACCCAACCGGTGCGCAGCTTCTCCTCGAACTCCTCGACGGTGACCAGGCCCCAGCAGTCGATGAGCCCGTCGGCGTAGACGAACAGGTCGGTGAGGAAGTAGTGGCCGCCGTTGCGAACGAACGCGTGCCGCCAGGTGCCGGGGATGCGGACGCCGTCCGCGGTGCGATGGGTGATCCGGTTGCCGATCATGCCGGGATTGTGCCGCGGCAACCGCCGGGCGGACCGCGAATTTCCGCGTCCCGGCGCCTGCCCCCGGACACGTCCGGTCGGAGCGGTCGCGGATCAGGGGCGGCGGTCGGCGGCTGTCCTGACGGTTTGTCATAATGACCCGTTCGAAGATCCGTTCGTTGTGGGGGGCTGCTGGTGCGCGGGGGACGACTGTTGGCGGGTGCGGTGCTGTCGGCCGTCGCTGCGTCAGGGGCGGCGGCCTGCACCTCGCCGTCGACCGGCGACACGGCGGCCTCGGCCGCGCCCCCGCCGTCGGCCACGGCATCGGAGACGCCGCTGGAGAACCTGCCGGTGGAGGAGGTCATCGCGCGGGCGCGGGTGGCGGGCAACACGCTGACCAGCCTCACCATCACGCTGAGCCTTCCCGAGTACCGCGAGGGCGCGGTGACCGGCACCTTCTCCCAGGACAGCAGCGGCTCGTGCGCCGGCCGGTACGCCGTCGCCGGCAAGGGCACGACCGAAGTCGTCCGCTCCGGCGGCAAGGTGTGGTGGAAGCCGGACGCCTCTGCCCTGCGGGCGTCCGCTCCGGACCTGCCCGCCTCGGAGGTCGGAAAGTGGTTCGGCGGCAGTGAGAGCACGACCAAGACCTTCGCCTCCGCCTTCTGCAACATGGGCACGGCTCTCGCCACACAGGTCGGCCTGAACACCGACGGCAGCCTCGGCAAGGACCTCGCCGTGGCGGGTACCCGGCAGCTCGACGGTCGCAAGGTGGTGGTCGTCACGATGACCGACGAGAACGGAGTGCCCGTCTCCTACTTCATCGCCGCGGAGGGCAGGCCCTACCTGCTGTCGACGGAGAGCGGCGGCGGGAAGATGGCCGTTCAGCTGGGGGACTTCGGCAAGCCGGTGGACGCCACGCCCCCGCCGGACGACCAGGTCGCCCGCCGCTGACAGGCGCTCGCGGGCGGGCGACGACGGCGGTCGCGGGGCTGTCGCAGGGAGGTGGCACACTCACCGGGTGACCACGATTGAAGCGATCGAAGCGGTACTGACCGCCAACAACCAGTACGGCGAGGCCGGTTGGGCCGGTGAGTTCACGGCGGCCGGGCAGTTGGCGACCCGGGGCGAGGTCGCGCTGTGCGGGTTGGACGGCGCGGAGTTCTACACCTTCGGCGTCCTCGGCGACGGACTGCACGACGTGTACCTGGCGTACGAGCAGGACGAGGAGCGGGGCGCCACCGTCACGGCGGTGGCGCTGGTGGCGGGCGGCCGCCCGCCGGAGGCGCTGACGGCCGCGGACTGGGAGGAGGCGTCGGACGACGTCAACGCGCTGAGCGAGCACGCCACCGCGCTCCACTCCGGCACCCCGGAGCGGTACGGCATCCGCAAGGCCCTGCACCTGACGCCGGAATTCGCGCAGGCCGAGGACCCGATCGCGCAGGCCGTCGCCGAACTCCGGGCCCAGGAGGCGGGCGGCTCCCGGACACCGGTGCTCGACGTGCTGGTCGACCCGGCGACCGGCGCGAACGCGCTGGTCTTTCCCACCTGGGCGTTCACCTCGAAGAGCATCCTGATCGGGCGGGACGCCGACGGTGCGGGCGTGGGGATCCTCTGGTCGCACTTCGGCGAGTGAGCGGCCCACGGGCCGCGGCTCCGCACGTCAGGCCGGTGACCACGTAGGATTCGCGGACTGGGGCGCCGGCCGGCGCACCCGATCCCGCGGACCCGACGGAGGAGGACCGATGAGCCCGCGCAGCACCGTGGCCGAGGCCCGCCGCACCCGGGCCCGGATCATCGACCGGAGCGTGGCACTGGCGTCCGTGGACGGCCTCGAAGGGCTCACCATCGGACGCCTCGCCACCGACCTCGGGCTGAGCAAGGCCGGGGTGCTGGGCCACTTCGGCACCAAGGAGACGCTCCAGCTCGCCACCCTGGAGCGGGCGTCCGGACTGTTCACCACCCTGGTGTGGGATCCGGCCGCGGACGCCGAACCCGGCCTGCCCCGGCTGCGGGCGGTGTGCGAGAGCTGGATCGCGTACCTCGAACACGCCCGCGAGGTGTTCCCCGGCGGCTGCCTGTTCACCACGGCCGCCGTCGAGTTCGACGCGCACGACGGTCCGGTCCGCAAGAACGTCGCCCGGCTGCTGCTGGTCTGGCGCCGCCGCCTGGCCGGCGAGGTCCGCCTCGCGGTCGAGGCCGGCCACCTGCCCGCCGACACCGACCCGGAGCAGATCGTCCACGAGCTGACCGGCATCTACCTGGCGCTCAACCAGTCGCTCCAACTGCTCCGCGACCCCCTCGCCGCGACCCGCACCCGCAACGCCCTGAACCGCCTCCTCCCGCCGCCCGCCTGACGCCCCGTGGGGCTCCCGGGGCGCGGGCGGGCGGCGGGAGGGGATCAGGAGGCGAGGCCCTCGACGCTGGAGACGGTGGCGCCGAGGTCGCACCACACGGTGGAGGTGCCGCCGGTCTCCACCCGGTTCCCGTAGTGGGTGTAGGTGCCGTAGCCGGGCTTGTAGCACGCGGCCTTGGCGACGAACGGCCCGCCGGTGCACCGGATGGACGCCCCGGCGTGGCCGCCGCTGCCGGTGAAGTACTGCTTGTTCCCGCACGACAGCGCCGCCGCCCCGGCGGACGACGACGAGGCGCCGACCAGCCCCGCGGCCGCCAGCACCACCGAGGCGACCACCGTCGCCATGACCCGAGCACGCATTCCGACCTCCCGCAGACGAGGAATCGACCGTATGCGGAGAACCGTAGGCAGTCCCGACCCGCGGCCACCACGGCGCGCCGCCCGTGTCGGTTGGCTCCGGCGCGCACCGTTCCCGCACCCGGCCGGGCCGCGCCGCCCCGTGCCCCCGAGCGCCCCCGCCCGGGCGCAGCCGGGTGGGGGGGTCAGGCCGGGGACATGACTTCGAACAGGTTGCCGGCGGGGTCGGTGAAGTAGAGGCCGCGGGCGCACAGCGGGTGGTCGGTGCGGCCGTTGTCGGGGGCGGACGGGTCGTTGCCGTACGGGGTGCCGGTGTCGTGCAGGCGGCCGAGGATGCCGTCGAAGGTGGCGGGGTCGACGTCGAACGCCAGGTGGTGGCCGGTCGGTTCGGGGACGGTCAGGAAGTCCAGCGTCAGCGACGGGTTGACCCGGACGGGGGCGAAGTGGCGGTCGGGGCCGGTGTACTCCAGGCCCATGACGGTGGCGAAGAAGCGGGCCGCGGCCTGGTTGTCGACGGCCGGGACGACGGTGTGGTTCAGCGTGATGGTCATGTGCGGCCTTCCGGGGTGAGAGCGCCGTGCAGGAGCAGGTCGACCAGTTCGGCCGGGTCGGGGTGCTGCTCGTCGCCCGCACGGGCGAACAGCAGGCCGAGGAACAGCGCCGCCAGCCGCTCGGGCGGCAGCCTGAGCACCTCCCGCTCCGGCTCGAAGAGTTCGGCCAGGGCCCGGCGCACCGGCAGCGTGCCGGCGGCCCGGTCGGGCGGGGCGGCGTCGCGGGTCCCGGCCCGGCCGCCGGTGGCGTGCAGCGCACCGAGGAGGGCGCCCAGTCGGTCCAGGTGGGCGCCCAGGGCGGCGGCGGCCTCGACCAGGCGGTCCGGGAGCGGCTGCGCGAGGGAGATCGCGGCGAGCCGGTCGAGCGCGGGCTCGGGGCGCAGCGCCTCGGCGACGCACGCCGCGAGCAGGGCGTCCTTGTCGGCGAACACCCGGAAGAGCGTCCCCTCCCCGATCCCCGCCGCCCGGGCGATCCGACGGGTGGTCACCGCCCCGCCGTGCTCGACCACCAGCGGCAGCGCGGCCCGGACGATCATCTCCCGCCGCCGGTCGGCGTCCATCGAGGGTGCCCTGCGCCGTCCCGGCGCGGTCTCGGTCATGCCCGCCAGTATCGGAGTGAGCACTCACTCCGGTCAAGGGGCGGGTGGCCCCGGCAGCGGTCCGGCGGCCGGGCAATCGCAGTAACAGGCCGTCAATCGTTCGAGTGCTGAATGCCCGTCACCCGCCGCGTGGCACCCGGACATCGCCCGGGCGGCTCCTACTGTCGGCGCTCTAACGGTGCGTTCGAACGAGGAGGACGGCCATGGGTCGTGTCGTCAGGGCTGCCCTGTTCCAGACCGCGTGGACGGGCGACGCGGAATCGATGGTCGCGGCGCACGAGAAGGCCGCCCGGGACGCCGCCGCGCAGGGCGCGCGGATCATCGGGTTCCAGGAGGTCTTCAACGCACCGTACTTCTGCCAGGTGCAGGAGCCCGAGCACTACGGGTGGGCCGAACCCGTCCCGGACGGGCCGACGGTGCGGCGGATGCGCGCGCTGGCCCGGGAGCTCGGGATGGTCATGGTGGTGCCGGTGTACGAGATCGAGCAGGCCGGCTTCTACTACAACACCGCCGCCGTGATCGACGCCGACGGCAGCTACCTCGGGAAGTACCGCAAGCACCACATCCCGCAGGTCCACGGCTTCTGGGAGAAGTACTACTTCCGGCCCGGGAACCTCGGCTGGCCGGTGTTCGACACGGCGGTCGGCAAGGTCGGCGTCAACATCTGCTACGACCGGCACTTCCCGGAGGGCTGGCGGGCCCTCGGCCTCGCGGGCGCCGAGATCGTCTACAACCCGTCCGCGACCAGCCGCGGGCTCTCCGCCTACCTGTGGCAGCTGGAGCAGCCCGCCGCGGCCGTCGCCAACGAGTACTTCGTCGCGGCGATCAACCGGGTCGGCGTCGAGGAGTACGGCGACGACGACTTCTACGGCACCAGCTACTTCGTGGACCCGCGCGGGCAGTTCGTCGGCGAGGTGGCCTCCGACAAGCGCGAGGAGCTGGTCGTCCGGGACCTCGACCTGGACGTCATCGACCAGGTCCGGCAGCAGTGGGCGTTCTACCGGGACCGGCGGCCGGACGCGTACGGCCCGCTCACCGGGGCGTGAGCACGGTGGCCCGGACCCTGATCACCGGCGGGCTGGTCGTCACCGCCGCCGAGGAGACGCCCGCGGACGTGCTGATCGAGAACGGCACCGTGGTCGCGCTCTCCCTGACGGGCCGCCAGCAGTGGACGGCGGACCGGGTGTTCGACGCGACGGGCAAGTACGTGATCCCGGGCGGGGTGGACGTCCACACCCACATGGAGCTGCCGTTCGGCGGGACGTGCGCCTCCGACACCTTCGAGACCGGCACCCGGGCCGCCGCCTGGGGCGGGACCACCACCGTCGTCGACTTCGCCGTCCAGTCGAAGGGCGCCGCGCTGCGCGCCGGACTCGACGCCTGGCACGCCAAGGCCGACGGGCGCTGCGCGATCGACTACGGCCTGCACATGATCGTCTCGGACGTGAACGAGTCGACGCTCCGTGAGATGCCGGGCCTGATCGGCGAAGGCGTCACCTCGTTCAAGCTGTTCATGGCCTACCCCGGCGTCTTCTACTCGGACGACGGCCAGATCCTGCGCGCCATGCAGCAGGCCGCCGACACCGGCGGGCTGATCATGATGCACGCCGAGAACGGCCCCGCCATCGACGTGCTGGTCGAACAGGCCCTCGCCCGCGGCCGGACCGACCCCCGCTACCACGGCGAGGTGCGCAAGGCGCTGCTGGAGGCCGAGGCCACCCACCGGGCGATCCAGCTCGCCCGGGTGGCCGGCTCGCCGCTGTACGTGGTGCACGTCTCCGCCCGCGAGGCGCTCGCCGAACTCGCCGCCGCCCGCGACCTCGGACTGCCGGTGTTCGGCGAGACCTGCCCGCAGTACCTGTACCTGTCCACCGACAACCTCGCCGAACCCGGCTTCGAGGGCGCCAAGTACGTGTGCTCCACCCCGCTGCGGCCCGAGGAGCACCAGGCCGCGCTCTGGCGCGGGCTGCGCACCGACGACCTCCAGGTGGTCTCCACCGACCACTGCCCGTTCTGCTTCAAGGGGCAGAAGGAACTCGGCCGCGGCGACTTCTCGAAGATCCCCAACGGCCTGCCCGGCGTGGAGAACCGGATGGACCTGCTGCACCAGGCCGTGGTCGACGGCCACCTGACCCGACGCCGGTGGATCGACATCGCCTGCGCCGCACCCGCCCGGATGTTCGGCCTGTACCCGCGCAAGGGCACCCTCGCGCCCGGCGCCGACGCCGACGTGGTGATCTACGACCCGCACGCCACCCACACCCTCTCCGCCGCCACCCACCACATGAACGTCGACTACTCGGCGTACGAGGGCCGCACCGTCACCGGCCGGGTCGAGACCGTGCTGTCGCGCGGCGAGGTCGTCCTCGACCGCGGCCACTACCTCGGCCGCCCCGGGCACGGCGCGTTCCTGCCCCGCTCCACCTGCCAGTACCTCTGAAAGGGGAACCCCCGCAGTGGACTTCGGACTCGTCCTGCAGACCGACCCGCCGGCCGGGAAGGTCGTCGACCTGATGCGCCGCGCCGAACGCAACGGCTTCCGCTACGGCTGGACCTTCGACTCCGCCGTGCTCTGGCAGGAACCGTTCGTGATCCACAGTCAGATCCTCGAACACACCGAGCGGATGCACGTCGGCACCATGGTCACCAACCCGGGCACCCGCACCTGGGAGGTCACCGCCTCCACCTTCGCCACCCTCAACGACATGTTCGGCAACCGCACCGTCTGCGGCATCGGCCGCGGCGACTCCGCGATGCGGGTGGCCGGCCGCCCGCCCAACACGCTGGCCCGGCTCGGCGACGCCATCGACGCCATCCGCGACCTCGCCGAGGGCCGCGAAGCCGTCGTCGACGGCACCCCGATCCGGATCCCGTGGATCACCGACGGCCGGCTGCCGGTCTGGATGGCCGCCTACGGCCCCAAGGCGCTCGCCCTGGCCGGACGCAAGGCCGACGGCTTCATCCTCCAACTCGCCGACCCCTACCTCACCGAACGGATGGTCAAGGCCGTCCGCCGCGCCGCCGAGGAGGCCGGCCGCGACCCCGACGCCATCACCGTCTGCGTCGCCGCCCCCGCCTACGTCGGCGACGACCTGGACCACGCCCGCGAGCAGTGCCGCTGGTTCGGCGGCATGGTCGGCAACCACGTCGCCGACCTGGTCGCCAGGTACGGCGAGCACTCCGCCCTGGTCCCCGACGAACTCACCGCCTACATCAAGGACCGGCACGGCTACGACTACAGCCACCACGGCCGCGCCGGCAACCCCTCCGCCGACTTCGTGCCCGACGGCATCGTCGACCGCTTCTGCCTGCTCGGCCCCGCCGAGGCCCACCTCGCCAAGCTCCGCACCCTGCGCGAGCTGGGCGTCGACCAGTTCGCGCTGTACGCGATGCACGACGCCCGCGAATCCACCATCGACGCCTACGGGGCGCGAGTGATCCCGGAGCTGACCGCGTGAACCGCCGAACCTTCCTCGCCCTCGCCGCCCTGACCGGCGCCACCGGCCCGCTCACCGGCTGCGGAACCAACACCGGCACCGCACCGGGCCGCCCCGCGCCCCCGCCGCGCGACCCGTCCACCCCGCTGCGGATCCCGCCGCTGCTGCACCCCGAAGCCGACGCCGACGGCGTCCGCACCTTCGAACTCGCCATGGCCGCCGGACAGTTCGCCCTGAAGCCCGGGCGCCCCACCACCACCTGGGGCTTCAACGGCCCCTACCTCGGCCCCACCCTGCGCGCGAGCCGCGGCGACCGGATCGCGATGACCGTCCACAACCGCCTCCCCGAGGCCACCACCGTCCACTGGCACGGCACCCGGCTGCCCGCCGCGATGGACGGCGGACCGCACCAGCTGATCGAACCCGGCGCCAGCTGGACGCCCGGCTGGACCATCGACCAGCCCGCCGCCACCACCTGGTACCACCCCCACCCGCACGGCGAGACCGCCCAGCACGTCTACCGAGGCCTGGCCGGCCTGTTCATCATCGACGACGACCAGGACCCGCAGGCCGGCCGGCTCCCCAGCACCTACGGCGTCGACGACATCCCGCTGATCCTCCAGGACAAGACCCTCACCGCCGACGGCGCCCTCGACGGCGACCCGCTCGCCGGACCCTACGGCATCCTCGGCGACCGCATGCTGGTCAACGGCACCACCGACGCACGCTTCGACGTCACCACCGGCCGCGTCCGGCTGCGCCTGCTCAACGCCGCCAACGCCCGGGTGTACAACCTGGCGTTCGCCGACGGCCGCCCGCTCCGGGTGATCGGCACCGACGGCGGACTGCTGCCCGCCCCCGTCGAGACCGACACGCTCACCCTCAGCCCCGGCGAACGCGCCGAGGTCCTGGTCGACTTCGATCCGCTCGACAGCGCCGTGCTGCGCACCGTCGACAACGGACTGGACCTCGCCCGGGGCGACTTCGACCTGCTCCGGTTCACCGCCGCCGCCCGGCTCCGCACCGCGCCGGCCCTGCCCGCGACCCTCGGCGGGCCGCCCGCGATCGTCCCGCCGGACGGGGCGACGGTCCGTCAGTTCCTGCTCAACGGGCGGGACAACACCATCAACGGCCGACCGATGGACATGGACCGGATCGACGAGGTCGTCCCCGTCGACGCCGTCGAGATCTGGGAGATCCGCAACGGCGGCGGCCTCTCGCACAACTTCCACATCCACGAGGTCGCCTTCCAACTCCTGGACGACGACGGCCGACCGGCCCCCGGGTACGCCGGCGGCCACAAGGACACCGTCTTCGTGCCCGCCAACAGCACGGTCCGGCTGGCCGTCCAGTTCGGCCCGTACAGCGACCCGGTCGAGCCGTACATGTACCACTGCCACGTGCTGCGGCACGAGGACGGCGGCATGATGGGCCAGTTCGTGACCGTCGAGCCCGGGACCGAGGACGAGGTGCCGCGCACTTACCGCGGCACCGGCCGCGCCGGCTGACGGACCGGTGCGGCGGACGGCCCGGCCGACGGACCGTTCCGGCGGGGAGGTCGGCGGGCGCTGTCAGGGGCGGATGGCAGCATGACCGGATGGAACAGCCGATCACCTACCTGCGCGGGGACGCCACCGCGCCGCAGGGCAAGGGCGTGCGGATCGTCGCGCACGTCTGCAACGACCTCGGCGGCTGGGGCAAGGGCTTCGTCCTCGCCCTGTCCCGCCGCTGGCCCGAACCCGAGGCCGCCTACCGGCGCTGGCACCGGGAGCGGGCCGGCAACGACTTCGGGCTCGGCGCGGTGCAACTCGTCCAGGTCGAGCCGTACCTGTGGGTGGCCAACATGGTCGGCCAGCGCGGCATCAGGACCGGCCGCTCCACCGGCGTCCCGATCCGCTACGAGGCCGTCGACACCGCCCTCGCCGCCCTCGGCGGCCACGCCCGCCGGCTCGGCGCCTCCGTCCACATGCCGCGGATCGGCTGCGGACTCGCCGGCGGCCGCTGGGAGCGCATCGAGCCGCTGGTGACCGCACGGCTGAGCGCGCGCGGCATACCCGTGACGGTCTACGACCACTGACCCCGGCACCCGCCCCGGGCGCTGACGGCACGTCAGGAAGGTGTTGACCGGCGGCGGCCGGGCTGCCTAGATTGTCTTTGCTTGCAAATGCAATCGAGGGCGGGGAGGGCGTTCGACCATGGCCGAGGACTTCAACCAGCGGGTCGTCAGGGAATTCCGGGCCGGCGGGGGACGGGTCGCAGGGTTCCCCGACCTCCTGCTGCTCACCACCGCCGGCCGGCGCACCGGCCGGCCCCGCACCACGCCGCTCGCCTACCGCCGCGACGGCAGCCGCTACCTGGTGTTCGGCTCCAACGGCGGCTCCGCCGAACACCCGCAGTGGTACCGCAACCTGCTCGCCGCCGGCGGCGGCACCGTCGAACTCCCCGACGGCGAGGGCGGACTGACCACCCTCTCGGTCCGCCCCGTCGAACTCGACGCGGCCGAACGCGACCGCGAGTACGCCGAACAGGCCCGCCGCCTCCCCGCCTTCGCCGCCTACGCGGAGCAGACCGACCGCACCATCCCGGTCCTCGCCCTGCACCCGCTCGACCTGTCCGTCGATCCCGCGCTCGCCGCCCGCGTGGTCGGCCAACTCCGGCTCCACCACGAGGACCTGCGCCGCCAGCTGGCCGACCTGCGCACCCGCCTGGACCACGCCGGACCCGCCCCCGAACCCGACCTCGCCGCCCAACTGCGGGACCACTGCCTTCAGTTCTGCTACGGCCTCGGCATGCACCACACCCGCGAGGAGGGCGCCTTCACCGCCTTCGAGCGGCAGTACCCGCAGCTGATCCCGGCCCTCGCCCGGCTGCGCGCCGAACACCGCACCGTCGCCGAGGCACTCGACCGCTTCGAGGCCCGGCTGTCCGCGCCCGGCGCCGACCCCGGCGAGCTGCGCGCCGAACTCGACCGGCTGACCGAGGGCCTGGAGGCGCACTTCGCCTACGAGGAGACGCACCTGCTGCCGCCGTCCGCCCCGCACCCGCCGCGCTGACGGCCGTCCGGTACCGTGGGCCTCCCATGCCCGCGTACCCCGACGGACCGCACCAGGAGGCCGGATGGCCCGGACGTCCCGCCCCCGGCCGGAGCCGGAACCGGACGACGGCCTCACCGCGCCGGACGCCGTCCGCGCCATGCTGCTGCTGATGCCGAGAGTGGCCGCCCGGGTCAAGCGCACCGCCGTCCCCGACGCGCTGGCCGGCTTCCACCTCGCGCCCCGCCACCTGACCCTGCTGTCCTACCTGGTCTACGACGGCCCGATGCCGGTCGGCACGCTGGCCGCCCGGCTCGAAGTCGCCCACACCACGGCCAGCCTGATGGTCGGCGACCTCACCCGGCAGGGCGTGCTGGAACGCCGCCCCGACCCCGCCGACCGCCGCCGCACCATCGTCTCGCTCACCGCCGACCCCGCGACCCGCACCGCCATCGAGAGCTGGCTCGCCAACGGCGCCGCCGCCTGGCACGCCGCGTTCGCGCCGCTCAGCCCCGCCGAACGCGCGCTGTTCGTCCGCACCATGACCGCCTACGAGCAGGGCGCCGCGGCGGAGGGCCGACAGCGCGCGGAGGACTGACGGCGCACCGGGCCTCAGAGCACCGCCGCCCAGAACGCGGCCTCGTACGCCTGCATCAGGCGGGCCGCGTGACGGGCCTGCTCGGCGGACTCCCCGTCGTCCAGGGCGGACTGGAGCAGGGCGAGGGCGTCGGACTCGAAGCCGGGCGGGAGGGCGGCGAAGAACGCGAAGAAGGCGGTGGCCTCGGCGGAGAGGCCGTAGTGACGGGGGAGCGCGGCGGCGAGGCGGGCGCAGTAGCCGCCCCAGAAGCCGAAGTTGGCGAGCAGCGCGAGGACGGTGTCGGCGAGCGCGCCGGACTGGGACAGCCACGCCAGGTAGTGCGGATAGGTCTGGGCGGCCGGGCGGGAGCGGTAGGTGTCGAGGTCGGCGGGGGAGAGGCCGACGGCGGTCGCGAACGGCGTGAGGAGGCCGAGCGCCTCGCCCTCGCCCGCCGCGAGCCCCAGGAAGAACGGGGCGGCCCGGCCGCGGTCCGCGAACCGGGCGGCGAGCAGGGCGAAGGAGCGGCGGTCGCTGCGGATGATCCGGTGCTCCTCGCCGGCGATCCGCCGCAGCGCCTCGCGCGGCGCCTCGCCGGCCTCCACCAGTTCGACCAGGCGGTTCTCGGCGGCGGCCGGGGCCAGTTCGGCGACCGTCCGCCGGTACAGCTCCCGCGCGCTGGTCACGGCGGCACCTCCGGCGGCGGGACGGCAGCGGAACACCGCCCATGCTACGGGCGTGCCCCGCGGCGTCCGGGACGGCGCGCCGGGGACGGCCCCGGCGCGCCGACGCGGCGTCAGGCGGGCAGGCGGAAGGTGCCCACGATGGTGGTGGCCCCGAGGACGTACGGCGTGATGGCGGTGGTGACCTCCTCGTAGGTCATCCCCGCGTTCGGGAGGGTCGGGGTGGAGAGCGCGTAGAGCGTGAACACGTAGTGGTGCGGCTGGCCGGTGGCGGGCGGGCACGGGCCGCCCCAGCCGACCACCGGCGGGCCGAAGCTGTTGGCGCCCTGGGTGAACTGGAGGGTGCCGTGGCCGTCGATCCGACTGGCGGAGCCGGGGATGTCGTAGAGCACCCAGTGGTGCCAGCCGCCGGCCCGCGGGGCGTCCGGGTCGTTCACCAGCAGGGCGTAACCGGCCGTGCCCTTGGGCGCATTGCGCCAGTTCAGCTGCGGGGCGAGGTTCTTGCCGTGGCACGGCGCGTCCTCCGAGCCCGGGCCGCCGAACTCGGTCCACGACGGCAGCTTGCCCCCGTCCCGGAAGTCCGGACTGGTGAGGGTGAACGGCGTGAGCCGGGCCGCCCCCGACTCGGCCGCCGGGGCGGCGGCGGTGAGCGTGCAGGACACCGCGAGCGCGGCCGCGGCAACGGCGGCCGCCCGGAACGCGGGCAGGCGAGACGTGTTCAACTTGACCCCCGTGTCAGTGAGTTGATCGCCCGTCAGGACGACGGGCGGGCGTCAGCCAAGCGGCATTCGGGCGGCCGGTCAAGAGGTTCGACGTAAACGAAGATTCCCCCGTCCGGATTCACGGGCACGCCAGTGACGCGGCGAGGAGCGACGACCGGCGGCACCGGTCAGGACGCCGGACCGGCTGCTGCCGCGGGCGGCCACGGCCCGGCCAGCAGGCGTCGCGCCTCGGCGACGACCGCCCGGGCGAGGCCGGTGCGGCTCGCCGCGTCCGGCGGGAGGTGATCGGGGCTCAGATCGACCAGCGGGCGCAGCGACTCCGGGCGGCCCAGCGGCACCCAGCCGCCGTGGGCGACCACACCGGCGCCGGTCGAGGCGCGCAGCCCGCCGTCCACGATCAGCCGCAGCCACCAGCGGACCAGCTCCCAGTGGGCCCGCTCGAACGGCAGGTCGGAGTCGTCGGCGGGCAGGGACGCGGACAGGTCCAGCTCGGCCAGCACCTGTTCGAACAGGGCCGCCGCCTGCCCGCGACCGTCCTCCGCAAGGCGCGCCAGTCGCGGCAGCGAGGGTGCGACCACGCCGAGCGCATCCGCCACCAGACCGGCCTCGACCAGCTGCCCGTCGTCCACCTGACGGCCCACCAGGCGTTCCAGCGCCAGCATCCGCAGGTACTCCACCGCCTCGGCGGCGGTCGCCGCCGTCGCGTCGTGCGGGGTGGTGAACGCGCCCTCGGGGCCGGCCGCCAGGACGTACGACCAGAACGGGACGGTGGGGACGGAGCGTCCGTCGGGTCGGCGCGTGCCGCCGGTGAACTCGACGTCCAGCCAGTCCGCCAGGTCGTGCCCGTACTCGATGACGTCGGTCTGATGCACCGACAGCACGGGGTGCCCGGGCCCGAACGGGGCCGGCGGCAGGTAGCGGTGGCCGTACAGCGGCACCAGGCGCGGCACGGACGCCAGCGCGGCCCGGGCGGTCCGCACCCGCTCCGCCGCGTCCTGCGGCCGCGGGCCCCGGCGCGGGTACCAGAACCCGTTGTGGCGGACGTCGAACAGGGTGCCCTCGACCGGCCGGGCCAGCCGCTCGCGCAGCCGCTCCGGATCGCCGTGCCGCCAGTCCGGCCAGCTCGGCCCGGTCGGCAGGCCCGCCGCCAGGAACATCCGGTGATCGACCGCGAACCGGAATCCGAACCGGTGCTCCACCGCGTCCAGTTCACGCTCCGTCAGTCCCGGCGCGACATCCCGCAGGCGCCCCTGCCGGGCCCGCAACTGCTCGATGCTCGGAACCCCCATGCCGCACCCCCTCGAAGACGCC
This sequence comes from Kitasatospora sp. NPDC059646, assembly GCF_042734615.1. Classification (NCBI taxonomy): domain Bacteria; kingdom Bacillati; phylum Actinomycetota; class Actinomycetes; order Kitasatosporales; family Streptomycetaceae; genus Kitasatospora; species Kitasatospora sp. NPDC059646. The sequence continues at coordinate 61,883 of NZ_JBHWDS010000035.1, forward strand.
ACCGTACCCGCCGCGGCCGCCGGACCTCCGGCCGGGCGGACGGGCCGCGGAATCCGGGCGAACCGCCCCGGGGGTTGTCCGGCCGCTCCGGGACGGTGGCATCATGATCCGCATGACCGCAGACCGAAAGGCCCGTGCCGCGTAGGCGGCCCGGCAGGCTCCGTGCCTGTCACCGACATGCCCCGCGCGCCTGGGGTGACCCGCCGCCGGGCCGCATCCCGTGGCTCTCGACCCGTACCAGCATGGCGGTACACCGGGTCGAGAGAGGCTCGGCCGACTACTACGTGTACCCCGGCGCGACGGTTCGGGCGTTGCGCCGGTACCGGGCGTTCTCGCTGCCGTCGGGACGCCGCCCCCGGTATCCGCAGGGCGCGGAGTGCTCCTGCCGTGGGTGTTCCTTCGACGACGTGCGGCATGCCCGGGACGTTCTCGACGACGTTCTGCGGCAGTTGCCTGCCCGCGCCCGAGAGGAGCTGGGGCGCCGGGTGGCGGTGCTGGACGCCGCCTACGCCCGACGCACCCTGCCGGATCCCTTCGCCGACGGACGGCAGTGGCGGCCCGACCGCTGGTGGCGGCGCCGCCTCGCCGGCGGCAGGGAGGGGACCTGAGCCGCCGAGCGGCCCCATCGCCCGCTGCGACGGGGCCCCCGCCGGCGAGCCCTGCCGCCGTCGGCGGCGGCACGGTGATCCGGCGGACGCGGGCTCAGTCGTGCACGCGACCCTGCAGGGCCTTCGACAACTCGGCGACACACGAGGCGAGTTGGGAGGTCGTCAGCTGGTTGGGGTCGCCGCCGCAGCCGGCCGCGGGTTGGCCGGAGGGCTGGGGCTGGGGCTGTGCGGGTTGGGGCTGGCCGCCGGGAGGGGTGATGGGGCCGGTGAGCGACACCAGGTTGGGGGTGACCGTCGCGTCGCCGGACAGGTCGATGTAGTCCTGGGTCTGGCCGTTGAAGTCGACGAAGCCGCGCCACATGTCCCGGCCGAACGGGATGAGCTCCTGGAGCGCGCCGCCAGGCCCGGCGCTGATGGTGATCGAGGTCTGCTGGGCCATGTACGAGACCATCCGGCTGGCCAGCACGTCCAGGTTGACCGGCGGGGCGTCGTCGGCGCGCACGTACACGTGCAGGTCGTTGAGGCCGTCGCCGACCCGGTCGGCCTGGAGGACGGCGAACGCCACCACCAGTTGGGAGGAGCTCTCCCGGGGCACCAGCGGCGTCACGTAGTACAGGTGCCCGTCCGCCTTCGAACGGAGCAGGAACTCGCCGGGGTTGGTGGCGTTGGTGGCCGCCGAGGTGTGCGAGAAGCCGAAGCCCCGGTCGTCCTTCGCGCCGCGGCCGCCCAGCCACTGCACCTCGCGGATCTGCGACCGCACCACCGAGGCCGGGTACACCGCGCCCGGCAGCTCGCCCGGCGCGACCTGCGGACGGTACGTCATGTCCGGCCGCCCGTCCTTCGAGCCGCGCAGCACCAGCACCCCGGCCGGGGCCACCACCGTGCGCTGCTTGAACGCGGTCTGCCGGGCCACCGAGATCACCACCACCGGTTCGGCGGTGCGCGGGTCCGGGCCGTCGCAGTAGCCCCAGATGTCCTGCTCGCTGTAGACCAGGTCGGGGAACCGCTCGGCCAGCAGGTTGCGCAGGCTGACCGCGCCCGTCCCGCCGAACGCCCGGCCGAACGCGTGGTCGCCGCGGAACGCGCAGCTGACCACCGAGTTGGACCGGCCGTCCCAGACCGCGACGCCCTCCATCGGCTGCTCGCCCGAGCCGTCCAGCACCGCCGTCCACACGCCGCCCCGCGCGGCCTGCGCCGCCTGCGCGTCCTTCGCGCTCTGCGTGCCCTGCGTGTCCTTCGCGTCCGGCAGGTAGTGCAGGCTGTGGCCCATCAGGTGGACGCCGGAGGAGAGGCCGGCGCTGTCGGTGAGCGCCTTGGTCGCCGCCGCGTACGAGGCGGTGCGCGCCTCGAAGTCGAAGTCCGGCATGGGCGCGTTCTTCACGCAGGCCGGCACGTCCGCCGTGCCCACCAGGTCGCACCGGCCGCCGTCGCCCGGGCGGGTGTGCTCCGTCACCGGTAGCACCGAACGCGGCGTGCCCGCGCCGCCCGACGGCACGTCGAGGACCGTCGCCGCCGCGTAGAACCGCCCCGCGTCCTTGTCGTCGTCCCAGACGCCCGTGCCGGCCCGCACCAGCGAACCGGCCACCGCCAGCAGCAGCACCGCGACGGTGACCCGGGCCCACGGGCCGTTGAACTCCAGCCCCGGCTCGTCCATGCCGTACACCACCGCACCGACGGTGCCGCACAGCCCCACCGCCAGCCAGAACCAGAACAGCGGTGCGGCGTCCACCGGCCCGCCGTGCGGGAAGAACGTCCGCTCCAGCAGCAGCCGGTAGCTCTGGTCCTGCTGGCCGAACCCGCCGAACACCGCGTGCTTGACCACCCAGATCAGCGCGGCCAGCAGCGGCATCCACAGCCACCACACGGCCAACCACTTCGCCCACGCCCGTACGTCGTGCCTCATCGGCAGCCCCCTCCCACTCGCCACGGACCTTCCCCGCTCCGCAGGTCCGCCAAGCCTCCCACCCGGCTGTGACAGCGCCGGCCCGGGTCAGGGCGCGAGGACGCCCTGGAGCTGGTCGCGGGACGCCACCCCGAGCTTGGGGAAGGCACGGTAGAGATGGTGACCGACCGTCCGCGGGCTGAGGAAGAGCTGGGCCGCGATCTCCCGGTTGCTGTGGCCCGCCGCGGCGAGCCGGACCACCTCGCGCTCCTGCGGAGTGAGCCGGCCCAGCGGAGTGCCGGTGCTGCTGGTCGCGTCGATCACCTCGCCGGTGCCCCGGAGTTCGGCCCGGGCCCGCTCCGCCCACGGCTGAGCGCCCGACTTCTCGAACGACTCCAGGGCCTCCCGCAGCACCCGCCGCGCGTCGGACCGGCGACGGCGGCGGCGCAGCCACTCGCCGTACAGCAGGCGGGTGCGGGCGAGTTCCAGGCTGGCGCCCGCACGTTCGCCGTGGGCGACGGCCGCGGCGAAGAGCTCCTCGGCCCGGCCGTCCCCGGCGTCCAGCGCGCGGCAGCGGGCCGCCAGCGCGAGCGCCGCCGGCCGACCGGACCCCTCGGCCCAGCGGACCACGCGCCCGGTGGCGTCGGGCCGGGACGAGCCGGTGCGGGCCGCCGCCTCGACCAGGTCCGGCAGAACGAAGGCGAGCAGCACGGGCGGCCCGGCCGGGTACCGGTCGGCCCGGTCGAGCTGCGCGACGGCCGGCGCCGCGTCGCCGGCGCCCAAGTGGGCCAGCGCGAGCGCCCGGTGGGCGTGCGCGGCGGCGCAGCCGAGGTCGTGCGCCACGGCGTGGTCGAGCGCGGCGTGCGCGAGTTCGCGGGAGCGCGCCCCGTCGCCCTCGACGGCCGTGCAGGCGGCGAGGGTCGCCCGCAGGTAGCAGGCCCGGTGGTCCAGGCCCGCGTACTCGGCGATCCGCAGGCCCTCCGCGGCCGTGCGGGACGCCGGTTCGAGCGCGCCCAGCGCGAACTGCGCCTCGGCGAGCAGGTGCAGGCAGGTGGCCTGCCAGCCGAGCAGGCCGTGCGAGCGGCAGTGGTCGAGCAGCAGGCCGGCGAGGTCCAGGGCGGCCTCGTGGTCGGCCAGCGCGTGCGCGGCGTGCGCGGCCAGGAACCGTTCGCTGAACAGCACGTCGACGTCGCGCGCCGCCCCGTCGAACACACCCGCCCGGACGGGCTCCCCGCCGTAGAGGCCGGCCAGGGCGGACAGCGTGCCGGACGCGGACGGGGAGGCGCGCACCCGGCCGCCGACCCGCGCGAGCAGGTCCGGGTCGCCCGCGGACTGGGCGGCGTGGAACGCCTCGGTGAGGAGGGCCCCGCCGGCCCCGTCCACCGCGAGGAGGACCTCCACGGCGCGCGCCGCGGAGCCCGCGTTGAGCTCCAACGCGGCCCGCACCCGCGCCAGTTCGGCGCTCGCGGCGCCGCCCCCGGCCGCGCCGGAGGAGTCGGCCCGGCGCAGCAGCGCGGCGACCCGCTGGAACTGGCCCGCGTCGGCGGCGGCCTGGGCGGCGGTGACCAGGCGGCGCAGCTGGTCCGCCGGGTCCGGGCTGAGCTGCGCCGCGCGCTCGTAGGCGGCCGAGGCGCTCGCCATGCCGTGCCGGCCGCCGGCGCGTTCGGCGGCCAGGTCGAGCTCCCGGGCGACCGCCTCGTCGGGGCCGGTGGCCGCGGCCGCCCGGTGCCAGGCGCGCCGGTCGACGTGCTCCGCGCCCGCCAGGGTGTCCGCGAGCGCCCGGTGGGCGGCGATCCGGCGGGCCAGCGGGGCGCTGCGGTACGCGGCCGCGCGCACCAGCGGGTGACGGAACGTCAGGGAGGCGCCGTCCAGGCGTATCAGGTCGGCGGTCTCGGCGGCTTCGAGCGCGGCCGGCGAGGCTCCGGCCGCGGCCAGGACGACGGCCAGCTCACCGGTGTCGTCGGCGGCGGCGACGAGCAGCGCGGAGCGGGTGTCCGCGGGCAGCCGGTCGATCCGGGCGCCGAACGCGGCCCGCACCCGGGCGGAGGGCGTGGGGTCGGCGGGCGTGGTCGGCAACGGGCCGAGCAGGCCGGTGCGCTGATCGTCGGTCAGCGACCGGGGCAGCTCGATCAGCGCCAGCGGATTGCCGCGGGCCTCGGCGGCGACCCGCTCGCGGACGTGCGGGGAGAGCCGCCCGCCGAGGTGTTCGGCGAGCAGCGCGGCCGCGGCCGGCCGGTCCAGGGCGTCGAGCCGCAGCTCGGGCAGGCCGAGCGGCTGCGGCTCGCGCATCGCGAAGAGCATCACCACGCCCTCGGCGTCCAGCCGCCGGGCGGCGAACGCCAGGGCGTCCAACGACGCCCGGTCCAGCCACTGCGCGTCGTCGACGAGGCAGAGCACCGGGTCCTCGCCCGCGTACTCCGACAGCAGGGTCAGCACCGCCAGACCGGTCAGGAACCGGTCCTGGCCGGTGGGCGCGGCCAGGCCGAACGCCGTCCGCAGGGCGTCGGCCTGCGGAGCGGGCAGCCGGCCGAGCCGGTCGAGCGCCGGACGCAGCAACTGGTGCAGGGCGGCGAACGGCAGGTCGCTCTCCGCCTCGATGCCGGTGGTCCGCAGCACCCGGGCCGGGGCCGCGCCGGCCGCCAACTCGTCGAGCAGCGCGGTCTTTCCGATCCCCGCCTCGCCGTGCACCACCAGGGCGCCGCTGGCGCCGTCCGCCGCCGCCGTCAGTAGGCCTCTGAGCTGGCCCGATTCCGCATCCCGACCGTAGAGCATCCGGGGAGTCTAGCCAGCCGCCGTACGGCACCGGACGTCGCGTTGGGTCATGGTGACCGATTCGCGGACGCTTCCCGCACCCGTACGGTCGTTCCTGTTCGGGCCGATCGGCGGCCGACACGAGGAGCACGGAGACAGGATGAGCGGGACGACACCGTTCGGCATCGAGACGGCGCGGCTGCGGCTGCGCCCCTACACCCGGGAGGAGGCGGAGCTCGTCGCGGCCGGCACCGACCGGCAGGAGCACTGGAGCGCGGGCTTCCCGAGGGCCGACGACCAGGACGTCGCCCGGATGTTCCTCGGACTGCCCGCCGGCGAACCGCTGTTCGGGCCGCTGCAGATCGTGCTGCTGAGCAGCGACCTGGTGATCGGCGGCATCGGCTTCTTCGGCCCGCCCGACGAAACGGGCACGGTCGGCCTCGGCTACGGGGTCGCCCCGGAGACCGAGGGGCGCGGCTACGCCACCGAGGCGCTGACCGCGCTGCTGCACCACGGCTTCGCCGACGGCCGGGTGCGGCGGGCGATCGCCGACACCGACCACGACAACCTGGGCTCCCAGCGCGTGCTGGAGAAGGCCGGCCTGCGCCGGACCTCCTCCGACGAGCGCCTCCACCACTACTGCATCGAGGGCTGATCGACCGTGCGCACCCTGACCTACTACGTCGCCACCACGCTCGACGGCTTCATCGCCGGCCCGGAGGGCGGCGACCCGAGCGGCCCGGCCGGCGGCTTCTTCGACGTCACCCCCGACTACCTCGAACACGTCGTCACGCACTACCCGGAGACGCTGCCGGGCCCGGCCCGGGAACTGCTGGGGGTGACCGCGCCCGGCACCCGCTTCGACACCGTGCTGGAGGGCCGCCGCTCCTACCAGCTCGGGCTGGACGCCGGCCTCGCCGACGCCTACCCGCACCTGCGGCACTACGTCTTCTCCCGGACCCTCACCGCACGCCCCGACGCGGCCGTCGAGGTGGTCGCCACCGACCCGGTGGAGAAGGTCCGGGAGCTCAAGGCCCAGCAGGGCGGCGGCATCTGGCTGGTCGGCGGCGGCGAACTCGCCGGCGCCCTCTACCCGGAGATCGACGAACTCGTCCTGAAGGTCAACCCGGTCGTCATCGGCAGCGGCATCCCGCTGTTCGCCGGGAGGGCCGGAGCGGACCCGCGCGCCTTCCGGCTGACCGAGCACACGGTGCTGCCCGGCGGCGTCATGTTCCTCGGCTACACGCGGGCCTGAGGACGGCCGGGAAGCGAGGCGGATTAAATCGGTTGGAGCCGTCGGCGGAGCTTGCTAACGTACGGATCACCGTGACAGGACGCGAGGAGGTGAACACCCATGAGAGCTGGACCAAGGTGGGTGCTCCCCCTTCTCCTCACGGTGTGCGGCTGATCGAGCCGCTGTCGGGAGCGCCTCGTTACGCAGGCACTTCCGAAAGGCGACAGCCATGAACACTGTGACGATCACCCGGGCCGACGAGACCCGGTGGCAGGCGGTGGCGGACGAGCGGATCGTCGGCCACGGCGACCTCTCGCACCGGCCCGACGGCCGCCTCTTCCTCTCCATCGACGTCTGGCGGGACGACGCGTTCGACCCGCTCGCCGCCGCGGTGCTGGCCGCCCGGCCGGGCGACGTGCTGCACACCCTGGTCGGCGAGGAGGACCACGACCTGACGGCCCGTTGGGAACGGGCCGGGTTCACGGTCTCGCGGCGCGAGGGGCAGTACCTCGTGCCCACCCGTACGGAGACGACCCGGCCGGCCGAGGGCGTGACGATCCTGCCCGCCGGCACGGCCGACGAGCCGCAACTGCGCGCCCTCGACCGCGAGATCCGGGCCCAGGTCGAGGCCGCCGTCGGCTGGCACACCATGCCCGCCGAACTCCGGCCCTGCCCGCCCGGCGACACCCTGGTCGACCCGTCGCTGTACGCGGTCGCCGTGGTGGACGGTCGCTACGCCGGCCTGGCCAGGGTAGTGTCTCGGAGGGGCGCGGCCCGGATCGGACTGCTCGCGGTGCGTGAGGAGCACCGGCGCCGCGGCGCCGGGCAGGCCCTGCTCGGGCACGCGCTCGACACCCTCGGCCGGGCCGGCATCGCCGCCGCCCGCGCGGAGATCGACCGGGCCAACACCGCCGCCACCGCCCTGTTCGAGCGCTTCGGCGCCCGCCGGACCGGCTGCCTCGCCGAACTGGTGCGCCGCCCGCACTGACCACCGGAACCCCCGGACCACCCGCACGTCTCCGCTTCACCGACTCGAGAAACGAGAACCCTTGCCACGCGTCTCCAAAGGCCTGGAAATCGAGGGCACCGTCCAGGAGTGCCTGCGCAACGCCACCTTCAAGGTGGAACTGCAGAACGGTCACCAGGTGCTCGCCCACATCAGTGGGAAGATCCGCAAGAACTACATCAAGATCCTCCCGTTCGACCGCGTCCTGGTCGAGCTCAGCCCGTACGACCTGACCAGGGGCCGGATCATGTACCGCTACCGCAACTGACCTCCCGTCAGTGAGCCGGAGGGCGACGGTCGCGGCAGGCGGTGTGTGCGAAGGCGCACATCGCGCCGGCGGCCGTTGCCCCCGGGCCGGACGGGGTGACAGAGTGCCGGGCATGGAAGACACGCAGGTCGGGACGGCCACGCGGGCCGCGCGCCCGGAGACGGTGTTCGACTGGGTGGACGCGGAAGCGGCCCGTCGGGAGGCCGCCGGGCTGACCAGGCGGCTGCGCAGCCGCACCGCCGACGACGACCTGCTCGACCTGGCGTCCAACGACTACCTGGGCCTCACCCGGCACCCGGCGGTCACCGCCGCCGCCGCCGAGGCCGCGCTGCGCTGGGGCGGCGGCTCCACCGGCTCCCGGCTGGTCACCGGCACCACCGAGGGGCACACCGCGCTGGAGCGGGAACTCGCCGAGTTCTGCGGCTACGAAGCGGCCCTGGTGTTCTCCTCCGGCTACACCGCCAACCTGGCCGTGCTCACCGCCCTCGCCGGCCCGGACACCCTGATCGTCTCCGACGCCCACAACCACGCCTCGCTGATCGACGGCTGCCGCCTCGCCAAGGGCCAGGTCGCCCGGGCCGCGCACGGCGACCCGCGGTCCGTCCGCGCGGCGCTCGCCGCCCGCACCCTGCCGCGCGCCCTGGTGGTCACCGACTCGGTGTTCTCGGTCGACGGCAACGCCGCACCCCTCACCGAACACCACGCCGCCGCCCGCGAGTTCGGCGCCGCCCTGGTGCTGGACGACGCGCACGGCCTCGGCGTGCTCGGCCCCGGCGGCGCCGGCGCCGGGGCCGCCTTCGGCGTCGCCGGGCAGCCCGACGTGGTCGCCACCGCCACCCTCTCCAAGTCGCTCGGCGCGCAGGGCGGCGTGGTGCTCGGCCCCGAACGGGTGATCCGGCACCTGGTCTCCGCCGCCCGCACCTTCATCTTCGACACCGGCCTCAACCCGGCCGCCGTCGGCGCCGCGCTCGGCGCGCTGCGCCTGCTGCGCGCCGAACCCGGCCGGGCCGCCGACGCCCTCCGGGTGGCCCGCGAACTCTCCGCCCGCCTCGCCGAGTCCGGCCTCGACACCACCGCACCCGACGGCGCGGTGGTGTCGGTGCGGGCGGACGACCCGGAGCACGCGGTGCGCTGGGCCGCCGCCTGCCGCGACGAGGGACTCGCGGTCGGCTGCTTCCGCCCGCCGTCCGTCCCCGACGGCGTCCCCCGGCTGCGGCTGACCGCCCGCGCCGACCTGACCGACGATCAGATCGCGTTCGCGGTCGGCGTGGTGGTCAAGACCCGGTAGCGGGGCTCCGGCGGGCGAACCCCGGCCGAGCGTGAGCTGCCGGCCGGTGGACGCCGGCCGACCGGGGATCAGCCGGTGAACGCCACCTGGTCGACCGTCCAGAAGGCCGAGTTGGTGCCGGTGTAGCGGAACTGGAAGCGCGCCGTGGTCGCGCCGGCCGGCACCGGGACGGACAGGTGCTCGACGGTGTTCAGGTCCGCCCGGTAGGACTTCACCGGCTGCGGCGCGCCGTTGTCGAACACCACGTACACGTCGCCGGTCTGCGGGCCGTCGATCCGGTAGTCGGTGGCGAAGGACAGCGTGCCCCGGCTCAGGCCGGCCACCGGGTAGGCGGGGCTGATCAGCGTCGAGTCGAACTGGCCGGCGCCGTGCGCCTTGTCGTCCCACTCGTCGGAGTCGGCGACCGCGAACACGTTGCGCGCCCGGACGTTGGTCTCCCGGCCCTGGCCGAGCTGCGCGGCCGTCCAGAACTCGTCCGTGGCGAACGCCCAGCCGCGCCACTCGGTGACCCCGCCGGAGGGCATCCGGGAGTTGTCGATCGACCAGCCGGCCGGCGGGGTGCGGGTGAAGCCCTTGACCGCGGCCGCGATGCCGGTCTCGTCCACCCGGGACTGCAGGGCGGGCCGCAGCGCGTCGAACGCGTCCGGGGCGATCTCGTCGACGGGGGTGCCGTCCAGGCCCCAGGCCGGGTCGATCGGGGCGCCCTGGTGCTTGAGCACCGTCGGCGCGATGTCCACCGGCTTGACGTCGTAGCGGTGCGCGCCCGCCTGGTGGCCGCGGCCGTTGAGCACCATCCAGGTCTGCCGCTCGTTGGCCGAGTTGCCGCCGTGGCCGCCCGCGTCGGTGTGTCCGTGGTCGGTGGTGAGCACCACCAGCCAGTCCTCCGATGCGTAGGTCGGACGGGACTTGAGCGCGGCCGTCACCTGGCCGACCAGGCCGTCCACGCCGTGGATCGCCGCCAGGTACTGGCTGCTCGCGCCGCCGTAGGCGTGGCCGGCCTCGTCGACCTCGTCGAAGTGCAGGAAGACCGCGTCCGGGTTGCCGTGCGCCAGGAAGTCGGCGGCGTCCGAGGCGGTCCGGGCGTCGTTCTCGCTCTCCGGGACGCGCAGGTCGACGGCGCCGTTGAAGACGTTCGCGGTGATCGGGTTCCACGAGCCGATCACCAGCGTGGAGTTGCCCGGGTCGGCGGCCTCCAGCCGGCTCGCGAAGTCCGGGTACAGGTCGAAGCGCGCGCCGGTGAACGCGTTGTCCAGCACCTTGTGCTTGTCCGGCCACACCCCGGTGGCGACGGTCGACCAGCCCGGCCCGGAGAGCGTCGGCGCCAGCGGGTTCGCGTACAGGTCGGACGTCGCGGTCGTCCCGGACGCCATCAGCGCCTTCAGGTTCGGCGCGTCGGCGGCCAGCAGCCTGTCGTAGCGGGTGCCGTCGAGACCGATCACCAGGGTCTTCGCCTGCTTGGTGCCGTTCGGCAGGCCGTTGTACGAGCCGCCGACCGCGGCCGCGGAGGGCGCGCCGACCGGCAGCAGGGCGGCCGCGACGGCGATCGAAAGAGCGAGAGTGGTACGGGAGTTGCGCACGGGGTCTCCCAACGGAAAGCGGCCCGGTGCGGTCGCACCGGCAGACCGAGGATGGGGCTGCGGGGCGAGCGCGGCCCCGCTCCGAGTCCACGATTGTATGAACAAGTGTCAAAATTCGGTCCAGACCGGTTATCCCTTCGTGATCGGGCGCGGGCGGCCGGGGAGCGGGTCGCTAGGGTGGAGCGGTGAACCCCGACACCCACCGCGCCCCCCTCGCCCCCGCCAGGTCCGGCGTCCCGGAGCACGGACGGGTGCCGAAGTACTACCTGGTGAAGGCCCGGCTCGAAGAGCTGCTCGCCGAATTGGGCCCCGGCGGCCGGCTGCCCACCGAGGCGGCGCTGGCCGAGCGGTACGGGGTCGCCCGGGCCACCCTGCGGCTGGCGCTGCGCGACCTGCTGCTCGAAGGGCGCCTGCGCCGCCGGGGCCGGGGCACCGTGGTGGCCGGAGCCAAGATCGAACAGCCGCTGTCGCTGGCCAGCTACACCGAGGGCGTCACCCGGCAGGGCCTGCGCCCCGGACGCACCCTGATCGCCCTCGACCGGCTGGCCGCCGAACCGGCCCTCGCCGAACGCCTGGCGATCACCCCCGGCGAACCGCTCTGGCACCTGGAGCGCGTCCTGCACGCCGACGAGGAGCGCGTCGGCCTCGAGTCCAGCTACCTCCCGGTCGCCCGGGTCCCCGACCTGGACCGCGCGTTCGACCCCGCCGGCTCGCTCTACGCCCACCTGCGCCGCCACGGCATCCGACTCGCCGGAGCCGAGGAGCGCATCGAGACGGTGCTCGCCACCCCGCGCGAGGCACTGCTGATCGGCGCCCCGCCCGCACTCCCGATGCTGCTGCTGCACCGCCGCAGCCGCGACGCGGCCGGCCGGCCGCTGGAACTCGTCCGCACCCTCTACCGCGGCGACCGGTTCAGCTTCACCCTCGACCTCAGCGCCGGGCCCGACGACCGACCCGGCGTCAATTCACCCGCAGGGCCTTGACCGCGTCCGACCAGCGCCCTAGCTTCCAGGGTCGGTAAGGAAAACTTCCTAACGGTTGGGAGCTGCTGATGGTCACGCCCCGGACACCGGCCCGACGAACCGCCCTCGGCGCGCTGCTCGCCGCCGCCCTCACCGCCACCCCGCTCGCGCTCACCGCCGGGCCCGCGCAGGCCGCCACCACCGGCCTGGTCCGCGTCGACCAGGCCGGCTACCTGCCCGGCGAGACCAAGCAGGCCTACCTGATGACCAGCGCCGCGGTCACCGCCGCGAACTGGAGCCTGGTCGACGCCACCGGAGCCACCGTCAGCACCGGCACCGTCGGCACCGCCAGCCTCGGCTCGTGGAACAGCGCCTACCCGGCCGTCTACCCGATCACCCTCACCGGCCCGACCGCGCCCGGCACCTACCGCCTGGTGGTCGGCGGCGGCGTCAGCGCCACCTCGCCGACCTTCAAGGTCGCCGACCCCGCCGCCCTGTACGGAAAGTTCGTCGCCGACGGCGTCACCTTCTTCCAGACCCAGCGCGACGGCGCCGACACCGTCCCCGGCCCGCTCGGCCGCAAGCCCGCCCACCTGAACGACGCCCGCGCCAGCGTGTACGCCCTCCCGTCGTTCCAGAGCGGCGGCTCCGACGTCATCACCAACAGCGACCTGTCGAAGACCGGCGGACCGGTCGACGTCTCCGGCGGCTGGTTCGACGCCGGCGACTACCTGAAGTTCACCCACACCACCGCCTACGCCGACGCGGTGCTGCTCGCCGCCCAACGCGCCCTCGGCGCCGCCGCGCCCGCGAGCCTCGGCGCGGAGGCGCAGTTCGGCACGGCCTGGCTGAACCGGATGTGGGACCAGTCCAGCAAGACCCTGTACCTCCAGGTCGGCATCGGCTCCGGCAACGCCAGCGGCAGCTTCGTCGGCGACCACGACCTGTGGCGGCTCCCCGAGAAGGACGACGGCGACACCTCCACCGCCCACCGCTACGCCGCCGCGCACCGCCCGGTGTTCCGGGCCAACACCCCCGGCGGGCCGGTCAGTCCGAACCTCGCCGGGCGGGTCTCCGCCGCGTTCGCGCTCGCCGCGCAGGTCAACGCCGCCACCGACCCGACGCAGGCCCGGGCGTACTACCAGGCCGCCGTCTCGCTGTACGCGCTGGCGAACACCTCGGCCCCGCCGAACCCGCTGACCACCGCCGCCCCCAACGACTACTACCCCGAGTCCACCTGGCGCGACGACATGGAGTTCGGCGGCGCCGAACTCGCCCTCGCCGCACAGAAACTGGGCCAGAACGCCACGCCGTACCTGACCGCCGCCGCCAACTGGGCGAAGGGCTACCTGGCGAACGACAAGGGCGACACCTTCAACCTGTACGACACCAGCGCGCTCGCCCACGCCGACCTGATCCGGGCCATCGCCGACGCCGGCAACCCCGGCGGACTGGCCGTCAGCACCGCCGACCTGCTCGCCGACCTGAAGCGGCAGACCAAGGTCGGCGCCGACCACGCCGCCGCCGACCTCTTCCACGCCGGCGGCACCTACACCGACTTCGACGTGAACTCGCACAGCTTCGGCCTGCTCGCCACCGAGGCGCTCTACAAGCAGGCCGGCGGCGACACCTCCTTCGACAGCTACGCCACCCAGCAGCGCAACTGGCTGTTCGGCGCCAACCCGTGGGGCACCGCTTTCATGGTCGGCGAAGGCACCACCTACCCGCACTGCATCCAGCACCAGGTCGCCAACATCAACGGCTCCACCGACGGCACCGGCGCGATCCCGCTCGGCGCGGTCGTCAACGGCCCCAACTCCTCCGGCATCTTCAGCGGCGGACTCGGCGGCTACGAGACCGGCATGAAGGCCTGCCCGCCCGGCGGCGCCGACCCGTTCAACGCGTTCACCGGCCACAGCAGCCGCTACGTCGACGACGTCCGCTCCTGGCAGACCTCCGAACCCGCGATCGACATGACCGGCTCCGCGATCCTCGGCGCCGCCCTCCAACAGGCCGTCAACTCCCCGGCTGCGCCGGCCGGCACCGGCTACGAGGCCGAAGCCGCCGCCAGCACGCTGACCGGGCGGGCGGCCGTGATCGCCTGCGCGGCCTGCTCCGGCGGCAGTCGGGTCGGGTACCTCGGCACCGTCACCGCCGGAACGGGCACGCTCGCCGTCCACGGCATCACCGCCGCCACCGCCGGGACGTACCAGGTGCAGGTCGTCTACACCAACGGCTCCGCCGGTGCCAGGACCGCCGAACTCTCCGTCAACGGCGGGCCCGTGACGAAGGTCGGGTTCGCGCCGACCGGTGCGTTCACCACGCCCGGCACGGTGACGGTGGGCCTCGCCCTGGCGGCCGGGACCAACACCGTCACCGTGGCCAACCCCGCCGGCGCCGCGCCCGACATCGACCGGCTGGTGGTGCCCGCCGGTCCCGCCTGACGGCGGGTCAGGCGAGGATGGTGTAGGTGTCGCCGTACACCTGCCAGACCAGCGGGGGCCGCAGGTCGAGGTTGCCGGCCTGGAGGAAGACCCGCTGCTCGGTGTCGATCCTGGACGTGTTGCGGTTCGGGTGGCCGTTGAGCATGTAGGCCTTGCGGGCGTCCAGGAAGGCGTTCAGGTAGGCGGTCTCGTCGCCGCCCTTGGCCGGGGTCTTCGCCTTGGCGAGCGCGGTGGTGCGGATGGTGGCGAAGCCGACCGGGCCGTGTACCACGATCGCGTCGTAGTAGGCGAACTGGCCGAGCGCGTGCAGCCCGTCCGTCTTCGCCTGCTGCACCGCCGGGTTGAAGTACTGCCGGTCGCGCTCCTCGTTCTGGGCCTGCTGGAGCAGCGGGTCCTTCGCGGCGAGCTGCCAGTCGCCGACGAAGGTCGGGTCGAGGCCCTGGTGCGAGGCGCTGCCGTCGAGCAGCGCCAGCGCCGGCAGGTACTTGGCCAGGACGTTGGTCGGCTTCAGCGCGGTGTATCGGGTGATCACGTCCGCCAGGTCGCCGGTGCCGGAGCAGAAGCCGACGATGCCGGCGGTGTAGCCGTGGCCGTCGCCGATGTCCTCGATGTACGGGTACTGGGAACGCCAGTCGAGGGTGGAGTTCTCGGCGCTGGAGACCAGCTCCTGCGCGTACTCCTTCCACTTCGGGTCGGTCAGATCGGGCCGCGGGGCGGCCGTCGTGGTGGTGGTGGCG
>NZ_JBHWDS010000036.1:0-76167 GCF_042734615.1 Kitasatospora sp. NPDC059646
CCCGAAGGCGGTCGGGGCCTCTCGCTGCCCGCAGGTTCAGCTCTTGCGGTGGCGGCCGCCGGCGACCGGGTCGGCGGCGGGGGCCTCGACGCCGCCGAGGGCGGCGGCGGCCTTCTTCTTCTTCCGCTCGCGCACCACCTCGACGATGATCGGCGAGACCGAGATCAGCACGATCAGCGCCATCGCGGGCAGCAGGTACTTGTCGATCACGTCGGCCAGCTGGTCGCCGGTCAGGTAGCCGATCAGCAGCATGGTCTCGGTCCACAGCACGCCGCCGACGACGTTCCAGACGAAGAACGTCCGGGTCGGCATGTTCAGGGTGCCGGCCACCGGGTTGAGGAAGGTCCGCACCACCGGGATGAAGCGGGCCATCACGACGGCCTTGGCGGGGCCGAACTTCTCGAAGTACTCCTCCGCCTTGTCCACGTACTCGCGGCGCAGGAGTTTCGAGTTCGGCTTGTCGAACATCCTCGGTCCGACCTTCCGGCCGAGCAGGTGTCCGAGCTGGGCGCCGGTGATCGCGCAGAGCGGCGCACCGATCAGCAGGACGGCGATGTTCATCTGGGCGCCTTCGCCGAACACCTTGGCGGCGGCGCTGGACGCGGCCACGCCGGCCAGGATGAGCAGCGAGTCACCGGGGAAGAAGAACCCGACCAGCAGGCCGGTCTCGGCGAAGATGATCGCCAGGATCCCGATGGCGCCGACGGAGGCGACGAGCGATTTGGCGTCAAGGACGTTGACGGCGAGCTGGATGTGTTCCACGCGCGCAGGATAGCCCGAGTCCCTTGGCAAAGCCTCAACCGGCGGCCCGCGAACCGTTCGCCGGAGGGTCCGCCGGGCCGACCGTCCCAAGTGGCGGGCCGCTGGGTGTGTCCGGGGGGCGAGTCTGGGAAGATGACCCAGGTGTCCGGCCCGCGGTCGAGCAACCACCCTCGTCGCTCGTATCGCATCGATGTCGTGAACCACAGGCGTATCGAGCCTTCGGACAGCGTCGTCCGATCGCCCCACACCGACAGGAGCGGATTCGCATGCCCATCGCAACTCCCGAGGCCTACAACGAGATGCTCGACCGGGCCAAGGCGGGCAAGTTCGCCTACCCGGCCATCAACGTCACCTCGTCGCAAACCCTGCACGCCGCGCTGCGCGGTTTCGCCGAGGCCGAGAGCGACGGCATCATCCAGATCTCCACCGGTGGTGCGGAGTTCCTGGGCGGCCAGCACAACAAGGACATGGTGACCGGCGCCGTCGCGCTGGCCGAGTTCGCGCACATCGTCGCGGCCAAGTACGACGTCACCGTCGCCCTGCACACCGACCACTGCCCGAAGGACAAGCTGGACGGCTACGTCCGCCCGCTGCTGGCGATCTCCGCCGAGCGCGTCGCCCGCGGCGAGAACCCGCTGTTCCAGTCGCACATGTGGGACGGCTCGGCCGAGACCCTGGCCGACAACCTGGCCATCGGCCAGGAGCTGCTGGCCCAGGCCGCCGCCGCCCGGATCATCCTCGAGGTCGAGATCACCCCGACCGGCGGCGAGGAGGACGGCGTCTCGCACGAGATCAACGACGAGCTGTACACCACCGTGAACGACGCGGTGCGCACCGCCGAGGCCCTCGGCCTGGGCGAGAAGGGCCGCTACCTGCTGGCCGCCTCGTTCGGCAACGTGCACGGCGTGTACAAGCCGGGCAACGTCGTGCTCCGCCCGGAGCTGCTGCGCGACCTGCAGGACGAGATCGGCAAGCGGTACGGCAAGCAGGACCCGTTCGACTTCGTCTTCCACGGCGGCTCCGGCTCCACCGCGGAGGAGATCGCCACCGCGCTGGAGAACGGCGTCGTGAAGATGAACCTCGACACCGACACCCAGTACGCGTTCACCCGTCCCGTCGTGGACCACATGTTCCGCAACTACGACGGCGTGCTGAAGGTCGACGGCGAGGTCGGCAAGAAGAACACCTACGACCCGCGCACCTGGGGCAAGCTGGCCGAGGCCGGCATGGCCGCCCGCGTGCTGGAGGCCGCGCAGCAGCTGCGCTCGGCCGGCAAGCGCATGAAGTAACGCCCGCCCGCACGGCGCCCCCGCACCCGCCCGGGTACGGGGGCGCCGTCGTTCTCCCCGGGCCGCGGCCGCCGAGTGGCAGACTGGCACACCATGGAGATGCACAAGAACCTGCTCGACGGACCGGAGCCGACCCTCCTGCCCGAGGAGGAGCAGCCCTACCGGATGCTGGCCGAGGAGTCCGCCTCCCCGACCCAGGTGGCGGCCGAGTACCCGGCGTTCTGCCTGGCCTGGGCGATGCTCGCGGACGACTCCTTCGCGGCCGGCCGCACGGTCGAGTCGTACGCCTACGCCCGCACCGGCTACCACCGCGGCCTGGACGCGCTGCGCCGCAGCGGCTGGCGCGGACACGGCCCGGTGCCGTGGGAACACCGCGGCAACCGCGGCTTCCTGCGCTGCCTGGCCGCGCTGGCCCGGGCCGCCGGCTCGATCGGCGAGACCGAGGAGGAGACCCGCTGCTGGCAGTTCCTGAAGGACAGCAGCGCCGAGGCGTACGCCGAACTCAAGCAGTGACCACCGACCGCCTGCGCCGTGCACCGGCGCAGGCGGCCCGTCCGAAAAACCGTCAACCTCCTTGCGGGGCAAGGGCGTAGCCTGACACGGTGACCACAGACCGGGCCCCGGCCCGCCCCGCCCGCCACCGGCTGCTCGCGCTTCCCGCCGTGCTCGGCGTCGCCCTCGGGGCGGCCGCCTGCTCGGGCGAGGACGGCTCCGGCCTCTCCTACGCCGCAGTGCGCTCCACCGCCCAGCAGCTGCGCCAGCAGGACTCCGCCGCCTGCCCGTTCGGGCTGGACCTGGCCGCAGCGCTCAAGGACGCCGGGATCGACCGCGCCGTCACCCCGGGCTCCGGGAACGACCGGCCGGTGGTCGGCGAGACCGGCGACGGCACCCCGCCCTACCCGTGGCCGTCCGGCATCAGCCCGTCGCCGACCACCGCGTCCGCGCCCGGCCTGCCGGCCCACGCCTGGATCACCTGCGTCTGGACGGCCGGCGGCAGCACCCTGCAGCTCGACCTGGAGGCCGTCCCGCTGGACGACGTCGGGGTGAACATGATGCTGCCGGCCATCCAGCGAGCCGCCGGGCTGAGCGCCGACGACCTCGGCCCGGTCGCCACGGGCCGGCCGAAGCCCGGCGGCAAGCCCGTGCTCACCCCCGGCCGGACGCCGGTCGCGATCGCCCGGGTGCCTCTCGACGGCGACGGCGACCTGGTGCTGATGCTCTCCCGGAGCGGCCCGGACGCCGCCGACCCGGCGCTGACCGGAGCCCCGCTGGGCACCGTACTGGACGGTCTGCGGGCCCGGATCCACGGCTGAACCACCTCCGCCGGAACCATCCGGGGCCATACCGCGTATGTTGACGGTGCAGCACATTCGTGCGAACCGGGCCACCGTGCCGCACGAAACGCCATGTCGCCGTCCCGAGGGAACACCCACATGCCCGCAGCCCGCAGGTCCACCGGCAGGTCCGCCCGGCGACGCGCCAGGCTGCGCCGCCGGCGGCTGGCCCTGACGCTGGGCGGCAGCGCGGCGGTGGCCGTGCTCGCGGTGGCCGGGCTCACCCGCCTCGACCTGGGCGCCGGCAAGCAGCCGCAGAACGGTGACGCCACCACCCAGGCCCGGGCCGTCCCCCCGATGGCCGACTCCCCCGCCCCCGAGCCCGCCGCCCCGTCGGCGCCGCCCGCGAGCAGCGCGCCGCCGCAGAGCGCCCCGCCGACCGCGCCGCAGGTCGTGCAGCACGGCAGCGGCACCTTCACCACCGCCGACGCCTCCGGCGGCGCGGTCGGCACCGGCAGCACCCTGCGCCGCTACCGGGTCGAGGTGGAGAACGGCATCGGCATCACACCGAAGGACGCCGCCGCCGCGGTCCAGGCCGTGCTGGCCGACAAGCGCAGCTGGACCGCCGACAAGCGCAACAGCTTCCAGCTGGTCTCCTCCGGCGTCTACGACTTCACCGTCAAGATCGCCTCCCCCGACACCACCGACCGGATCTGCGGCGCGGGCGGCCTGAACACCCAGGGCGAGGTGAACTGCGACGTCGGCAAGCAGGTGGTGGTCAACTCCAAGCGCTGGCTCACCGGTTCACCGCAGTTCGACGGCACCCTGGACGACTACCGGGCCCTGATCGTCAACCACGAGGTCGGCCACCGAATAGGCCACGGCCACGAGGGCTGCCCCGGCCCCGGCAAGCCCGCGCCCGCGATGATGCAGCAGATCTACGGCCTCAAGGGCTGCACCGCCAACGCCTGGCCGTACGACGCCGACGGCAGCTACCTCAGCGGACCGTCCGTCCCCTGACGCCGGCCACGGACCCTCCGGCCCCGGGTGACGGAGCCCCCGACCGCCGACCGGCCCGCCGCGGCCACTGAACCGACCGACGGAGCACCATGACCACCGAACTCTCCCAGCGCCTGCACGACCGCTTCGGCCCGGCCGGCCTGTACCGCCCCGCCCCCGCCGCGCTGGCCGGCACCGCCGCCTCCGCCCGGACGGCGGCGCTGCTCTCCACCGCCGGCCTGCCGCTGCAGGTGGGGCCGTACTTCACCGCCGACCCCGGGCAGCCGCTCCGGCTCGCCGACTGGGCCCGCGCGGTCGGGCTGTCCGCGGACGGGCGGCCCGAGGCCGACTGGGTGCGGCTGGGCAGCGACCGCGGCGCCGAGCTGTGCGTGGACGGCGACGGCCGGGTTCGGGCGGTGTACCTGGCCTTCCGCGGGCCGTCCGTCCCGGTCGACGACTCGCTCGACGCGTTCCTGGACAACCTCTGCACGCTGGACGAGAACCTGCGGGCGCTGGCCGCCGCCGAGCAGCCGGACGAGGTGTTCCGGCTGTTCTCGGCGGCGGAGGGCCGGATGCGCGGCACCGACCTGCGCGCCTTCGAGAACGACGAGCAGTGGTGGCCCCGGGTGCTGGAGGACATCCGCCACACCCGGGGCGTGCCGGGCCACGCGGCGTTCAGGATCCGCGGCCGGGACGGCGAGCCGCTGATCCTGACCGCCGACGGCTCGCTCGCCGTGCACCCCGAGGAGGCGCTCCGGCAGCGGCTGTCCGCGGCCGGCCTCGACCCGGCCGACGTGATCGAGGTCTACACCGAACTGCAGGCCTGCACCATGCCCGGCCACTACTGCGCGCTGTGGATGGCCCGGGCGTTCCCGAACGCCGAGTTCACCCACAGCCACGACTACGGCGACACGGCGGCCGAACGCGACGCGGGCATCCGGGAGTTGGCCGCCGCGCTGGCCGCCGGCGAGTGACCCTCAGCCCAGCACCGGCAGGTACCCGGACAGGTCGCTGCGCTCGCCGCTCGCGGTGAGCGCGGCGTCCAGCGCGTCGGCCCAGGCGAGCCGGCCGGTGGCCAGCCGGATCCAGGTCAGCGGGTCGGTCTCGACCACGTTCGGCGGGGTGCCCCGGGTGTGCCGCGGGCCCTCCACGGCCTGCACCACCGCGTACGGCGGGATCCGCAACTCGACGGCTCCGCCCGGCACTTGGGCGGCGAACGCGTCGGCCAGCAGCCGGGCGGCGGAGGCCAGTGCGAACCTGTCGTGCGGGAAGTCGGCGATCCCCAGCGCGTCGGCCAGGTCGTCGGCGTGCACGACGGTCTCCACCAGCCGGGTCACCAGGAAGTCGGCCAGCAGCATCGGTCCGAACCGCATCGGGAGCACCGCGTCCGGCCGCTGCCCGGCCCCGCTGTCCAGCGCGCGCCACAACTCGCCGATCTGCCGGTCGAGTTCGCCGGACACCTGGGCGGCGTCCCCGGCGAACTGCTCGGCCACCAGCTCCACCGCGGTGGAGTTGATCGCCGCCGCCGCGGTACGGGTCTTCGAGGCCCAGTACAGCGGCGTGATCGGGGCCTGCGGCGGCAGCGGGTCGTGCAGGTGCAGCGGCACCCAGCTGGCCACCATGCCGAGGTGGGCGACGAGTTCGCGCACCCGCCAGTCCCCCAGCCGGGTCGGCAGGGCGAGCTGCTCGTCGTCCAGCGAGCGGACGGCGGCGGAGATCGCGTCGAGCTGCCCGGTGAGCGCGGCGCGCACCTTCACCGGGTCGTAGGTTCGGGGCTTCGCAGTGGGCATGCCCGCAGCGTACAAAAAGGCGGGCGGCCGGTCCGGAGAACTCCGAACCGACCGCCCGTCGGAACGATTCCGCGTCAGGCGAGCAGCGCCTCGATGACGCCGGTGTGGGCGTCCCGCAGCTCGGCCAGGGTCACGGTGAACTGGCCCTGGACCTCCAGCGCGTCGCCGTCGACGACGCCGATGCGGGTGGCGGGCAGGCCGCGCGCGCCGCACATGTCGTTGAACCGGAGCTCCTCGCTGCGCGGGACGGCCACCACGGCGCGACCGGCGGACTCGGAGAACAGGAACACGAACGGGTCGAGGCCCTCGGGCACGACCACGCGGGCGCCGTTGCCGCCCTTGAGGCAGCTCTCCACCAGGGCCTGCGCGAGGCCGCCGTCGGAGAGGTCGTGGGCGGCGTCGATCATGCCGTCGCGGGAGGCGGCGATCAGGATCTCGCCCAGCAGCTTCTCGCGCTGCAGGTCCACCTTGGGCGGCAGGCCGCCGAGGTGGTCGTGCACGACCTGCGACCAGGCGGAGCCGCCCAGTTCGTCGGCGGTGTCGCCGAGCAGGTAGAGCAGCTGGCCCTCTTCGGCGAACGCGACCGGGGTGCGCCGGGTGACGTCGTCGATGACGCCGAGCACCGCGACCACGGGGGTCGGGTGGATGGCGACGTCGCCGGTCTGGTTGTACAGCGAGACGTTGCCGCCGGTGACCGGGGTGCCGAGCACCTGGCAGGCGTCGGCCAGGCCGCGGGTGGCCTCGGCGAACTGCCACATCACGTCCGGGTCCTCGGGGGAGCCGAAGTTGAGGCAGTCGGAGACGGCGAGCGGCTTGGCGCCGCCGGCCGCGACGTTCCGGTAGGCCTCGGCCAGGGCCAGCTGGGCGCCGGTGTACGGGTCCAGCTTGGCGTAGCGGCCGTTGCCGTCGGTGGCGACCGAGACGCCGAGGTTGGTCTCCTCGTCGATCCGGATCATGCCGGAGTCCTCGGGGCTGGCGAGCACCGTGTTGCCCAGCACGTAGCGGTCGTACTGGTCGGTGATCCACGCCTTGGAGGCCTGGTTCGGCGAGCCGGCGACCTTCAGCAGCGCGTCCTTCAGCTCGGCGCCGTTGGCCGGGCGGGCGAGCCGCTCGGCGGTCGGGGCGTCGGCCTGCAGGGCGTCCTGCCAGGACGGGCGGGCGTACGGGCGCTGGTAGGTCGGGCCCTCGTGGGCGACGGTGCGCGGCGGCACGTCGACCACCAGCTCGCCGTGCCAGAAGATCTCCAGGCGCTCGCCGTCGGTGACCTCGCCGATGACGGTGGCGATGACGTCCCACTTCTCGCAGATCTCGAGGAAGCGGTCGACCTTGCCCGGCTCGACGATGGCGCACATGCGCTCCTGCGACTCGCTCATGAGGATTTCCTCGGGCGAGAGCGTGTGGTCGCGCAGCGGGACGGTGTCCAGCTCGATCTTCATGCCGCCGGTGCCGGCCGAGGCCAGCTCCGAGGTGGCGCAGGACAGGCCGGCACCGCCGAGGTCCTGGATGCCCGCGACGAGGTCTTCCTTGAAGATCTCCAGGGTGCACTCGATGAGGAGCTTCTCCTGGAACGGGTCGCCGACCTGGACGGCGGGGCGCTTGGCCGGGCCGGTCGCGTCGAAGGTCTCCGAGGCGAGCACGGAGACGCCGCCGATGCCGTCGCCGCCGGTGCGGGCGCCGTACAGGATGACCTTGTTGCCGGGGCCGGAGGCCTTCGCGAGGTGGATGTCCTCGTGCTTCATCACGCCGACGCACAGCGCGTTGACCAGCGGGTTGCCCTGGTAGCAGGAGTCGAACACGACCTCGCCGCCGATGTTCGGCAGGCCCAGGCAGTTGCCGTAGCCGCCGATGCCCGCGACGATCCCGGGCAGCACGCGCCGGGTGTCCGGGTGGTCGGCCGCGCCGAAGCGCAGCGGGTCCATCACGGCGACCGGGCGGGCGCCCATCGCCAGGATGTCGCGGACGATGCCGCCGATGCCGGTGGCCGCGCCCTGGTAGGGCTCGATGTACGACGGGTGGTTGTGCGACTCGACCTTGAAGGTGACCGCGTATCCCTGGCCGACGTCGACCACACCGGCGTTCTCGCCGATGCCGACGAGCATCGCGTCGTTCTTCGGGGCCTTCTCGCCGAACTGCTTGAGGTGGACCTTGGAGCTCTTGTACGAGCAGTGCTCCGACCACATCACCGAGTACATGGCGAGCTCGGCGCCGGTCGGGCGGCGGCCGAGGATCTCCCGGATCCGGGCGTACTCGTCCTCCTTGAGGCCGAGTTCGGCCCAGGGCTGGGCGGCGTCCGGGGTCTGCTCGGCGTTCTTGACGGTGTCGAGGCTCATCAGGCGTTCACCAGCTGCTTCAGGACGGAAGTGAAGAAGCCCAGGCCCTCGGTGGTCGGGCCGGTGAGCGGCTCCACGGCGTGCTCCGGGTGCGGCATCAGGCCGACGACATTGCCGGCGGCGTTGGTGATGCCGGCGATGTCGCGGTACGAACCGTTCGGGTTCACATCGAGGTAGCGGGCCACGATGCGGCCCTCGCCCTCGAGTTCGTCGAGGACGTGCTCGTCGGCCACGAACCGGCCTTCGCCGTTCTTCAGCGGAACGACGATTTCCTGGCCGGCCGAGTAATCCCGGGTCCAGGCGGTGTCGGCGTTCTCGATGCGGAGCTTCTGGTCGCGGCAGATGAAGTGCAGCGAGTCGTTCCGGGTGAGCGCGCCGGGCAGCAGGTGCGATTCGCACAGCACCTGGAAGCCGTTGCAGATACCGAGGACCGGCATTCCCAGCTTCGCCTGCTCGATGACGGTCTCCATCACCGGCGAGAAGCGGGAGATGGCACCGCAGCGCAGATAGTCGCCGTAAGAGAATCCGCCCGGCAGGACGACGGCGTCGACCTGGTGGAGATCCTTGTCACGGTGCCAGAGGGCGACCGGCTCCGCGCCGGCCAGGCGGACCGCGCGCTGGGCGTCGCGGTCGTCGAGGGAACCGGGGAAAGTGACGACGCCGACTCGGGTGGTCACTTCCCCTCCTCCTCGACGCGGACGGTGAAGTCCTCGATCACGGTGTTGGCGAGGAAGGTCTCGGCGGCCTCGCGGATGCGGGCGAGCGCGGCGTCGTCGACCGGCCCCTCCAGCTCCAGCTCGAAACGCTTGCCCTGGCGGACGTCGGCGATCCCGGCGAATCCGAGACGCGGCAGTGCACGCTGCACCGCCTGTCCCTGCGGGTCGAGGATCTCCGGCTTGAGCATGACGTCGACTACGACGCGTGCCACTGGCACTCCCGGTGGTGATTGCGTGAAGGCGGGGGACCTTCAGCCTACCTGTGCCGGAAGGCGTTCTTGCGGCCCACCTGCGGCAACGCGCGTAGACCCATGCCCCTTACGCGACAAGGGTTCCGGGCCCCCGCGGCCGGGCCCCCGGAACCCCCGCGGCATCCGATTTCGTCGGTTTAATCCCCTCTGTAACGAGGAGGTATCGGCATCGGAGGGAACCCCGTGAATATCCGGAAAAAAGGAATCCCGAACTCTTCGATTTCGACTGCTTCCGGGTGCAGAATAGGGCGACCGGCAGCCGAACGCGCCGCATCTCGGCGTGGGCTCTCCCTGCCCGCCGACGGATGCCGTGATCCCGGCCCAGCGGACCGACGGGGCATCCGAGACCCCTGCCGGCCGAATTGCCCGAGAGGATTGACACCCATGGCTCAGCGTGTAGTCGTCACGCTCTCCGACGACCTGGACGGCGGCGCCGCCGCGGAAACCGTCCACTTCGGCGTGGACGGGAAGTCGTACGAGATCGACCTGTCCGCCGACAACGCGGAAAAGCTTCGGGAGGCCCTCGCCCCGTTCGTCGCCGCGGGCCGCCGGCAGAGCCGCAGCGGAAAGTCCTTCCGCCGCACCGCGCTCACCCCGGACCCGGCCGCGGTCCGCGCCTGGGCGCAGTCGAACGGCATGGAGCTGCCCGCCCGCGGCCGCATCCCGAAGCACGTCTACGAGGCGTTCTCCGAGAGCAACTGACGCTCCCCGGCGGCCCGTTGCGGGCCGCGCACCCTCCCCCGGCCACGCCGCCGGGGAAGGGTGGGGCGAGCAGGCCGATTGATGTTGTAGAGTATTTCTCGTCGCCGCAACCGGGGGAACAACCCGAGCGGGGCGGCCGGTGCGCAAGCACCGTGCGGACGTGGCTCAGTTGGTAGAGCATCACCTTGCCAAGGTGAGGGTCGCGAGTTCGAATCTCGTCGTCCGCTCGCAGCGAGCGTTAACAGCTGTCACAACTCAATACCGTGCGGACGTGGCTCAGTTGGTAGAGCATCACCTTGCCAAGGTGAGGGTCGCGAGTTCGAATCTCGTCGTCCGCTCCAGTTCCGAAGGCCCCCTCGACCGAGGGGGCCTTCGGCGTTTCCGGCCCGGCCCGGCGACCGATGACATTTGTCACCGCCGACCCGTGGAACTCCACCGGCGGCCGATGACGGCCCGCACTACTGGACGGCCCGGCCCGCCGGAAGGCTGGAGCCATGACCGACACCAGCCGTTCCCACCCCGCCGTCGAGGCCCGCGGCCTGCACCGCCGCTACGGACCGTCCGGCCCGTCCGGCTTCGAGGCCGTGCGCGGCCTGGACCTCACCGTCGCCCGGGGCGAGCTGTTCGCGCTGCTCGGCACCAACGGCGCCGGCAAGACCTCCACCCTGGAGGTGCTGGAGGGCCTGGCCGCGCCGAGCGCCGGCGAGGTCCGGGTGCTCGGTCTGGACCCGGCCCGCGACCGGGCCGCGCTCCGGCCGCGGATCGGCATCATGCTGCAGGAGGGCGGCTTCCCCGGCGAGCTGACCCTCGCCGAGACCGGCCGCTGCTGGGCCGGGCTGACCAGCGACTCCCGCACCGTGGACGAGGCCCTCGACCTGGTCGGCCTGCTGCCCAAGCGCACCGTCCGGGTCAAGCAGCTCTCCGGCGGCGAGCGCCGCCGCCTCGACCTGGCGATGGCCCTGCTCGGCCGCCCCGAGGTGCTGTTCCTGGACGAGCCGTCCACCGGCCTGGACCCGGAGGCCCGCGCCTCGGTGTGGCGGCTGATCCGCGACCTGCGCGCGGACGGCACCACGGTGCTGCTCACCACGCACTACCTGGAGGAGGCCGAGGAGCTCGCCGACCGGCTGGCGATCATGCACGGCGGCCGGGTGGTGGCCGGCGGAACCGTCGACGAGGTGCTCGCCGACCACCCCGCCCGGATCAGCTTCGAACTGCCCGAGCGCACCGGCCCGCACGCCGCCCTCGACCTGCCCGCCCTGCCCGGCGCCGACCCGTCGATCGACGGCCGCCGGATCACCCTGCGCACCGCCGACCTGCAGGGCACCCTGACCGAGCTGCTCGGCTGGGCCGCCCGCCACCGGGTCGCCCTGGGCCGCCTGGACGCCCGCAGCGCCTCCCTCGAAGAGGCCTTCCTCGCCATCGCCGCGTCCGACGCGGCCACCCTGCCGCAGATCGGACGTGCCGCATGACCGCCGCGACCACCCCCGCCGGGCGCCTGCTCGCCCTCGGCCGCGCCGAGGCCACCCTGCTGCGCCGCAACCGCACCGCGATGTTCATGGCCCTGGCGCTGCCGCTGGTGCTGGTCGGCACGCTCAGCTCGATCCTCGACCAGGCCGCCGAGCGGACCCCCGGCCTGGACGTGGACGCCAATCTGATCGCCGGCTCGATGGGCGTCGTGCTGCTGATCGTCGTCTACTGCAACCTGACCACCGCCTACACCGCCCGGCGCAGCGAGCTGGTGCTGAAGCGGCTGCGCACCGGCGAGGCCACCGATGGCGAGATCCTGGTCGGCACCGCCGCCCCGTCGATCGCGCTGGCGCTGGTCCAGTGCCTGCTGCTGGGCGTCGGCGGCGCGGTGCTGCTCGACCTGCCGGTGCCGGTGAACCCGCTGCTGATGCTGCTCGGCGTGGTCCTGACGACGGCTCTGCTGGCCGCGCTGGCCGCCGTGTCCTCCGCCGTCACCAAGACGGTGGAGAGCGCCGGCATCACCACCCTGCCGCTGCTGCTGGTCGCCCAGCTCGGCTCGGGGCTGATGGTCCCGCTGGAGTCGCTGCCGGACTCGGTGGCGGACGTCTGCCGGCTGCTGCCGACCACCCCGGCGCTGCAGCTGCTGCGGATCGGCTGGTTCGGCACCGACGGCTCCTCCCCGGCCGAGGGCTTCGCCGGGACGTGGGGGCAGGGCGCGATGCCGCTGCTGCTGGCCGCGGTGTGGACGGCCGCAGCGGTGTGGGCCGCCCGCCGTTGGTTCCGCTGGGAGCCGCGCCGATAGATTCGGCGACGTCGTCGAGAAGCTCGGGAAAGAGGGAACCACGCCGTGCGGGTGAGCAGGCCACGACCGATCCGCCGCTGGCAGGCGATGTCCAAGCCGCAGCGCATCGAGCTGTACGTGCGGTGGTCGCTGTACATCGTGGCGGTGGCCCAGCCACTGCTGGCGCTCGGCTCGGTGGCCGCCGCCGCACAGGAGGACCAGCTGTCGGCCGGTTTCCGGGTGGTGGTGCTCGGCATGCTCGCGGCGGGGGCGCTGAACATCGTCCTGTTCCGCACCGGCCTGGCCGCGTACCTGGGCCGCCGCCCGCACCCGTACGGCTGGGCGGCGCTGTCGGCGGCGCTGTCGGTGGGCCTGACGCTGACGGCGCTGCTGACGAGCCCCCCGGGCGGGCCGGACGCGCCGGCCTCGGCGGCCGCCCCCGGCGTCATGGCCACCATGTCGGCGACCTGCTGGATCACCGCCGCGGCGATCGCCCTGCCGACCCGGCTCGCGCTGTCCGGCGGGCTCGCCCTGGTGGCCGCGCTGACGGCGCTGCCGGCACTGGGCGGCGCCCCGGTGGCGGCGATGGTCGGCATCGCCGTCGGCACCGTGCTCGGTTCGACGTTGGCCGCGGCGGCCGCCCGCTGCTCGGCCTGGATGGCGAAGGTCGTCTGGGAGCTGGACGCGGCCCGGGAGGCGCAGGCCCGGCTCGCGGTCGCCGAGGAGCGGCTGCGGTTCTCCCGCGACCTGCACGACGTGCTCGGCCGCAACCTCGCCACCATCGCGCTGAAGAGCGAGCTGGCCGTGCAGCTGGCGCGCCGTCAGCGTCCGGAGGCGGTCGACCAGATGACCGAGGTCCAGCGGATCGCGCAGGACTCGCAGCGCGAGGTCCGCGAGGTGGTGCGCGGCTACCGCACCGTCGAGCTGCACACCGAACTGATCGGCGCGGCCTCGGTGCTGCGCGCCGCGAACGTCGACTGCCGGACCGAACTGACCGGTGCCGACGCGCTTCCGGCCGAGGCGCAGTCGGTGCTCGGCTGGGTGGTGCGGGAGGCCGCGACCAATGTGCTGCGGCACTCCGAGGCCGCCAACTGCACGTTCCGGCTGCGGGTGTCCGGCGGCGCCGCGGTGCTGGAGGTGGAGAACGACGGGGTGCCCGCCGTCCCGCCGGCCCGTACCGAGGGCGCGGGCAGCGGTCTGCGCGGCCTGCGCGAGCGGCTGGCCGCCCACGGCGGCACCCTGACGGCGGCCGGCCCCGGCCCCGGGCGGTTCCGGGTGACCGCCGAACTACCGATGGCAGCAAGGGAGTCTGTGGCGTGACGGACCGGGTGCGGGTACTGCTCGCCGACGACGAGCATCTGATCCGGGGGGCGCTGGCGGCGCTGCTCGCGCTGGAGGACGACCTGACGGTGGTCGCCGAGGCGGCGTCCGGGCCGGAGGCGCTGGCGATGGCCGCCGCGCACCGCCCGGACGTGGCGGTGCTGGACCTGCAGATGCCGGGTCTGGACGGCCTGGAGGTGGCCGCCGAACTGCGGCACCGGCTGCCGGACTGCCGGGTGATGATCGTGACCGGCCACGGCCGGCCGGGCTACCTGAAGCGGGCCCTGGAGGTCGGGGTGCGCGGCTTCCTGCCGAAGACGGTGTCGGCGTCCGACCTGGCCGGGATCATCCGCACCGTCCGGGCGGGCGGCCGGTACGTGGACCCGGAGCTCGCCGCGGAGGCGATCAGCGCCGGCGACTCGCCGCTGACGCCGCGCGAGACGGACGTGCTGGAACTGGCCGCGGACGGCTCCTCGATCGCGGAGATCGCCGACCGGGCGTCGCTGTCCCAGGGCACCGTGCGCAACTACCTGTCCTCGGCGGCGGGCAAGCTCGGCGCGGAGAACCGCCACGCGGCGGTGCGGATCGCCCGCGAGCACGGCTGGCTGTGACGGGCCGTCACAGCCGGCCGCGGCCCGGCGTCACTTCCAGTCGAGACCGGTGAGCTTCTCGTACGCGTCGATGTAGCGCTGCCGGGTGTGCTCGACGATCTCGGCGGGCAGCGGCGGCGGCGGGTTCTCGCTCTTGCGGTCCCAGCCGGAGGCGGGCGAGGTCAGCCAGTCGCGGATGATCTGCTTGTCGAAGGACGGCTGGTCGCGGCCGGGCTGCCACTCGTCGGCGGGCCAGTAGCGGGACGAGTCGGGGGTCAGCACCTCGTCGCCGATGACCAGTTCGCCGTCCAGCAGGCCGAACTCGAACTTGGTGTCGGCGAGGATCAGGCCGCGGTCGCGGGCGATCTCGCGGGCCCGGGTGTACACGGCGAGGGTGGTCTGGCGCAGCGTGGCGGCGAGGTCGGCGCCGATCCGGCGGGCGGTCTCCTCGTAGGAGACGTTCTCGTCGTGCTCGCCGACCTCGGCCTTCAGCGCCGGGGTGTAGATCGGGGCGGGCAGCTCGGAGCCGTTGTCCAGGCCCTCGGGCAGCGCGATGCCGCACACGGTGCGGGCGGCCCGGTACTCCTCCAGGCCGGAGCCGGCCAGGTAGCCGCGGGCCACGCACTCCACGGGCGCCATCTCCAGGCTGCGGCAGATCAGGGTGCGGCCGGCCCAGTCGGCGGGGGCGCCCTCGGGCAGCTCGGTGGAGATCACGTGGTTGGGCACCAGGTCGGCGATCCGCTCGAACCACCACAGCGACAGCTGGGTGAGGATCCGGCCCTTGTCGGGGATCTCGTTGGGCAGCACCCAGTCGTAGGCCGAGGTGCGGTCGCTGGCCACCATCACCAGGTTGCCGTTGCCGTCCCGGTACAGGTCGCGCACCTTGCCGGTGTGCAGGTGGACCAGGCCGGGCACCTGGACCGGCTCGGGCTTGGTGACGAATCCGCTCACGGTCGTAACGTCCTCACAGCTGGGGGGCTCTGCTGCGGGGAGTCTTTCACGACCGGCGGATCACGGGCCGGTGCGCCCCTCCTTGCAGAGCTGGTCGAGCAGGTTGGCGGTGGCCCGCTGGATCCGCTCGTCGGTGTGTCCGGGCCGGTCGAGCGCGGGCGACCAGGCGAACGTCCCGGCCGCGAAGACGTACGCGCCGCTGGGCGCCCGGTACAGCGAGGTCTCCTGGTGGGTGAGCCGCCCGAGGGCGTCCCGGTACGGCGAGTGCGCCAGCAGGGTCCGCTCGGTGTGGGCCGGCAGCGCGACCTTCGGGTAGTAGCGGTCGGCTTCGCCGGCGACCAGGCCGGGCAGTTCCTCGCCCTCGGAGAGGCCGGTCCCCTGCCACAGCCAGTGCGCGGTGTTCCGGGCCACCAGCGGCGCCGGGGTGGGCACGCTGCCCGCGTACTGGATGCCCAGCAGGTGCTGCTCGGGCTCCCCCGCGTCCCGCCACAGTGCGCTGGCCGCGCCCGGCACGCCGGCGGCCGGGTGGTCGGCGGCGACCTTCTGCCGCTTGCGGCAGTTCAGCATCCGGGACGGCTCGCCGTTGGCGCCGGCGGTCAGCTCGACCCGCCAGTACAGCGAGTTCGCGGACAGGAACACCAGCGAGGTGCCGCCGTCCCGGGCCCGCTCCACGGCCCGCCGCATCGGCTCCGACCAGTACTCGTCGTGCCCGGGGAACACCAGCGCCTTGTACTTGGCGGAGTCGACCAGGCCGGCGTGCAGGTCGGTCGCGGTGGCGTAGCCCAGGTCGTAGCCGTACCGCTCGGCCCAGCGGATGAAGTCGTACGCGTGCCCGACGTGCAGCGGCAGTCCGGCCCCGGCGTGCGGGCGGTCGAAGGAGACCGTGACCGCCGCCTCCTCCTCGCCGACCAGCCGCCCCGCCGCGTCCCACGCGTGGTACAGGCTGGCCCCGACGCGCCCGTCCTCCGGGAACAGGTTGTACGCCTGCCAGGTCACGTCCGGAAGCACCAGCAGCAGGTCCGTCGGGGCGAAGTCCCGGACGGTGAACGGGATGTGGCTGCGGTGCCCGCCGTCGGCGGTGGTCAGCACGGCGACGTACGCGCCGGGCCGCCAGTCGGTCGGCACCTGCAGCCGCCAGGACTGCCACCAGTGGTGGCAGGAGACGGTGCGGTCGGCGACCATCGGGGCGGCCTGGGCGAGCCCGGCGATCAGCGGGCTGGAGGCGACCTGGCGGGCGCCGTCGCCGCCGTCGTGGCCGATCCGGTACACGTCGACCTGGAACTCCTGCGGCGGGTGGACGGTCACCCGGAAGTCGACCGCCCCGCCGGGCCGCACCACGCCGACCGAGGCGAACCCCTTGATCTGCCGGCGCACGTCGTCGGCGTTGCTCGGCCCGCTCACCTCGGGCCGCGGCGGCCGCGCCGCTCCTTCGAGCGGCTGCTGCCCGGGCGCGTCCACGCTCACGTACCAGGGCACCGCGCCCTCGCCGTCCGCGAGGTAGTGGTCCGGGCTGCGCAGCCACGGCAGCGGGCCCTGGCCGAACGGGTCGGTCACCCCGTGCGCCAGCGTGCCGGACTCCCACCGGCGGTTGGATTCCGTCCCCACACGCCCTCCCCACCCGTGCCCGTCCGCCGTTGATGGCATGTGCCATGCGGATGTGCGTGCAAGCCAGCACACCACAGTTTGCTGGCGCAGTGTGACCCCACCGTAGCAATTGGTACCGGAGAAACCGGGTTTCTTGGGATCTTTCGGAAATTCAGCCGGAAAGCCGCACCGGGCGTTCCAGCCGCACGCCCGCCCGTTCCAGCCAGGTCCGCAGCGGGCCGTCCTGCCCGGCCTCGACGGCGGCCGCCACCGCCGGGGCCAGCTCCGCGCGGGGCGCCGCCCGGGACAGCAGGACCGGGCCGTCCAGCCAGTCCAGGCCGGGGCTCGCGGTGCCGGCGTCCACCGCGGCGCAGCAGACGGTGGCGGTGAGGTGCTCGACCAGCAGGTCGCGTCCGCTGCGCACTGGGGGCAGCGGGGGCGCGACCTCGGCGGCGCGCGCCACCCTGCCCGCCAGGGCGGCCGCCAGGGCCTCGGCCTCCCCTGCCGCCAGCCGGGCCAGCAGCTTGTCCAGCGCCGGGCCGGTGTGCGGGCGGTCGTCGCCGAGGGCGGCCTGCAGGGCGGCGGCGCTCTCCCGCCAGCCCCGGTCGACCACCTGTTGCGGGTAGTCCTCCCAGTCGAGCTGCTGCCAGCCGCCGGCCGGCTCCTCGTGCAGCAGTTCGGCGGCCAGCAGGGAGACCCGGGTGTCGATCAGGCCGGGCTCCTCCAGCAGGTCGCAGGCGGGGCGGTCGCCGAGCCGGTTCCCGTAGCCGTCGGCCAGCCGGTCGCGGCGGGAGAGCTCGGTGAGCGCGGCGACCACGCCGGCGTTCAGGTGCGAGGGGTGCCGGCCGAGCCGCCAGGCGGGCAGCGCGACCCGGGTGAGCAGCCGGTCCCAGCCGGCGTAGGCCAGGCCGACCTGCTCCTGGGCGGCGATCCGCAGCCCGTAGTCGACGGCCTTGGCCTGCTCGGAGGCCCACGCGGCGACGGCGTGCTCCAGCTCCGCGGAGTGCTCCCGGCAGGCGCCGAGCAGCCACCGGTCGACCCGGTCGGCCAGCGCGGCGGGGCCGCGGTGGCGGTCGCCGAGCGCCGCGTCCAGGGTGCGGATCCAGCGGCGGGCGGCGGCGATGTCCGGGTCGGCGGCGGCCGCGGTGCCGGCCACCACGGGGGCCAGCAGGGCCCGCAGTTCGCCGGCGCGCATCCACCACAGGAACGGGGAGCCGATCACCAGCACCGGCGCGCCCGGCGCGGCGCGCCCGCGGCCGTGCGGCTCCTCCAGCCAGCTGTCGCAGTCCGGGGTGAGCGCGATCCCGGCGGGCGCCGGGACCTCCAGCCGGTCGGCGAGCTCCTCGATCAGGCGGTAGAGCTCCGGCGCGTCCGCCCTGGTCAGCGGCACGGCGGGGGTGACGGGTGGGACGGCCCGGCGGTGCGCGCGGGCCACCAGGGCGGCCAGCAGCAGCGTCAGGGCGGCGACCGCGCCGACCGCCCAGCGGATGCCGTCCCAGAGCGGGGCGTCCGGTGACCCGGCGGCGCCTATCCGTCCGGTGAACCGCCCGACCAGCAGCACCGCCGCGCAGGCGGCGGGCAGCGCGGCGGCGGCCACGGCCCGTCCGCGAAGACGCAGGACGGCCCGGGCTCGTGCGCGTGCGGTGTCCACTGCAGCCATCGCCGCGGCACCCCCTTCGCAGCCGACTCGACTCGATCAATTCCGGTACGGGAAGCGGCGGGTGCCGAACCCGGTGGTGCGACTCGCGTGGCGCTTTCCTGCCAGTCTCGACGCCCCGGTACGGGCGGGTGTTCCGGAACTCCGGGGATTCCACCCGTCCTGGTGACACCGCGGCGGGCGCGCCTCCGCTGCCAGCATCCCCCGGGCGCGTCGGTGGCGACGAGCCGCGCCCGCGCCGGCGCCCCCGCCCCTGCGCGATGCAGCGCACCCTACGGCGCGGGCTCGCGCCCCGTCAGCAGGATGACCAACAGATCACCCGAAGGACTGGTTTTCCGACCTGCCGTCCCCGCCGCCGCGACCTCGGGAAACGCCACGGGGCGCTGCGTCCGGACGGGTCGGTCCGGTCGCAGCGCCCCGTGGGGACGCGGTCCGCTACTGCGCGGCCTTCGCCGCGATGTCGGTGCGGTGCTGGGCGCCCTTGAAGGAGATCTTCGCGACGCCCGCGTACGCCTTGCTGCGGGCCTCGGCGAGGTCCGCGCCGGTCGCGGTGACGGACAGCACCCGGCCGCCCGCGGTCAGCACCTCGCCGTCCGCACCCGCCCTGGTGCCGGCGTGCAGCACGAACGCGGTGCCGTCGGCCTCCGCCGCCTCCAGGCCCTCGATCGGGTCGCCGGTGCGGGGGCTCGCCGGGTAGCCCTCGGAGGCCATCACCACCGTGACCGCGGCCTCCTCGGACCAGCGCAGCGGCTCCAGTTCGGCCAGCGTGCCGTTGGCGGCGGCCAGCAGCACCCCGGCCAGCGGGGTGCGCAGCCGGGCCAGCACGACCTGGGTCTCCGGGTCGCCGAAGCGGGCGTTGAACTCGATCACCCGGGTGCCGCGCGAGGTCAGCGCCAGGCCCGCGTACAGCAGGCCGGAGAACGGGGTGCCGCGGCGGCGCAGCTCGTCGACGGTCGGCTGCAGGACGGTCGCCAGCACCTCGTCGACCAGGCCCTCGGGGGCCCACGGCAGCGGGGTGTAGGCGCCCATGCCGCCGGTGTTGGGGCCCTGGTCGCCGTCCAGCGCGCGCTTGAAGTCCTGCGCGGGCACCAGCGGCAGCACCGTGGTGCCGTCGGTGATCGCGAACAGCGACACCTCCGGACCGTCCAGGTACTCCTCGATCACCACGCGGTCGCAGGCCTTGGCGTGCTCCAGCGCGACGGCGCGGTCCTCGGTGACCACCACGCCCTTGCCGGCCGCCAGGCCGTCGTCCTTCACCACGTACGGGGCGCCGAACGCGTCGAGCGCCTCGGCGGCCTCCTGCTCGCCGGTGCACACGTAGGACCGCGCGGTCGGGACGCCGGCCGCGGCCATCACGTCCTTCGCGAAGGCCTTGGAGCCCTCCAACTGCGCGGCCTGCACGCTCGGGCCGAACACCGGGAATCCGGCCGCCCGCAGCGGCTCGGCGACACCGGCCACCAGCGGCGCCTCCGGGCCGACCACGACCAGGTCGGCGGCCAGCTGCCGGGCCAGCGCGGTGACCGCCGCGCCGTCCAGCTGGTCGACCGGGTGCAGGGCGGCCACCCGCGCGATCCCGGCGTTGCCCGGGGCGCAGTGCAGCTCGGTGACGGCGGGATCTTGGGACAGGGAGCGGCACAGGGCGTGTTCGCGGGCGCCGCCGCCGATGACGAGGACCTTCACGACCGGCAAGCCTAGTCGGTGGCCGCTTCCGGGCCGTCGGCGGCTCCGTGCGACGCTCCGAGCGCCGGGCGGATCCGGCTGCCCCGTCGACACGAAGGCACAGGGGCTCCGGGGCCGTCCGTGCGGTCACGTCGGCCGCCGCTGTTCACCTCGCTCGGACGGGTGAAATCCGGCCGGGCGGGGCAACCCTTCCCACCTCGGCTTCCGGAGGTGAAATCACATAACGATCACTGCGGAAGCGCCCACACGGTCAGCCATTTGGCGGTAAGAAGTGCTGTTGGACCAGGACCCGGCCGCTTGCCGGGCACGGCAGCATGGGCGGCTCCGCCCCGCCCGCACCGACCGAAGTCCGTACCGTCAGTCCCGGTACCCCGCCGGGCCTCCGCAGTCACCCCGCCACAGGGAGCGCCACAGGTGAGCCAGCCGGAAATGCAGCCCGAGGAGAGTCCTTGGGGCAAGGAGGTCGCCGATGACGACCAGCCCGCCCCCGGCTCCGGCGGGAGGATCCACACCCGCCGCCGCACCGACCTGAGCGCGCGTCAATTCCCGCTGGGTGACTGGGGAGAGCCCGCCGAACGCCTCGAAGAGCTCTACCGCTGGTCGGAGGAGCGCGCCGTCGAGGCGATCGAGTGGTACCGCCGCGACCGGGTCTGGAAGCGCCGCTGGGCCCGCCTGCTCCGCTTCACCGCCGGCGTGTTCGCCGTCGGCGGCGTCACCGCCCCGATCGTCTCCCTCACCGGCCTCCTCCCGCACGCCCTGGAATGGGGCTACGCCGGACTCGCCCTCGCCGCCGCGTCGCTGCTCGCCGACCGCGCCTTCGGGCTCACCTCCGGCTGGATGCGGGACGTCTCCACCTCGCAGGCGCTCCAACGCCGCCTGGAGGCCTTCCAGTTCGACTGGGCGTCGGAGTGCGTCCGGGAGGTCCTCGGCCCCACCGAGGGCACCGCCGGCGAGGCCGCCGAGCGCTGCCTCGGCGTGCTGCGGCGCTTCTGCGAGGACGTCTCCGACCTGGTCCGCACCGAGACCTCCGAGTGGATGCTCGAGTTCCGCGCCGGCATGAGCCGGCTCCCGACCCAGGCCCCGGGCATCTGGGGCGGCCGCACCGAGGGCGGCGCCGGCGCCCAGGTCCGCGTCCTCCCCCCGCCGGGCACCCGGCCCACCATGCCCCGCCAGCGCCCCCCGGAGGGCCCGCTGCGTTGAGAGGGCAGCAACCCGGGGGCGCGTGGGGGTACCTCCACGCGCCCCCGGGTTCGCCCGCCCGCTCCCGCTAGGCGAAGACGATCATCGAGCCCTGGGTGACGCTGCGGGTCGCCGCCGAGTAGAGGCCGGCCCAGGCGTGGCGTTCCCGCGCGAAGGGGTGCTGGAAGTCGTCGATCGGGGGTCCGAAGGGCTGTTCCAGCGGCGTGGGGCCGAGCGGGCGGGTGGGGGCCGGCGGGTTGAGCGGGTCGATGCCCAACAGCGGTGCCACTGCCTGGAGTTCGCGGAGCAGGCCCTGCGAGGAGCCCAGTGGGCCGCCCGCCGCGAGGAGTTCGTCGGCGACCAGCGGCACCGCGAAGTCGACCGGCACGTACGCCCCGGCGTGGTCGAAGTGCCAGACCAGGTGCGACTGTTCGGCGGTGGCCTCGAACATCTCCAGGAGCTGTTCGTAGTCGCTGCCGAGCGCGTCCACCGGCGTCACCTCGAAGCCGGTGAGGCCCAGCAGGTAGGCGCGGCGCAGGAAGTGGAGCGAGTCGTAGTCGAACGCGGCTATCGTCTCGACGTCCCCGGAGAAGCCGGGAACGTAGGGGTTGACCGGGACGGGCGGCAGCCCGTACTGGGCGAGCACCCCGTTGTAGCGGTCGAGGTCGTCCCGGAACGGGTTCTCGGGGCTGTGGGCGAGCACGTCCACGAGCGGGACGAGCCAGAGGTCGCAGGCCATGGGCCGGCTCATCCTCTCGGGTGGGCGGGGCAACGGGCCCCAACCCTACCGGCCCGCGGCGGGCTCCCCGCGCCCCGGCCGGAACGACCGGGTGAAGCGTCCGGGCGGTACGAACCTGGGCAGCGGCACCCGCCCCAACCCGACGGCCACGGGCTGCTGTTCGGTCGGGGCCTGCTCGGCAGCCCGGGCCGACGGGGCGTCAGGTTCCGCCTGGTCCTCGCGCAGCAGCCGCAGGATGGAGAGCCCGTCGAGCGAACGGCCGAGCAGTCCGGCGAGGAGTTCGACGGTGAACAGGTTGTAGTGGTTGACGACCCGTCGGGCGCCGTCGTGGTCGCGGGCCTCGATCCGGTCGACGAGGTCGCCGTGCCGGTCCCAGCAGGTGCCGGCCAGGTCGCCGGCGGCCCGCAGGTGCGGGGCGGCGAACATCCAGGACTGGACGCGCAGCCAGCCGAGGTAGTCGGCGATCCGCTCGTTGCACAGGATGGCCGCGGCCTCCTGCCAGAACCGCAGGTCGCAGCCGACCAGCACGTCGAGGTGGCCGGCCCGGGCGGCGCGGGTGGCGGCGTCGCCGCGGCGGCGCAGCGAGCCGGTCCGGGACCAGTCGTAGGGGTGGGCGCGGTTTCCGAGGTGCCGCAGGGCGTTGTCGGTGAGCAGGGCGCGGGCCTCGAAGATCTCCAGGAAGTCGTCCCAGGTGAACTCCGGGACGGTGAAGCCGCGGTGGGGTTCGCTGACCAGCAGGCCCTGGGCGGCGAGGTCGACCAGGGCCTCCCGGGCGGGGGTGGCGGAGACGCCGTAGATCTCGGCGATCTCCTTGACGGTGAAGTTGCGGCCGGCGGGCAGCCGGCCGGCCATCATCTCGTCGCGCAGGGCGTCGGAGATCTGCTCGCGGAGGCTGTTGCGGCGGATCAGGGCGCGTCCGCTCCCGGCTCCCGCAGCGTTCATCGCCGCCCCCTCTCCGGGTCGTGCCGACGTCGGCCGGACCCAGCTCCCAAAACGCGCACAGACTACCCCGGAATGGTCAATCCGGACCAAGGTACGGCGAGGTCGGCGGAATGTCAGCGCTGGACCGGCGCCGGGATGCCCAGCAGGCGGTCCCGGTGGACCGGGAACTCGGCGCGGCACTTGGCGACCTCGGCGGGGTCGAACTCGGCGGTGAGCACCTGCTCGTCCGGCCCGGCCTCGGCGAGCACCCGCCCCCACGGGTCGACGACCAGGCTGCGGCCGGCCTGTTCCACCCCGCCGTGGGTGCCGGCCGTATTGCAGGCCAGCACGAACGCCTGCTCCTCGACGGCGCGGGCGCGGGCCAGCAGGTTCCAGTGCTCGGCCCGCCGGGCCGGCCAGGCGGCCGGGACCACCAGCAGTTCGGCGTCGGCGTCCAGCAGGGCCCGGAACAGCTCCGGGAAGCGCAGGTCGTAGCAGGTGGCCAGGCCGAGGGTGGCGAAGCCGGCGGCCGCGGTGACGATCTCCTGGCCGGCGCCCATCACGACGGCCTCGCCGGTGTCGAAGCCGAAGCGGTGGATCTTCCGGTAGGTGCGGACGAGTTCGCCGTCGGGGGCGAACAGCAGCGAGGTGTTGTAGATCGGCCCGTCGGGATCGCGTTCGACGATCGAGCCGGCGTGCAGCCAGCAGCCGACCGCGCGGGCGGCGGCGGACATCGTCTCGGCGGTGGGCCCGTCGAGCGGTTCGGCGCCGTCGGACCAGGCGTCGTAGGCGAAGCCGCCGACCGGCCACAGCTCCGGCAGCACCACCAGGTCGGCGCCGTCCTGGGCGCGGACCAGCGCCGCGGCCCTGGCCCGCCGCTCGGCGGCCGGCTCGGAGTCCGAGACCGCGAGTTGGATCAATGAAGCGCGCACAGTACCACCGTCCACGACAAGAGTCCTACGATCGTCACCCGAAAGCGCTGCCCTGCTCTCACCCGGCAGCGTAACGTGCCGTATGCGCGTCCGTGCGGAGGTCTTGGCAGCTCGGGCGACGTGGGACGCAAGCTGACGGAGGGCCGGAGATACCCGTGACGGACAACCAGACCGTGCAGGCGTACACCGATGCGTGGACGCAGTCGATCGAGTCCATATCCGAGCTGCTCGCCCCGTTGCCGACCGACGCGTGGAACCGGGCCACCGAGTGCCCGGGCTGGTCGGTGCGCGACGTGGTGTCGCACATCATCGGCGTCGAGTCGGAGCTGCTGGGCGACCCCCGGCCGATCCACGCGCTGCCACGCGACCTGCGGCACGTCACCAACGAGTTCACCCGGTACATGGAACTGCCGGTGGACAAGCGCCGCTGCCACACCCCGATCGAGCTGACCAGCGAGCTGGAGTACACGATCATCCGGCGCTCCCGGGCGCTGCGCAACGCCCGGTACGGGCCGACGGACCCGGTGCGCTGGCCGGCCGGCCCGCTGTCCCGGGAGGTCCCGTACGCGACGCTGCTGCTGCTGCGGGTCTTCGACGTCTGGGTGCACGAGCAGGACCTGCGGCGGGCGCTGCAGGAGCCGGGCAACCTGGACTCGCCGGCCGCGGTGGTGACCAGGGACTGGCTGATCAGGTCGCTGCCGAAGCAGGTCGCCAAGGAGGCGGGTGCGCCGATCGGCAGCACCGTGGAGTTCGACGTGTCCGGCGCGCTGCCGTTCCGGCGCACCGTCCGGGTCGGCGCGGACGGCAGCGGCAGCTTGGCCGAGGAGCCGTCGGCGGACCCGGACGTGAAGCTGTCGATGGACTGGCAGACCTTCGTCCGGCTGTGCTGCGGCCGGGTCCACCCGGAGACCGCGCTGGTGAACGTGGTCGGCGACCAGGAGCTCGGCCTCCGGGTGCTGGCCCACCTGTCGAGCACCCCCTGACGCCTCAGCCGCGGCCGGCCGCGGCCACCTTCCGCCGCAGCCGGAGGATCATCGCCGTCCCGAGCAGCAGCGGCAGCAGCTGGAAGCAGAACGCCACCTGGTAGGCGTGCGCGCCGTAGCTGTCGCTGCCCGGGTCGGCCAGCGCGTCCAGCAGGACGCCGATGCCGAGCAGGGTGATCATCGCGCCGATGAACCCGCCCATGTTGGCGATGCCGGACGCGGTGCCCATCCGCTCGGCCGGGTTGTGGGCGCGGGCGTAGTCCAGGCCGATCAGCGAGGCCGGGCCGTTGCTGCCCATCACCAGCACCAGCACCACCAGCAGCCACAGCGGCGGACGGCCGTGGGGCCAGGCCAGGGTGACGGTCCAGCAGAGCGCGGTGGCGGCGAGCACGGTGAAGGTGACCGGCAGCCGCAGCGCGGCCGACCGGGAGATCAGCCGGCCGAACAGCAGGCCGAACGCCATGCTGCTGAGCACCAGCAGGCTGAGCAGCCCGCCCGCGCCGGCCCGGGACATGCCCTGGCCCTCGACCAGGTAGGGCAGTCCCCACAGCAGTCCGAACGCGGACGCCGGGAACGCGGTGGTGAAGTGCACCCACATGCCGAGCCGGGTCCCGGGCTCGGACCAGGCGGCGCGGATCTGCCTCCCCACCGGCAGCCGGCCGCCCTGCGGCGGCACCGCAACGGCCGCGGGCGCGCCGGGCGGGGCCTCCCGCAGCAGTGCCAGCACGGCGACGAAGACCAGCACGCCGGTGGCCGCGATGGTGCCGAAGGTGGCGCTCCAGCCGGCCGTGTGCAGGGCCTGCGCGAGGACCACGGTGGTGACCAGGTTGCCGCCGGTGCCGACCAGGCCGGTGAGCTGGGCGACGAACGGGTTGCGGGCGGCGGGGAACCAGCGGGCGGCGATCCGCAGCACGCTGATGAAGGTCATCGCGTCGCCGCAGCCGAGCACGGCGCGGGACGCCAGCGCGGGCGCGAACGCGGTGGAGAACGCGAACGCCAGCTGCCCGGCGCTCATCAGGGCCACGCCCAGCAGCAGCACCCGGCGGGGGCCGATCCGGTCGACCAGCAGCCCGACCGGGATCTGCATCCCGGCGTACACCAGGACCTGCAGGATGGAGAAGGTGGACAGGGCGGACGCGCCGATGCCGAACCGGTCGGCGGCGTCCAGGCCGGCCACCCCGAGGCTGGTGCGGTGCACCACGGCGAGGACGTAGACGCTGACGCCGACCGCCCAGGCGAACCAGGCGGCCCGCCCGCCGGGCGGGTGCGGGGCGGCGGGCCGGAGCTCGGCGGTTCGGAGCTCGGCGGCGGCGCGGGGAGCGGGTACGGACAGGGACGGTGCTGCGGGGGCTGGGTCCACGCTCATAGTGGAACCAGGCTAGTCATCCCATGACCTGATCTTTCCGCCAGGGTGCCGGGCCGCCTCAGCCGCTGATCGTCCAGCTCGCCGTCCGGGTCATGTACTGGGCCCGGAAGGCCTCGTCGCGCACCCAGTCGGTGGTGTCCTGGACGGTCGCGG
The DNA here is from genome assembly GCF_042734615.1 of Kitasatospora sp. NPDC059646. Taxonomy (NCBI): domain Bacteria; kingdom Bacillati; phylum Actinomycetota; class Actinomycetes; order Kitasatosporales; family Streptomycetaceae; genus Kitasatospora; species Kitasatospora sp. NPDC059646. The sequence goes on from NZ_JBHWDS010000036.1 coordinate 26,417, forward strand.
TCACGGTGTGCCGGCGGCCGGGCGCCAGCGCCAGCGCGGCGGTGTCCAGCCAGGTGCCGTCGGCGGTGGCGGCCTCCACCGGCCGCCCGTCCACCGTCCAGTCGATCCGCAGCTGGCGCGGGCCGGTCAGGGCCAGCGGGCGCACGTGCAGCTTGGGCCGGCCCGCCACCTGCCCGGGGGCCGGCTCGGGGTCGTCCGCGGGCCGCACCTGGCGGTACAGCTGCTCGACGATCGCCTCCCGGGACGGCAGGTTGTACGTCCCGCCGAGGGTCCGCATCACCGAGTCCTCGGTCGGCCGGTACAGCCCGTTGGCGCTGCGGTACGCGCCCACCGGGCCGCCGCCGTCCGGCGAGACGGCGCCCAGCCAGCGCCACCACTTGACCTTGTCCCGCGCCATCTCCTCGGCGTCCACCGAGGACAGGTTCGGGTAGTCCGGGTCGCCGGGGGCGCTGTCGTACTCGTCGCCGAGCGCGCCGACGGTGTGGCCGATCTCGTGCTGGATGATCCGCCCGGCGTCCGGGCTGCCGCCGGCCAGCGTGGTCACCCCGGTGCCGCCGGCCCCGCCGTACTCGGTCGAGTTGGCCAGCGCGATCAGGTACTGCGGGCCCTCGCCCTGCCCGGCCCAGCGGGCGGTGGCGGCCTCGTCCGCGCACAGCAGGCGGGCGGTGCCCTCGCACCAGAAGTGCATGCCCAGCGGGGTGGCCACCGAACGGCCGGCGCTCTCGCTCTCGGCGATCCCCGGCACCGGAGAGACCACGTCCACCCGCCGTATGTTGAACAGCCCCTGGTAGGTGCGGAACGGCTCGATCTCCAGCAGCGCGTGCCAGGCCCGGTCCGCCTGCTCCCGGAACAGCTGCTGCTGGTCGGCGGTGTAGCCGTCGCCCAGCAGCACCAGGGTGATCCGGTTGGCCGGGTCGCCGGTCATCCGCAGGTCGACGGCGGGCGCGCCGGGAGCCCGCAGGTCGGGCCGGGCGGCGGGCGGCACGGCCCGGTCCGGCCCCGGCAGCGGCGGCCCTATCGCCGTGGAGGGCGAGGGCGAGGCCAGCTCCACCACGGCGGGGAGCACGGCGGCGGCGGCCAGCAGCAGGGCGGCCGCGGAGCGCATCACGGGGCCGGGAGCACCAGGCGGCATACGCGGGGTCCTCGCTGCGACGGCACCCGGCCTGGCTGCGCGGGTGGCTGGTCGCACAGACGTACCCATCGCGGCCCCGGGAGCGGTCGGGCCGGCGCGAAACTCCCTCGGGCGGCGCAATGCGCGGCGCGCCCGCCGAAACCGTCGACAATCACCGGCGGAGACCGATCGGAGCGCCCAATTCCGAATGACCGCAATGCAGTTGGAACGGCGAACGGGCCGCCGCCGGGCGGGATACCCTGCCGCTCGTGAATCACCAGGGGGGAAAGGCGGCTGACATGGAGAACGGGCCGGAGACGGACCCGCGCACGGCATTCGGACAGGCCCTGCGGACACTGCGGCAGGGGGCCCGGCTGACCCAGCAGGAACTGGCCCGGAAGGCGGGCCTCGGCATCCGCACACTGTCCGACCTGGAACGCGGCACGGCCGGCCCGCGCCCGGCCACCGCCGCGCTGCTGGCCGGCGCGCTCGGCCTGGACCGGCCCGGCACCGAGGGCTTCCACGCCCTGGCCCACGCCGCCTGGCGGACCGCCCGGGGCTGACCGCCGGAGGAACGCGCCGGGCCCCGCTCCGCAGACGGAGCGGGGCCCGGCGGCCGGGGCGGATCAGCCCCAGGTGATCAGGCGCTTCGGGTACTCCAGGATCGCGGCGACGTCCGCCAGAACCTTGGAGCCGAGCTCGCCGTCGACCAGCCGGTGGTCGAAGGACAGCGCCAGCGTGGTGACCTGACGCGGCACCACCTTGCCCTTGTGCACCCAGGGCAGCTCCCGCACCGCGCCGAAGGCCAGGATGGCGGCCTCGCCGGGGTTGAGGATCGGGGTGCCGGTGTCCACGCCGAACACGCCGACGTTGGTGATGGTGACGCTGCCGCCGGACATGTCCGCCGGGGAGGTCTTGCCCTGCCGCGCGGTCTCCACCAGCTCACCGAGCGAGACGGCCAGCTGGGAGAGCGTCTTGGAGCCGGCGTCCTTGATGTTCGGGACGATCAGCCCGCGCGGGGTGGCCGCGGCGATGCCGAGGTTCACCGCGCCCCTGATCACGATCTCCTGGGCGGCCTCGTCCCAGCTGGCGTTGATCTCAGGGTGGCGCTTGACCGCGGTGAGCAGCGCCTTGGCGACCAGCAGCAGCGGGCTGACCCGCACCCCGGCGCCCAGTTCGCCGCTCTCCTTGAGCTTGCGCACCAGCTTCATCGTCCGGGTCACGTCGACCTGGACGAACTCGGTGACGTGCGGCGCGGTGAACGCCGAGGCCACCATCGCCTGCGCGGTGGCCTTCCGGACGCCCTTGACCGGCACCCGGACGTCCCCGGCGGCGGTCGGCACCGGCAGCACGGGCTGCTCGGCCACCGGTGCGGCGGCCTGCGGGGCGACCGGCGCGGCGGCCGGCTCGACGACGGCCTCGGCGGCGGTGGCCGCCGCGGCGTGCACGTCCTCGCGGGTGATCACGCCGTTCGGGCCGGTCGGCAGCACGGTGCGCAGGTCGATGCCGAGGTCCTTGGCGAGCTTGCGCACCGGCGGCTTGGCCAGCGGGCGCTCCCCCTCCGCAACGACGGCCCGGGCGACGGGGGCCGCCGGGGCCACCGGCGCGGCGGGCGCCACCGGAGCCGCCGGGGCGACCGCGGGCGCCGTGCCGTTGGTGCGGCGGGCCCGGCGCTGCACCGAGCCGGTGCGCGGGCCGTAGCCGACCAGCACCTCGCGGCGCTCCGGCTCGGTCTCCGCCGCGGCGGGCGCGGCCGCCGGAGCGGCGGCCGGGGCCGGGGCGGCCTCGGCCGGCGCGGCGCCCTCGACGGCCACCGCGATGATCGCGGTGCCCACGTCGACGGTGGTGCCCGCCGGGAAGTGCAGCGCCTCGACCACGCCGGTGAACGGGATCGGCAGCTCGACCGCGGCCTTGGCGGTCTCCACCTCGCAGACGACCTGCCCGTCGGTGACGGTGTCGCCCGGCTTGACGTACCAGGTGAGGATCTCGGCCTCGGTGAGTCCCTCGCCCACGTCGGGCATCTTGAACTCGCGGAGCGTTCCGTTGGTCATGTTCGTCCCCGCTCAGTACGCGAGCGCGCGGTCGACGGCGTCGAGCACACGGTCGAGGTCGGGCAGGTAGGTCTCCTCGACCCGCGACGGCGGGTACGGGGCGTGGTAGCCGCCGACCCGCAGGATCGGCGCCTCCAGGTGGTAGAAGCAGCGCTCGGTGAGCCGGGCGGCGAGCTCCGCGCCCAGGCCGAGGAAGACCGGGGCCTCGTGCACCACGATGCCGCGGCCGGTGCGCTTGACGGACTCCTCCAGGGTGGTGAAGTCGATCGGCGACAGCGAGCGCAGGTCGACCACCTCCAGCCGGCGGCCGTCCTCCTCGGCGGCCTTGGCGGCCTCCTGGCAGACCTTCACCATCGGCCCGTAGGCGATCAGCGTGGCGTCGGTGCCGGGCCGGACGATGCGCGCCGAGTGCAGCGGCAGCATCGGGTCCTCGCCGACCTCGCCCTTGTCCCAGTAGCGGCGCTTGGGCTCCAGGAAGATCACCGGGTCGTCCGACTCGATGGACTGGCGCAGCATCCAGTGCGCGTCGTGCGCGTTGGACGGGCTGACCACCCGCAGGCCGGCGGTGTGCGCGAAGTACGCCTCGTGCGACTCGCTGTGGTGCTCCACCGCGCCGATGCCGCCGCCGAACGGGATGCGGACGGTGATCGGCATCTTGACGTGGCCGAGCGCACGGGCGTGCATCTTGGCGAGCTGGGAGACGATCTGGTCGAAGGCCGGGTACACGAAGCCGTCGAACTGGATCTCCACCACCGGGCGGTAGCCGCGCAGCGCGAGGCCGATCGCGGTGCCCACGATGCCGGACTCGGCGAGCGGGGTGTCGATGACCCGGTCGTCGCCGAAGTCCTTCTGCAGGCCGTCGGTGATCCGGAAGACGCCGCCGAGCTTGCCGATGTCCTCGCCCATCAGGACGGTCTTCGGGTCGTTCTCCAGCGACTTGCGCAGCGCTTCGTTGAGCGCCTTGGCGATGCTGAGCTGGCCGGCCATCAGTGCTGCTCCCCCTCGAAGGAGGCGGCGTACGCCTCGTACTCGGCGCGTTCCTCGTCCACCAGCGGGTGCGGCTCGGTGTAGACGTGGTCGAAGATCAGGGTCGGGTCGGGGTCGGGCATCGACCGGACGCCCTCGCGGACGCGCAGGCCCAGCTTCTCGCTCTCGGCCTCGACCTCGGCGAAGAACGCCTCGTCGGCGAGGCCCTCCTTCTCCAGGTGGGCCTTCAGCCGCAGGATCGGGTCCTTGGCCTTCCAGGCCTCGGTCTCCTCGGTCTGCCGGTAGCGGGTCGGGTCGTCGGAGGTGGTGTGCGCGCCCATCCGGTAGGTGAACGCCTCGACCAGCACCGGGCCCTGGCCGGTGCGGGCGTGGTCCAGCGCCCAGCGGGTGACCGCGAGGCAGGCCAGCACGTCGTTGCCGTCGACCCGGACTCCGGGGAAGCCGAAGCCGGAGGCGCGGCGGTACAGCGGGATGCGGGTCTGCACGGTGGTGGGCTCGGAGATCGCCCACTGGTTGTTCTGGCAGAAGAACACCACCGGCGAGTTGTAGACCGAGGCAAAGGTGAAGGCCTCGTTGACGTCGCCCTGGCTGGAGGCGCCGTCGCCGAAGTAGGCGATCACCGCGTCGTCCGCGCCGTCCTTGGTGATGCCCATCGCGTAACCGGTGGCGTGCAGGGTCTGCGCGCCGATCACGATGGTGTAGAGGTGGAAGTTCTTCTCGTTCGGGTCCCAGCCGCCGTTGTTCACGCCGCGGAACATGCCGAGCAGGTTCAGCGGGTCGACGTCGCGGCACCAGGCGACGCCGTGCTCGCGGTAGGTGGGGAAGGCGTAGTCGCCGGGGCGCATCGCCCGGCCGGAGCCGACCTGGGCGGCTTCCTGGCCCAGCAGCGAGGCCCACAGGCCGAGTTCGCCCTGACGCTGGAGCGACGTGGCCTCCGCGTCGAAGCGGCGGACCAGCACCAGGTCGCGGTAGAGCGAGCGCAGCTCCTCGGGCGTCACGGTGAGCGGGAAGTCCGGGTGCTCGACCCGGTCGCCCTCCGGGGTGAGCAGCTGTACGAGCTCCGGCGCGGCGGAGCCGGCGCTGGTTTTGTCAGGGACGCCGGGGGCGGCCTTCTTGCGCGCCCTCGTCGTGCTTTTGACGGTCACGTTCACTCCTCGGTCTGTCCGGCCGCCCGGGGTCGCCGGTGGCCGGTCCGGTCGCTTCCCGGCTCGCGCGCGTGGGTGTGCGCGCCAGTCGCGGCAGGCGGTGTTCCTTTCCGACGGCGTCCCTCACGAGAACGTTACCCAGCGACACCCCTTGGCGCTCTTGCGCTAGGACGTCCTAGTTGTTCTCCGGTGGGGAAACCGACGATGTGACGCGGCTTACCTTCCCGTCAGGACACCAGCGCACGGTATCCGGGCGCGGCCCGCTGCGAAAGGGGGTAACGCCCATCGATTTGTGCGAGGCTTTGCAAATGACAGATAACGGACATATCCGGGTGTTTCTCCTCGATGATCACGAAGTGGTCCGTCGGGGCGTGCACGACCTGCTCTCGATGGAGGGCGACATCGAGGTGGTCGGCGAGGCCGGGACGGCCGCCGAGGCGCTGACCCGGATCCCCGCGGTCCACCCGGACGTGGCGGTGCTGGACGTCCGGCTCCCCGACGGGAACGGGGTCGAGGTGTGCCGGGAGATCCGCTCCCACCACCCGTCGGTGAAATGCCTGATGCTCACCTCCTTCTCGGACGACGAGGCGCTGTTCGACTCGATCATGGCGGGAGCCTCCGGATATGTCCTGAAAGCGATCCGCGGCACCGACCTGCTCTCCGCGGTGCGCGACGTCGCGGCCGGTAAATCCCTGCTCGACCCGGTCGCCACCGGTCGGGTGCTCGCACGGCTGCGCGACGGGGGCGAGAAGGAGGACGAGCGGATCGCGCAGTTGACGAAACAGGAGCGCCGCATCCTCGATCTGATCGGCGAGGGGATGACGAATCGGCAGATCGGCAATGAGCTGCACCTGGCCGAAAAAACCGTAAAAAACTACGTCAGCAGCCTGTTGGCGAAGATGGGAATGGAGCGCCGGACCCAGGTCGCCGCGTACGTGGCACGCCGTCAGGCCGACCAACAGCACTGAGATCACCTCGGGCACGCTCTGTCAAGTCACCATCACGCCGAGTAATACGCTCTGCTCCGTGACGGACGGTCAGACCATCTCCCTCGCGCCGGCCCGCCCGGACGCCACCGCTCCCCCCGTAGGCACCCTCAGCCCCCCGGTCGCGCACGCCGCCGTGGCCGGGGTGCTGCGCGGGTACCGCACCGCACCGCCCGAGGAGGTGGTGCCGGTCGCCGAAGGGCTGCTCAACCGCGGCTACCGGATCGCCGCGGCGGACGGCGCCAGGTACTTCCTGAAGTGCTACGTCGACCCGGCCACCGCCAACCGGCCGGCGATCCTGCGGCAGCACCGCGCCACCGCCGCGCTGGCCGCCCTCGGCCTGCCGGTGCCGCCGCCGATCGCCGACCGGGACGGCCGGACCGTCACCGCGTACGGCGGCCGGCTGTTCGCGCTGTACCCGTGGGTGCCCGGCAGCCACCGGCACGGCACCGAGCTCGACCCCGCCCGGTGCGGCGAACTCGGCGCCCTGCTGGGGTCACTGCACGGCGCACTCCGCGAGGTGTGCGCCCCGCTGCGGCAGCCGGACGGGGTGCTCAGCGCCGACGTCGGGGAGACCGAGCGGATCGTCGCCGACCTCCGCGACCGGGCCCGCACGCACCGCCCCTACGGGCCGTTCGACCGGCTCGCCGAGCAGCGCCTGGCCGAGCGGCTGGAACTGCTCGCCGCACACCGCCACCGCCGCCCCGGCCCGGCCGACGCCCCGCCCACCGGCTGGACCCACGGGGACTTCCACGGCCTGAACGTGCTCCACCGGGGCGACGCCGTCAGCGCCGTCCTGGACTGGGACAAACTCGCGCCGCACCCGGTCGCCGAGGAGGCCGTGCGGGCCGCCACGCTGCTGTTCAACGACCGCACCAGCGGCGTCCTGGACCTGGTCCGGGTCCGGCACTGGGCGCGGGCCTACCGGGCCACCGGCGCCGCGAGCGCGGAGCAGGTCGCCGCCGCCGTGCACCGAGTGTGGTGGGAGCGGCTGAACGACCTGTGGATGCTCCAGTGGCACTACCAGCGCCACGACCACCGGGCCGACCCGCTGTTCCCGGCCTCCGCCGGGCAGCTCGCCTGGTGGTGCCAGGACTACGAGCAGGTCATGGACGCGTTCGCCAACTGACCTGCCCGCAGCCCCCGGAGGTCAGTGGCCGACCGGCGGCACCACCGCGTCGCCGCTGGGCGTCGGCTTGGTCGGCCCGCCGCTGGCGTTGTCCGACGGCGTGGGCTTCGTCGGGCTCTTCTCGCCGGTCGGGCTCGCCGGGGCGGACGGCTTCGCCGAGCGCGAGGCGCTGGGCGAGGCGGACGCCGACGGGCTGGCCGAGGCGGACGCACTGGGCGACGGCGTCCAGTTCGGGGTGTCCTGCTGGTGGTTGGGGCTCTGGCTGCGCGACGGCGCGGCGCTGGTGGGCCGCTCCTCCGGCGGGTCGGCGGCCGGGCTGCCGGTGCTGTGGACCGGCGCCTTCGGCTGCGGGTCCTTGGCCTCGTGGTCCCGGTTGGCCGTCAGCGCCAGCGCCACGCCGACCGTGGCGGCCAGCACCAGCGCGACCGCGCCCAGCACCCAGCCCCAGGGGTTGCGGCGCGGCCGCTCCTCCGGGTCCTCGCCGTCCCCGCCGACGGCCGGGTAGGGGCGGGCCGGCGTCTGGTGGCCCGCGGCCATCGGGTACGGCAGGGCCTCGGTCCGGCCGGTGCCGTCGTCGACCGCGCCCAGCGGCTCGGTCAGCGCGGTGGAGCCGCTCGCCGGGCCGCCCTCCCAGCCGCCGGCCGCACCGGGAACCGGGCCCGCGACCGCGGCCGGGTAACCCGCGCCGTGCATCTGCCGCAGCGCGTGCTGCACGTGGGCGCGGAACTCGTCGGCGCTCTGGAACCGGTCGTCCGGGTTCTTCTCCAGCGCCCGCAGCACCAGCGCGTCCAGCTGCGGCGGCACCCGGTCGTTCACCCGGGACGGCGGCAGCGGCGCGTCCTGCACGTGCTGGTACACCACGGCGAGCGGGGTCTCGCCGACGAACGGCGGCCGCAGGGTGAGCAGTTCGTACAGCATGCAGCCGGCCGCGTACAGGTCGGAGCGGTGGTCGACGGACTTGCCGAGGGCCTGCTCCGGGGACAGGTACTGCGGGGTGCCCATCACCATGCCGGTCTGCGTCATGGTGGTGGCCGCGCCGGTCAGCGCCCGGGCGATGCCGAAGTCCATCACCTTGACCGCGCCGCCGTTGGTGATGATGACGTTGGCGGGCTTGATGTCCCGGTGCACGATGCCGTGCTGGTGGCTGTAGGCCAGCGCCTCCAGCACCCCGGCGGTGATGATCAGCGCCTGGTCGACCGGCGGCGCCTCCTCGTCCACCAGCAGCTCGCGCACCGTCCGGCCCTCGACCAGCTCCATGACGATGTACGGGGTGGACTCCGCGCCGTGCTGCTCCTCGCCGGTGTCGTAGACCGCGACGATCGAGTGGTGGTTGAGCGCCGCGACCGAGTGCGCCTCGCGGGTGAAGCGCAGCCGGGCGGTGTCGTCCTCCGCGAGTTCGGAGCGCAGCAGCTTGACCGCCACGGTGCGGCCCAGCCGGATGTCCTGGGCGGCGAACACCTCGGCCATGCCGCCGCGGCCCAGCCGGCCGGTCAGCCGGTACCGGCCGTCGCCGATGGTGGGGAAGGGAAGCGCGCTGCCCCGCCCGGGAGTTGCCGCCCCGACCGGGAGCACCTCGGTGGGTCCGGTGACCTCGGGGGCCCGGCCGTCGTCCTCGTTCCGGCCGTGCTGCGCGGGTACGTCCCGCTGGTCCGCCCCGCCGTCGTCCGGTCGTTCGCTCTGACCCATCGCTCCTCGCCCCGGGCATTCGCTCGGCGCGCGTTCGCCCTGTCGGTTCCGTCGTCAGAACGCTACCGTCTCGCGCCCTCGGACGTGGCACGGGACGGCGCGCGTGGGGCTCACAGCGAGCTCTGCGAGCCTGCCCCGTGGCCGAGTTCGAGTACGGACTGCAGCACCGGGGCACCGTAGGACGAGGACGAGTCCGTGGTCGAGCCGACCGCCGCGATCGCCACGATGATGATCGCAAGAATGATCACACCGGCGATCACGCCGAACACGATCAGCGCGGTGGAGCAGCCGTTCCCGCTGCTGGCCGGCGGCGGCGAGTACGCCATCGTCGGCGGCCCCGGCATCGGCGGGTGCGGCTGCTGCGGGAACGGCGGCGGCGTGCTCTGCGGGAAGCCCTGCTGCTGGAACTGCGGCTGCGGGAACGGCTGCGGGGTCTGCGGCGCCTGCGGGAACGGCGGCGGCGTCTGCGCGTACGGCGGCGGGGTCTGCGGCCCCGGGGCCGGCGGGTACGGCTGCTGCTGCACCTGCGGCGGCGGAGTGCCCAGGGTGCCGCTCACCGGCGGGAAGTTGGTCAGCGACGGCGCGGCGTGCACCGAGCGCGGCCCCTCGCCGATCACCAGCGGGGTGGACGCCTGCAGCGGCGTGTTGCCCTGCTCCCCCGCCGCGACCCGCTCGACCTCCTCGCGCATCGCCTCCGCGGTCGGGAACCGGTGCGCCGGATCCTTGCGCAGCGCCTGCGCCACCAGCGCGTCCACCGCGGGGGTGACCGCCGGGTTCAGCGTGGACGGCGCCGGCGGGGTCTCCTGCACGTGCTTGTACGCGATCGAGAACGCCGAGTCGCCGTCGAACGGCAGCTGTCCGCTGAGCAGTTCGAAGAGCATGCAGCCCACCGAGTACAGGTCGGACCGGGCGTCGACGCTCTTGCCGAGCGCCTGCTCCGGCGACAGGTACTGCGGGGTGCCGACCACCATGCCGGTCTGCGTCATCGAGGTCACCCCGGACTGCAGGGCCCGCGCGATGCCGAAGTCCATCACCTTGACGACGCCCTTGGTGGACACCATCACGTTGGCCGGCTTGATGTCGCGGTGCACCAGCCCCTGGTCGTGCGAGGCCTCCAGCGCCGACAGCACCGCGGCGGTGATCTTCAGCGCCTGCTCGGTCGGCATCGCGCCGCGGGTGGTCACCTGCTCGTCCAGCACGTCCTTCAGCGAACGGCCCTCGACGAACTCCATGACGATGTACGGCGTCGCCGTCCCGTCCGGCCCGACGTCCTCGCCGGAGTCGAACACCGAGACGATGTTGGTGTGCTGGAGCCGGGCCACCGCCTGCGCCTCGCGCCGGAACCGCTCCTTGAACGAGGCCTCCCGGCCCAGCTCGGTGTGCAGCGTCTTCACCGCGACCTGACGGTCCAGCACCGTGTCGTAGGCCAGGTGGACGGACGCCATGCCGCCCTGCCCCAGCAACCGCTGCAGCACGTACCGGCCGTGGCCCAGCGAGTGGCCCTCGGTGGTGCCCTCAGTCATGGTCCCAGCTCCCCCTCGGCGCGCGGTACTTCCGGACAGGGGTCAGGGTAGCGGTTCGGGGCCGCGCCGCAGCGCGGCCCCCGCGGCACCGTCCGGGGAGCGCCCGGGCCGGACTACAGGTACGGACCGGAGCGCAGGCCGCGGCCCGGGGCCGGCTCCTCCGCGTCGCCCTCCAGGCCGTGCAGGCCCGGCGGCAGCGCCCGCCGCATCTGCTCCAACTGCGCCCGTGCCGCCATCTGCTGCGCGAACAGCGCGGTCTGGATGCCGTGGAACAGGCCCTCCAGCCAGCCCACCAACTGCGCCTGCGCGATCCGCAGTTCGGCCTCGGTCGGGATGACGTCCTCGGCGAACGGCAGCGACAGCCGCTCCAGCTCCTCGACCAGCTCGGGCGCCAGGCCCAGCTCCAACTCCTTGATCGAGCTGGCGTGGATCTCCTTCAACCGGGCCCGGCTGGCCTCGTCCAGAGGCGCCGCCCGCACTTCCTCCAGCAGCTGCTTGATCATGCTGCCGATCCGCATCACCTTGGCCGGCTGCTCGACCATCTCGGTCACCGGCAGCTCGCGCGGCTCGTCGCCCTCGTCCCCGCCGCGGCCGATCCCGCCGGCCGGGGCGGTGCCCACCGCCATCCCGTCCGGGCCGACGATCAGCACCTTCGGGCTGTCCTCGGGCTTCCCGCTCGACGCCTGTGACGCGTGGAAAGGCTCCTGCTGCGACCGCTCGTTCATCGGGTTGGTCATAGCTCCTTCATATGCTTCGTCCACCGCGGAGGTCAACGAACCTGGTGTCCGGATCGTCCCGCCGCGCGGCTACCCGCATCCTGCCGTCTCACCGCCGGCGGAGCTTCATTCCGACCAGGCCGAGGCCCAGTCCGATCATGCCCAGTCCGACGCCCAGCGGCAGCTGCAGCGCGGCCGGGTCGTCCAGGTGCAGCGGCCCCGCCGGCAGCACCGGGCCGGCCGCCGGCGCGCCCGCCGCCACGGCCGATCCGTCCGGGCCCGGCGCGGGCTCGGCCGCGTCCTGGTCGCTCCCGGCCTCCGGCACCGCCGGCTCCGGCACCGTCTGCTGCCCGCCGTGGCGGCCACCCGTGCCCTCCGCCGGCGTGGCCGGGGCCGGGGCGGGGACGGGCGGCGCCACCGGCTGCTGGTGGTGCGGGTGCGCGGGCCGGACCGGTGCCGGACTCGACGACGGACCGCCGCTCGGGGACGCCGACGCCTCGGCGGACGGCGACGGCCCCGCGCTGGCGACGGCGCCCGCGGAGGGCGCGGACGACGCGGCGGGCGAGGCGGACGGCGAAGGGGCGGGCGAGGGCGTGCCGGACGGCGAGGGCCGGCCGACCGGGGAGGCGCTCGGAGCGGCGGACGCCCCGGCCGCGCTCGGCGGTGCGGGCACCGGGACGGCCACGGGGACGGTCGGAACGGTCACGGGGGCGGTCGGGGTGGCCCGGGCGGTCGCGGATATCGCACCGTCGGTCGGCAGCGCCGCCTCGGCGCCGGTGAGCAGTTCCGCGGCCTGCTCGCGCGCCGCGTCGAGTTCCTCCTGCGCCTGCTGCCGGGCGGCTTCCAGCTGTGCCTGGGCCTGCTGGCGGGCCCAGGACGCCGGATCGACGGCGAAGACGGGGGCGGTCAGCAGCAGCGGCAGGGCCACGCCGGCCAGCGCGGCCCGGCGGAGCAGCGCGGACGGGCGGGCGGAGGCGGTACGGCGCGAGGCCGGGGGCACGGGGCGGCGGCGAGCGTCCATGGAAAGCAGGTCCTCCCGACGGCCGTCCGCACCGGGGTGCGGACGGAGGCGGAACAGCTTGCGACCAGCCTCACATATACGGACACTCCGGGCATTTCCGCCGCCCGGTGCCCTCCGCCTCAGACCTCCAGGACGACCTTCCCGACCTGGGCGCCGGCCTCGACCACCCGGTGCGCCTCGGCGGCGTCCGCCAGCGGCAGCACCCGGTCGACCACCGGCCGGACCACCCCGGCCTCGACCAGCGGCCACACGTGCTCGCGCACCGCGGCGACGATCGCGGCCTTCTCCGCGAGCGGCCGCCCGCGAAGGTTGGTGGCGACCACGGCGGCGCGCTTGGCGAGCAGCGTGGCCAGGTTCAGCTCCGCCTTGGTGCCGCCCTGCATGCCGATCACCACCAGTCGGCCGTTGACCGCGAGGGCGTCCACGTTCCGCTGCAGGTACTTGGCGCCGACGATGTCGAGGATCACGTCCGCCCCGCCGAGCGCGGACACCTCGGCGACGAAGTCCTGCTGCCGGTAGTCGATCAGCACGTCCGCTCCGAGCTCGGCGCACCGGGCGAGCTTCTCCGGGCTGCCCGCGGTCACCACGACCCGGGCGCCGACCGCCTTCGCCAGCTGGATCGCCATGGTCCCGATGCCGCTCGCCCCGCCGTGCAGCAGCACCGTCTCCCCGGGGCGCAGGTGCGCGACCTGGAAGACGTTCGACCACACCGTGCACGCCACCTCGGGCAGCGCGGCCGCCTGGACCGGCGTCAGCCCCTTCGGCACCGGCAGCAGCTGCCCCGCCGGAACGGCGACCCGCTGGGCGTAGCCGCCGCCCGCGAGCAGCGCGCACACCTCGTCGCCGACCGCCCAGCCCGCCACGCCCGGGCCGAGCGCGGCGATCCGGCCCGCGCACTCCAGGCCGGGGTAGGGCGAACTGCCGGGCGGCGGATCGTAGAAGCCCTGACGCTGCAGCAGATCGGCGCGGTTGACCGCGGTGGCGGCGACCTCGACCAGCACTTCGCCGGCCGCCGGGACGGGATCGGGAACCTCGGCCCAGACCAGCCGCTCGGGGCCGCCGGGCTCGGGAATCGTGATGGCTCGCATGGCCGCCACGCTACGCCCCCGGCCACCGGACACCCGCTCCCCCCGCCGTCAACGGGCAGTCCGTCAAAGCCTGCTGCCCCCGCTGGACAGGGTGGCGACACTCCGGCCCCGGGGTCGGACGGCAGCGGGTCGACCCCCCATCCTTGTGCCTGTGCCGAACTCGAACCCGCCCGACGACACGGGTGCCCGGCCGTCCCGTCTGACGCTCAGTCGCTTCCGGGACTCCGGCACCGAAGACTCCGACCCCGCCCGCCGGATCGCGCTGCCCGCCCGGCGGACCCGCCCGCCGATGCGTCAGGTCGCCCGCCGGCTGCTGCTCGCCCTCGGCGTGCTGGTGGCGACCACGCTGCTCGTGTACGCGGACAGTGCGGGCTACCACGACAACGCGGATTCCTCGGTCAGCTTCCTCGACTCGGCGTACTACGCCACCGTCACCCTCTCCACCACCGGGTACGGCGACATCACGCCGGTGAGCGACAGCGCCCGGCTGGTGAACATCTTCGTGATCACGCCGCTGCGCGTGGTCTTCCTGATCATCCTGGTCGGCACGACTCTCGAAGTGCTCACCGAACGCACCCGCCTGCAGTGGCGGATCGAACGCTGGAGGCACACCGTGCGGGACCACACCGTCGTCATCGGCTACGGCACCAAGGGCCGCAGCGCCGTCGACACGCTGCTCGGCCAGGGCGTCCCGAAGGACTCCATCGTGGTCGTCGACCCGCAGACGCGGGCCATCGACCAGGCCACCCACGACGGCCTGGTCGGCGTGCTCGGCGACGCCACCCGCACCGCGACCCTGATGCGCGCCGAACTGCCGCGCGCCGCCCAGGTGGTGGTCGCCCCCGAACGCGACGACACCGCCGCCCTGATCACCCTGACGGCCCGCCAGCTCAACCGCGGCGCCACCGTGGTCGCCGCCGTCCGCGAGGACGAGAACGCCCCGCTGCTGCGCCAGAGCGGCGCCGACGTGGTCGTCACCTCCTCCAGCTCGGCCGGCCGGCTGCTCGGCATGTCGATGCTCAGCCCCAACGCGGGCGCCGTGATGGAGGACCTGCTCACCTACGGCAACGGCCTGGACGTCACCGAACGCCCCGTCACCAAGGCCGAGGCCGGACTGAACCCGCGCGAGCTGCCCGACCTGGTGGTGGCCGTGGTGCGGGGCCGCCGGGTGCTCAACTACACCGAGCCGGAGGCGGCGGTGCTGCAGCTCACCGACCGGCTGATCGTCATCAAGCCGGCCACACCGGTCGCCCACTGACGGACGGCCCCGGCGCGCTGTTCCACGTGGAACATCCGCCCGGCGGTCAGGGCAGCGGCAGCACCTCGGCGTGCTCCCCCGCCGCCAGACCGCCGGGCGGCACCACGGCCAGCGCCTCCGCGCGGGCCAGGCCGCGCAGCATCGCCGGGCCGTCGTGCGGCAGCGGGGCGAGCCCGGCGGCGGTCCGCCGCACCGGGTGGAGCCGGGTGTCCACCGGATGCCCCGGCAGGGCGGCGGCCAGCACCTCGGCCGCCCCGGCGACGGCGGCGGCCCGCCCGGACAGTGCGTGCAGCAGCGGCAGGGCGAGCGTGACGACGCCCGCGACGGCCGCCAGCGGATTGCCCGGCAGGCCCACCAGGTGCCGGCCGCCCGGCAACGCGGCCAGCAGCATCGGGTGCCCGGGCCGCACCGCCACCCCGTCCACCGCCGGGTGACCGCCGGTGGCCTCCAGGGCGGCGTGCAGGTGGTCCACCGGCCCGGCGGCGGTGCCACCGGTGGTGAGCACCAGGTCCGCGGGGGACCGCCGGATCGCGTCCCGCAGCAGCCCGAAGTCGTCCCGGACGTGGCGGCTGCCGATCGGTTCAGCCCCGGCGGCGGCCAGCCACGGCGGCAGCAGCGGGCCCAGCGCGTCCCGCACCAGTCCCGGCCCGGGCAGCCCCGAGGTCAGCAACTCGTCGCCCAGCAGCAGCAGTTCGACGGTCGGCCGGCGGTGCACCGCCAAGAGGTCGTGCCCTGCCGCGGCCGCCAGACCGAGCACCGCAGGCGTCACCGGCAGGCCGGCGGGCAGCAACTCCTCGCCCCGCCCGCACTCCTGGCCGCGCGGCCTGACGTCCTGCCCGGGGCCGGCCTCGCCGTGCAACTGGGCCGCGCCGTCCGGCCGTCCGGTCACCCGGCCGTGCTCGCGGCGGAGCACCCCGGTGGCCCCCGGCGGCAGTTGGGCCCCGGTGGCGATCTCCACCGCCGCGCCGTCCGCCAGCGGCGCGCCCTGCTGGCCCGCCAGCACCCGGCCGGACAGCCGCCACGGCCCCGGACCGGCCACCGCCCAGCCGTCCATCGCCGAGGTGTCGAAGGCGGGCAGGTCGGTGAGCGCGACCAGCGGCTCCGCGAGGGTCCGGCCCGCGGCGGCCGCCAGCGGCACCCGCTCCACCGGCAGCGGTCCGGCCGCCGCCCGCGCGGTCCGCCGGGCCAACGGCCACGGACAGCCGCGCAGCGTGGCCGCGCCGGAGGTCAACCGCACCTCGCCGGAGCGGTCCGCCGTTCCCATGCCCGCCCCGCCGCTCACTGCCCGGCCGCGCCGTCCGCCTCGGCGGCCCAGCGCTCCGCCAGCGCGGTCGCCTTCGCGGCCGCCTCGGCCACCGCCGCCGCCCCGCCCCCGTTCGCGGCCGCCGCGTACCCGACCAGGAAGGCCGTCAGGGGCGCCGCCGGGCGCTCCACCCCGTGGGCCACCACCCGGGTCATGTCCAGCAGCCCCCGGACGTCCACCGCCAGGTCCAGCCCCAGTTCGGCGCCGGCCGCGGCCATCCACTCGTCCAATGTGCGCTCCATGACGCCCATGCTGCCCGATCCCGGCCGCCCCGGACCGCTTCCGCGGTGAGCGCCGCGCATCGATTCCCTCACCGCGCCCCGCCACCCCCGGTGAGGTGCAGGCCGGCCCGCCGCGCGCCCTCAGTGCTCCCCCGCCGCCCGCTGCCGGGCCGCCGCCAGCTCCTCCGGGGTGTCGCAGTCGAAGGACGCGCCCGCCGGGTCCGGCACCCGGACCAACCGGAGGCCCGCGGTGAGGGCCCGCAGGGGACGGCCGGCCGGGGCGGGGAGGGCGGCGAGCGCGGTGCGCAGCGCGGCGGTGCGGTAGGCGGCGGCCAGTGGCTGGTCGCGGCCGTCGGCGTCCACCAGCAGGGCCCCGTCCGCGTCGCCGACCTGTGCCAGCAGCCGGGCCACCGTCGCGGCGTCCAGGAACGGCAGGTCGGCGGCCAGCAGCAGCACCAGCGGCGCCGACACCTCGGGCAGCGCGGCGGCCACCGCCGCCAGCGGGCCGCCGCCGGGCGGGTCCTCGCGCAGCCAGTGGACGCCGGGGTGCCCGGTGGGTCGTCGCGGGCCGACCACCAGGATCCGGCGGGCGTCCGTGCAGGCCGTCAGCACCCGGTCCAGCAGGGACCTCCCGCCGACCGCCAGGGCGGGCTTGTCGGCCCCGCCGAGCCGCCGGCCCGCGCCGCCGGCGGCCACCACCGCGTCGAAGTGCGTCATCCGCGCAGTATCACCGCTCGCGGGCGCGCTCCGCCCCCCGCGGCGGACGGCGGCTCACCGCTCGTCGTCCCGCTCGTCGACGATCTCCGCGTCGATGATGCCGTTGTCCTCCTGGTGGGGGACCTCCTGGCGGGCGACGTTCGCGGCGGCGCCGAGTTCCAGGATGGCCGGCAGGGTCAGGCCGCCGTAGCGCTCGTTCACCGCGGTGGCCAGCGCTTCCGCGTCGTGCGGGTGGTCGGCGAGCGCCTCGTCGAAGTCGCGCAGGTACTCGGCGGTGAAGCCGAGCACCCGGTGCGCGGCGTCGTCCGTGCCGGGGGCGCGGTGGCCGGCGATCACCCGGTCCACGCCGAGGTCGGCGATCCGGCTCAGGTTGTGCGACCACTCCCGGCGGGCGGCCGGGTCGGTGTCGGCCGTCCACACGTGGGTGCCGTTGTAGACGAAGTCGCCCGCGATCACGGTGCGGATGCTCGGCAGGTGGATCGCGGTGGAGCCGGCGCAGTCGGCCTGGCCGAGCGGCAGCACCCGGATCAGCTGGTTGTCGATCATCAGCGGCTGCGGCAGCAGCGGGGCGGGCAGCAGCGGCTGGTCCGGGATATCGTCGCCGTACACCGGTTTCCACTGCGTCACCTTCGCCGCCGCCGTCCGCGCGATGCCGTCCACCACCGACGGCGCGGCCAGCAGGCGCGCGTCCGGGAACAGCCGCAGCACCTCCTCGGCGCCGAAGTAGTGGTCCGGGTGCTGGTGGGTGATCACGATGGCCAGCAGCTGCCGGCCCTTGCCGGCGATCCACTCGGCGAGCTCCCGGCCGGCGCTGCGGGTCAGCTGGGCGTCCACCAGGATCGCCGTCCGCTCGCCCATGATCAGGCCGGAGGTGGCGAAGAACGCGCTCTCCGGGCCGGTGAAGACCTCGACCTCCAGCGGGCGGAACGGCGGTGCGGCACCCGCCCCACGGCCCTCGGCGCTCTCGGCGGGCGGTGACGCGGTCACGGCTGCTCCCCTGCTCGGTGTCGGGTGGCGGGCCCGATCGGCCCGCGGTCACCCTCCAGCCTCGCCGGAACACCCCGCCGATGCCGGGTAGGCACGCCCAGGAGAGTGATCACCGGGCACCACCGGACCGCCGTGTGCGTCGGCTATTGTCGGTGGTCCTCGCGCACCGGCCACCGCAGCGCACGCATGCCCGCACGCCTCTTGGAGTACTTGATGGACCGGCTCGACAACACCGTCCGCGACTATGCCTGGGGTTCGGCCACCGCGATCCCCGAGCTGCTCGGCCGGCCCGCCACCGGCGAGCCGCAGGCCGAGCTGTGGATGGGCGCCCACCCCGGCGCGCCGTCGCTGGTCGACCGCGGCGACGGCCCCGTCCCGCTCGACCGGGTGATCGCCGCCGACCCCGCGGCCGAGCTGGGCGCCGCCGCCGTCGAGCAGTTCGGGCCGACGCTGCCGTTCCTGGTCAAGGTGCTGGCCGCCGCCGTCCCGCTGTCCATCCAGGCCCACCCCACCCGCGCCGAGGCCCGCGCCGGCTTCGCCGACGAGGAGCGGCGCGGCATCCCGGTCGACGCGCCGCACCGCAACTACAAGGACGACAACCACAAGCCCGAACTGATCTGCGCGCTCAGCGAGTTCGAGGGCCTGTGCGGCTTCCGGACGCCCGCCGACGCGGCCGACCTGATGGCCTCCCTGGAGGTGCCCGGACTGCAGCCGCTGATCGACCTGCTGCGCACCAAGCCGGAGGCCGAGGCGCTGTCCGGCGCGCTCGCCGAAGCCCTGAGCCTGACCGGGGAGCAGGGCCGCGCCACGGTGGACGCGGTGGCCCGCGCCGTCACCGCCGCCGCCCCGTCCGACCCGACCGGCGCGCTGGCCGGGTACGCCTTCGCCGCCGCCGAGTACCCCGGCGACCCCGGCCTGGTCGCCGCCCTGCTGCTCAACTACGTCCGCCTGCAGCCCGGCGAGGCGCTCTACCTCGGTGCGGGCCTGCCGCACGCCTACCTGCGCGGCACCGGCGTGGAGATCATGGCCAACTCCGACAACGTGCTGCGCTGCGGGTTCACCCCGAAGCACGTGGACGTCCCGGAGCTGCTGAAGGTGGTGGGCTTCCACGGCGGCAGCCCCGAGATCCTGCGCCCCGAGGCCGGCGCGGACGGCGAGCGGCTCTACCCCGTGCCGATCGACGAGTTCCGGCTCTCCCGCTACGACCTCGCCGAGCAGCCCGTGGTGCTGCCCGGCGACGCCCCGCAGATCCTGCTGTGCACCGACGGGACCGTCGAACTGTCCTCCGGGGGACGGACGCTGACGCTCCGCCGGGGCGAGTCGGCGTTCCTTCCGGCGAACGGCGCCGGGACGGCGCTGACCGGCCCGGGGGCGACCGTCTTCCGCAGCACCGTCACCCTCGCCTAGGCGACCGGGAAGAGCGCCTGGTGGGCCAGGCGCTCCTCCGCCCCGTCGCCGATCGCGGTGAGCAGCTCGTCGAGGGCGAGGAACACCTCCCAGCGCTCACCGGCGCCGGCCCGGACCAGGGCGTCGACCAGCAGGTCCTCCAGGTCCGGGACGCGCTTGTTCTTCCACACCTTGTCGGCCAGCGACACCAGCAGGTCCTCCACGCCGGTGCCCGGTCCCCAGCTGCCGTGACCGGCCGCGAAGCGGGCCAGGCGCGGTGCCACGCCCGCCGCCAGCAGCAGCTCCCGGCCGGCCGGCTCGTGCGCCGACCCGGGGCCGGACAGCTCCGCGCGGTGCACGGTCTTCCCGATGTCGTGGGTGGCCGCGCCGAACAGCACCGCCGCCCGGTCGAACTCCAGGGCCGGGCAGTACGCCGCCACCCCGTCCGTCAACCGCGCCGCCGTGTCGTGCACCAGTCGCAGGTGCGCCACCAGGCGCGGCGGCGCCGCCAACTCACGCAGCAGCAGCGTCACTTCGTCCGGCAGCGGGCAGAGCCGCAGAGCATCCTGATCGGTCACGGCGGCCGAGGCCAGCAGCCGCAAAATCGCTTGACCCCGGGGCGGGCCGCCGTCTGCACTGGGGCGGCAAACGGTCGGCGACTGCGGGGAGACAGCACAGCCATGGAGATACGTTCCACCACCGAGAAGGACCTCGACGTCTTCGTCGACACCGTGTTCGCCGCGTTCGGGAAGCACCCCACGCCGCCGAACGAGGACGGCAGCGGCGTCTGGTGGTCGGCGCTGGAGCCCGAGCGCGGGCTGCTCGCCGTCACCGACGAGGGGCGGCCGATCGGCACCGCGTGCGCGTACTCCTTCGAACTCACCCTGCCCGGCGGGGCGACCGTCCCCGTGCCCGGCGTCAGCTGCGTCGGCGTGCTGCCCTCGCACCGGCGGCGGGGCGTGCTCACCGCGATGATGCGGCGTCAACTCGCCGACCTGCGCGAGCGCGGCGAGACCATGGCGGTGCTGCTGGCCTCCGAGGCGGTCATCTACCGGCGGTTCGGCTACGGCCCGGCCACCTACACCCGGCGCCTCACCGTCCCCCGGCACCGCGCCGCGCTCACCCCGCCGCGGGCCGGCCAGGAACCCACCGGCACGGTCGAACTGCTCCGGCTCGGCGACTGCCGTGACCTGGTGGAACAGCTCTACGACCGCTACCGCCGCAGCCAGCCCGGCGCGATCTCCCGCCCGCCGCTCTGGTGGAGCCGGCAGGCCGGGCACCCCCCGACCGCGCCCGCCCAGCGCTACATCGCCCTCCACCGGGACGCCGACGGCACCCCGACCGGGTACGCCAGCTACTCCCTCGACGACTCCCTCGCCATGCTGGTCGACGAGATCATCAGCCTCCACGACGCCGCGTACACCGCGCTGGCCCGCTACCTGCTCGGCCACGACCTGGTCACCGAGATCGCCTTCCGGCACTTCCCGCCCGGGAACCCGCTGCGCTGGCAGCTGGCGGACTTCAACGCCGGCTCGATCACCAACGAGACCGACTGGCTCTGGGTGCGGCTGCTCGACATCTCGCGTGCCCTCACCGCCCGCACCTGGTCCGCGGACGGCGAGCTCGTCCTGGACGTCGACGACCCGTTCCTCGGCGAGCGCACCCGCCACCTGCTGACCGTCCGCGACGGCCGCGCCGAGTGCACCCCCACCGACCGCGAGCCCGACCTGTCGCTGGACGTCAGCGACCTCGGCTCCGTCTACCTCGGCGGCACCACCCCCGGCACCCTCGTCCGGGCCGGCCACATCCGCACGCACCGCCCGGACGCGGCGGCCCGCGCCGACGCCATGTTCCGCTCCGACCGCGAGCCGCACTGCCTGCACTGGTTCTGACGGGCGGTCACCTCCGGCCGCGTCGGTCCGCACGCGCGGCGCCGGCCCACGGAAGGCTGGCGCCATGCGAAAACTGGTCTACGGCATGAATCTGTCCCTGGACGGCTACATCGCCGCGCCCGGCGACGACATCGGCTGGAGCGCGCCGAGCGACGAGCTGTTCGAGTTCTGGTCCGACCAACTGCTGGCCACCGACGTCTCGCTGTACGGGCGCAAGCTGTGGCGGACGATGAGCTCCCACTGGCCGACCGCCGACCGGCAGCCCGGCGCGACCCCGGCGGAGATCGAGTACGCGCGCCGCTGGCGGGACATGTCCAAGGTGGTGTTCTCCTCGACGATCGACGAGGTCGACTGGAACACCCGCCTCGTCGGCGGCGACGCGGTCGCCGAGATCGCCCGGCTCAAGGCCGAGGACGGTGGCCCGATGGCCATCGGCGGCGCGACCCTCGCCGGCGCGGCCGTCCGGGCCGGGCTGGTCGACGAGTACCTGCTGCTCACCGCGCCGGTCCTGGTGGGCGGCGGCACGCCGTTCTTCACCGCGCTGGACGACTGGGTGCGCCTGGACCTGGTGGAGACCCGGACGTTCCCCGGCGGCGTGCTGCTCACCAGGTACCGGACGAGGCGCTGAGACGACTCCCCGGCGCGTCAGGTCACGTCGCGGGTCATGTCCACGAAGCGCGAGTAGTGGCCCTGGAACGCGACGGTGATGGTGGCGGTCGGGCCGTTACGGTGCTTGGCGACGATCAGGTCCGCCTCGCCGGCGCGCGGGGACTCCTTCTCGTAGGCGTCCTCGCGGTGCAGCAGGATGACCATGTCGGCGTCCTGCTCGATCGAGCCGGACTCTCGCAGGTCGGAGACCATCGGCTTCTTGTCGGTGCGCTGCTCGGGGCCACGGTTCAGCTGGGAGAGCGCGATCACCGGGATCTCCAGCTCCTTCGCCAGCAGCTTCAGGTTCCGGGACATGTCCGAGACCTCCTGCTGCCGGCTCTCGGCCCGCCGCGAGCCGCCGGACTGCATCAGCTGCAGGTAGTCGATGACCACCAGCCGCAGGTCGTTGCGCTGCTTCAGGCGGCGGCACTTGGCGCGGATCTCCATCATCGACAGGTTCGGCGAGTCGTCGATGTACAGCGGCGCGGCGCTCACCTCGGGCATCCGCCGGGCCACCCGCGTCCAGTCGTCGTCGGTCATGTTGCCGGAGCGCATGTGGTGCAGCGCCACCCGGGCCTCGGCCGACAGCAGGCGCATGGCGATCTCGTTGCGGCCCATTTCGAGCGAGAAGATCACGCTCGGCAGGTTGTTGTGGATCGAGCAGGCCCGGGCGAAGTCCAGCGCCAGCGTCGACTTGCCCATCGCGGGACGGGCCGCGATGACGATCATCTGGCCGGGGTGCAGGCCGTTGGTCAGCTGGTCGAAGTCGGCGAAGCCGGTGGGAACGCCGGACATCTGGCCGGAGCGGGAGCCGATCGCCTCGATCTCGTCGAGGGCGCCCTCCATGATGTCGGCCAGCGGCGCGTAGTCCTCGTTGGTGCGCTGCTCGGTGACCGCGTAGATCTCCGCCTGGGCGGCGTTGACGATGTCGTCGACGTCGCCCTCGGCGGCGTAGCCCATGCCGGCGATCCGGGTGCCGGCCTCCACCAGCCGGCGCAGCACGGCGCGCTCGTGGACGATCTCCGCGTAGTACTCGGCGTTGGCCGCGGTGGGGACGGAGTTGACCAGCGTGTGCAGGTAGGAGGCGCCACCGACCCGGACCAGCTCGCCGCGCTTGGTGAGCTCGCCGGCCACGGTGATCGGGTCGGCCGGCTCGCCGCGGGCGTACAGGTCGAGGATCGCGCCGTGGATCAGCTCGTGGGCGGGCCGGTAGTAGTCGGCGGGCTTGAGCACCTCGACCACGTCGGCGATGGCGTCCTTGGACAGCAGCATGCCGCCGAGCACGGACTGCTCCGCCGCCAGGTCCTGCGGGGGGACGCGCTCGAAGCCCTCGCCACCGCCGAAGCCGGTCTCGCCGTCGCGGTCGCGCCGCTCGCCCTTGCCGGGGAAGCGGTCGCCCTTGGCTCCGTCGCGGCGCTGGAAGCCGCCGCCGCCCTGGCCGCCGGAACCGTTGGCAGCGCTGTTCGAACGGCGGGTGACGGGAAGGCGGTCGCCGGGCACGTCGGGGAAGGCGTCGAGCGGGAAGGCGTCGTCGGACGGCTGCCAGTCGTCCTCCGGGGGCGGAGGGGCGTCGTGGTCGTCGTACTGGGGGCCGGTCACGCGTGTTCCCCGATCAGCGGTTGGTGCGAGTTGGAGCGGACCTGTCCGATGGTGGCGCACTGTCTTTCTTACGCCACCGAGCCGACAGTTCCGGCCGTGTGCGGGGCGGTGTCGCGCGGCCACCGGGGTCTGGTCCGGAGCCACGGTACGGGGGGCCGGGCGGTTCCTCCAAGACGGTTATCCACAGGCCATGTGGATAAGTGTCCGAAGGCTGTGGAGAACCCCCGGAAAGCTGTGCACAACCCTGTGGACACCGCTGTGGATAACCACACGATCGCCTTGGTGTCAACTCGCTGACCTGCGATTACCCCTTCCACTGCCTGTGCATGAGAAATTCTTCACACAGCCGCCCGCGAGCTCGTGCAGCTGTTCGATCGACCGTTCGAACCGCCGTCCGTCCACAGGTGCGGTAAGTGCTGAAACTGCCTGGCGCTCATTACCTGTGGATGAGTAGGGTGGACCCCATGCCAGCCAGATCCGCCACCGCCGCCGAACGCCGCCGCCACGACCGCGAGATCCTCGCGCTGGCCGTCCCGGCGTTCGGCGCCCTGGTCGCCGAACCGCTCTTCCTGATGGCCGACTCCGCGATCGTCGGCCACCTCGGCACCGCCCAACTGGCCGGCCTGGGGATCGCCTCCGCCGCGCTCACCACCGCCGCCGGCGTGTTCGTCTTCCTCGCCTACGCCACCACCGCCGCGGTCGCCCGCCGGATCGGCGCCGGCGACCGCCGGGCCGCCGTCCAGCAGGGCGTCGACGGAATCTGGCTGGCCCTGGTCCTGTCCGCCGGCATGGTCGCGCTCACCCTGGCCCTCGCCCCGCAGGCCGCCCGACTGCTCGGTGCCTCCGCCACCGCCGCCCCGTACGCGGTCACCTACCTGCGGATCAGCGCCTTCGGCATACCCGCGATGCTGCTGGTGCTGGCCGCCACCGGCGTGCTCCGCGGCTTCCAGGACACCCGCACCCCGCTGCTGGTCGCGATCGGCGGGTTCAGCGCCAACCTGCTGCTCAACCTGGGCCTGGTGTACGGGGCCGGGCTCGGGGTGGCCGGCTCCGCCTGGGGCACCGTGATCGCGCAGAACGCGATGGCCGCCGTGTACGTGGCCGTGGTGGTCCGCGGCGCCCGCCGGGAGGGGGCCGGCCTGCGGCCCGACCTCGCCGGGATCAAGGCCTCCGCCCGGGCCGGCGGCCCACTGGTGGTGCGCACCCTGAGCCTGCGCGCCGCCCTGCTGATCGCCACCGCGGTCGCCGCGCACCTGGGCGACACCGAAGTGGCGGCCCATCAGATCACCATGACCATCTGGTCGTTCATGGCCTTCGCGCTGGACGCCGTGGCGATCGCCGGGCAGGCCATCATCGGCCGCTACCTGGGCGCCGGCGACCTCCCGGGCACCCGGGCGGCGACCCGCCGGATGATCGAGTGGGGCATCGGCGCGGGCGTGCTGCTCGGCCTGCTGATGGTGCTGGCCCGACCGCTGTACGTCCCGCTGTTCACCACCGACCCGTCGGTCCGGGGCCAGCTGTCCACGGTGCTGCTGCTGGCCGCGCTGACCCAGCCGATCGGCGGCCTGGTGTTCGTGCTGGACGGCGTGCTGATGGGCGCGGGCGACGGCGGCTACCTGGCCTGGGCGATGCTGGCCACCCTGCTGGTGTTCGCCCCGGCCGCCCTCGCGGTGCCCGCGCTGGGCCTGGGTCTGGCCGGGCTGTGGTGGGCGATGAACCTGTTCATGCTGACCCGGGCCGCGTTCCTGGCGGGCCGGGTGCGCACCGGCCGCTGGATGGTGACCGGCGCCGTCCGGGCCTGACCGGCGGCCGGCGACCGCACGGCGAAGGGGCCGGACTCCGAGTGGAGTCCGGCCCCTTCGTCAGCTCTGCGGCTTCGCTCAGGCGGCGACGACGTTGACGTCGAGGTTGGCCTGGACGTCCGAGTGCAGCTTGACCGAGACCTTGTGGGTGCCCACGGTCTTGATCGGCGAGGCGATCGCGACGGCGCGCTTGTCCACGGCCGGGCCGTTGGCGGCCTTGATGGCCTCCACGACGTCGGCCTGGGTCACGGAGCCGAACAGGCGGCCGGCGTCGCCGGAGCGAACGGCCAGCTTGACCTGCAGGCCCTCGAGCTTCGCCTTGACCTCGTTGGCGGCCTCGAGGGTCTGGATGGCGTGGATCTTCCGGGCGCGACGGATGGCGTCGACGTCCTTCTGACCGCCCTTGGTCCAGCGGATGGCGAAGCCGCGCGGGACCAGGAAGTTGCGGGCGTAGCCGTCCTTGACCTCGACGACCTCGCCGGCGCTGCCGAGGCCGGGGACCTCGTGAGTGAGGATGATCTTCATTCTTCGGTCACCCTCTCTTAGCGCGTGGTGGAGGTGTAGGGCAGCAGGGCCATCTCACGGCTGTTCTTCACGGCCGTGGCGACGTCACGCTGGTGCTGGGTGCAGTTGCCGGTGACCCGGCGGGCACGGATCTTGCCGCGGTCGGAAATGAACTTCCGCAGCAGGTTCGTGTCCTTGTAGTCCACGTAAGTGGCCTTGTCCTTGCAGAAGACGCAAACCTTCTTCTTGGGCTTGCGAGCAGGCGGCTTCGCCATTGTGTGCTCCGTTAGTACGAGATCTGTCAGCGTTGCCGGACCCGAGGGCCCGGCCGGCACCGCTTAGAAGGGAGGTTCTTCCGAGTAGCCGCCACCGGACGGGGCACCCCAGCCGCCGCCCTGCTGGCCGCCGGACGGGGCGCTGGACGCCCACGGGTCGTCGGACGGGCCGGACTGGCCGCCACCGGAGTTGCCACCCCAGTTGCCGCCGCCCTGCTGGCCGCCGCCGTAACCGCCGCCCTGCTGGCCGCCGAAGCCACCGCCGCCGCTGGGACCGCCGGAGCGGTTGGCGCGGGTGACCTTGGCGGTCGCCGAACGCAGGCTCGGGCCGACCTCATCGACCTCGACCTCGAAAACCGTCCGCTTCTCGCCTTCCTTGGTCTCGTAAGACCGCTGGCGCAGTCGGCCCTGCACGATGACGCGCATGCCGCGCTGCAGCGACTCGGCCACGTTCTCCGCCGGCTGACGCCAGACGTTGCACGTGAGGAAGAGGCTCTCGCCGTCCTTCCACTCGTTCGTCTGACGGTCGAAGGTGCGCGGGGTGGACGCGATGCGGAACTTGGCCACCGCGGCACCCGACGGGGTGAAGCGCAGCTCGGGGTCGTCGACGAGGTTGCCGACGAGGGTGATGACGGTCTCGCCTGCCATGTGGTGATGACCTCTCGGAAAGAAGTTCTGCGGTGCTCGTCAGCGGTGTTCCACGTGGAACACCGGACGCGAGCCGTCCGGCGTCAGAGCCGGAAGCGGGCTCAGTGGGTGTCCGGGCGCAGGACCTTGGTCCGCAGAACCGACTCGCTCAGGCCGAGCTGGCGGTCGAGCTCCTTGACGACCTCGGGCGTGGCCTTGAGGTCGATGACCGAGTAGATGCCCTCGGACTGCTTGTTGATCTCGTACGCCAGGCGACGACGGCCCCAGGTGTCGACCTTCTCAACCTTGCCGCCGCCGGTGCGGACGACGTTGAGGAAGCTCTCGATCAGGGGGGAGACAGCGCGCTCCTCGACCGACGGGTCGAGGATCACCATCACCTCGTAGTGACGCATGTGTAACCCACCTCCTTTGGACTCAACGGCCACGGTCTCTCCGTGGCAGGAGGGTTGTGCGCGTCGGCACCGGCGGGTCAGGGCATGCGGGCACGCCCCTACACCAGTGCAGAGGGGCCAGCCTACCGGGTGAGCCGACCGACGGACAAAACGCCGGGATTCCGGGGTTGTCACTTCGGTCACATCGGTCGCAACCTGGACAGAACGAACGTTCCCTCCACCACGGGAGGTGGGTCCTATGGCGCAGAACGTCCACCGGCCGCAGTTCACCCTCAACACCGACGGCAACCCGCATCCGCGGGAGAACGCGCTCGTCGGGGTGACCTGCGTCCTCGGCGCGATCGCCTTCATCACCTCGTTCTTCTACCACCTGCACCTGCTCAGCTCCTGGACCGGACTGGCCGGGATCATCACCGGGATGATCGGCCTGTTCGTCTCGGTGACCACCGCCGAGCGGTTCCTGGTGGTGATCGGCACCGGCGCCGCCGCGTTCGGACTGTTCCTCGGAGTGGCGCACGGCGGACTCTTCGGGGGCGTGTGGTGACCTCCGTGCGCGGGGGCGGGTGAACCCGCCCGGAACCGTGCGACCTCCGGTGCCCTCCCAGCTCAGTGCCCGTGTCCGCGGGCGAGATCGGGAGGGCGCCACCATGTCGGACCGCGTCCCGCCCGAATCGGACCATTCGGGCGATAGGGTCACCCTGGGTAGGTCTGACGAGGAGGAGCACCGAGCATGAGCCTGCGTCTGCGGACGATCACACGTGAGGAACACCTGGCCTTCGTGCAGAGCCGGCCGTCGGCCAGCCACATGCAGGTGCCGTCCTGGGCGGACGTCAAGGCGGAGTGGCGCGCCGAGAGCCTCGGCTGGTTCGACGCCGCCGGTGAGCTGGTCGGCGCCGGACTGGTGCTCTACCGCCAGCTGCCCAAGGTCAAGCGCTACCTGGCGTACCTGCCCGAGGGCCCGGTCATCGACTGGTTCGACCCGGACCTCGACCGCTGGCTGAAGCCGATGCTGGCGCACCTGAAGTCGCAGGGCGCGTTCTCGGTGAAGATGGGCCCGCCGGTGGTGGTCCGCCGCTGGGAGGCCTCCACCATCAAGGAGGCCATCGCCTCCAAGGAGGCCAAGCGGCTGCGCGACGTCGAACCGGACTGGTCCGAGCCGCGCGCCCTGGAGGCCGCCGAACGCCTGCGCCGCTCCGGCTGGCTGCAGGGCGAGGACGGCGGCGCCGGCTTCGGCGACGTCCAGCCCCGCTACGTGTTCCAGGTCCCGCTCGGCGGGCGCTCGCTGGACGACGTGCAGCGCGGCTTCAACCAGCTGTGGCGGCGGAACATCAAGAAGGCCGAGAAGAGCGGCGTCGAGGTCGTCCAGGGCAGCTACGAGGACCTCGCGGTCTTCCACAAGCTGTACGTGGTCACCGCCGAGCGCGACCACTTCACCCCCCGCCCGCTGTCCTACTTCCAACGGATGTGGAAGGCGCTCACCGCCGAGGACCCCAACCGGATGCGGCTGTACATCGCCTACCACGAGGGCGAGCCGCTGGCCGCCACCACGATGCTCACCGTCGGCGAGCACGTCTGGTACTCCTACGGCGCCTCCGCCAACCACAAGCGCGAGGTCAAGCCGTCCAACGCGATCCAGTGGCGGATGATCCGCGACTCCTACGCGCTCGGCGCGAGCGTCTACGACCTGCGCGGCATCAGCGACACCCTGGACGAGGACGACCACCTGTTCGGCCTGATCCAGTTCAAGGTCGGCACCGGCGGGCAGGCCGCGGAGTACCTGGGCGAGTGGGACTACCCGCTCAACAAGCTCCTGCACAAGGCACTCGACCTCTACATGTCGCGCCGCTGAGCACACGTCAGAACTGCTACGGGAAGAACGCGATGACCCTGACGATGTACGTGGACGGCGACCGCTGGCGGGCGCACCAGGGCGGGCTGCTGGCCGAGTTCCCCGGGCTGGTCCCGGTCGCCAAGGGCAACGGCTACGGGTTCGGGAACCGGCGGCTCGCCGCGGAGGCCGCCCGGCTGGGCAGGCCGCTGCTGGCCGTCGGCACCGTGGACGAGGCGGCGGCGGTGGCCGACGACTTCCCCGGCGACCTGCTGGTGCTCACCCCGTGCCGGATCGGCGAGCCCGAGGTCGAGCTGCCCGCCGGGCGGGTGGTCCGCACCGTCGCGCACCCCGAGACGCTGGCCGCGCTGCCGGCCGGCACCCGGGTGGTGGTCGAGTGCATGACCAGCATGCGGCGGCACGGCATCCGGGCCGTCGACCTGCCCGAACTGCCGGTCGGCCACCTGGAGCCGGAAGGCTTCGCACTGCACCTGCCGCTGGACCGGCCGGACGGCTCCGACCCGGTGGACGAGGTCTCCGACTGGGTCCGGGCGATCGGCGCGGCCGGGCACTCCGACCGCACCGTCTACCTCAGCCACCTGGCCGCCAAGGACGTGCTGCGCCTCGGCGAGCGCCACCCCGGCACCGAGTTCCGCTCCCGGATCGGCACCCGGCTGTGGCTCGGCGACGTGGCGGCGCTGTCGTCCCGGGCCACCGTCCTGGACGTCACCCCGGTCGCCCGCGGCGAGCGGTACGGCTACCGGCAGCACAAGGCCCCGTCCGACGGCCACCTGCTGGTGGCCACCGGCGGCACCGCGCACGGCGTCGGCCTGGAGGCCCCCAAGTACGTGCACGGCATACTGCCGCGCGCCAAGGGGCTGGCGCGGGCCGGCCTGGCCACCGTGAACCGGACCCTGTCGCCGTACTCCTGGCAGGGCAGGCAGCTGTGGTTCGCCGAGCCGCCGCACATGCAGGTGTCGATCCTGTTCCTGCCAGGCGAGCTCAAGCCGCCCGCGATCGGCGACGAGCTGCCGCTGACGGTCCGTCACACCACGACCCACTTCGACCGGGTGGTCGAGCGCTGAGGCGCCCCCTGGAACGGGCGAAGCCCGCCCGCCGGAGAGGCGGGCGGGCTTCGTCGTTCCAGGAGCGGGCTACTTGGCCTGCGGCTCGGGCTCGGGTTCCAGCCAGTCGACCTCGCCGCGCGGAGCGTACTCGGCGTAGCCGGCGTCCTCGCGCAGGCCGCGGGCGGAACCGAGCACGAACCGGTCCGGGGCGCCGTCCAGCACGCCGCCCGACGGGTCGTCACTTCCGTCCCAGCGCACCGGGTCGCGGTCCGGGTTGAGGATGTCGCGGACCACCAGGTAGCAGATGTACAGGGTGCCGACCAGGTGCAGGGCGATCGCGAAGTGGTACCACTGCTGGTCGATGCCGTGGTGCTTGCCGTCGCTGATGTTCGCCAGGTAGGACCAGACGCCGAGGAAGTACAGCACCTCGCAGGCCTGCCAGACCAGGAAGTCCCGCCAGCGCGGCCGGGCCAGCGCGGCCAGCGGGATCAGCCAGAGCACGTACTGCGGCGAGTACACCTTGTTGGTCAGCACGAACGCGGCGACCACCAGGAAGGCCAGCTGGGCGAAGCGCGGGCGGCGCGGCGCGCTGATCGCCAGCCAGCCGACCGCCAGGCAGCAGCCCACCAGCAGGGCGGCGATCCAGGTGTTCAGGCTCTCCAGGTGCTGCCCGTCGCGGACGGCCTGCATCAGGATCAGCCAGAACGAGCCGTAGTCCTCGGTGCGGACCTGGCTGAAGCTGTAGAACGTCAGCCAGCCCTTCCAGTTGGCCAGCATGATCGGCACGTTGACCACCAGCCAGGCGCCGGCCGTGCCGCCGAACACCATCCCGAACTCCCGCCACTTGCCGGCCCGCAGGCACAGCACCAGCAGCGGGCCGAGCAGCAGCACCGGGTACAGCTTGGCGGCGGTGGCCAGTCCGATGAACACACCCGCCCAGACCGGCCGGGAACCCGACCAGTACGCCATCGCGACCGCGGCCAGCGCCACCGCCAGCAGGTCCCAGTTGATGGTGGCGTTCAGCGCCAGGCAGGGCGCGAGGGCGAACAGCAGCGCGTCCCACGGCCGGCGGCGCTGGGTGCGCGAGGTGGCGACCACCGCGATCACCGCGCAGACCATCAGCATGCCGGCGTTGACCAGCCAGAACCACTGCTCACGGCTCATCAGGTCGCCGTTGTGGGTGGTCAGCCAGGCCGCGATCTGCATGAACAGACCGGTCAGCACCGGGTACTCCAGGTACTGCATGTCCGGCGAGCCCTGCGGGATCGGATCCAGGTACGGCCGCCCGCCGTCCGCGAAGCCGCGCCCCGAGAACAGGTGCGGGATGTCGCTGTAACAGGCCTTCGTGTACTGGGTGGTGGCCCCGTGGAACCAGCCGTCGGTGTAGCACGGCGCCTTCTGGAACAGACCCACCAGGTACGTGGCGATGACGACCAGCGCCAGGAACTTGGCCGGCGTCCACCACGACACTCCGAGCAGCGCCCGCCGCCCGGGCGGACCGCCCAGCAGCTCGCTGCCGGCCTCCGCGACGGGGTCCTCGTCCGCGGGCACCACCACGGTGTTCGGCAGCGGACCGGGCGCCGGGGCCGGACCGGGCGGAGAGGTCTCGTCACGCAGGCTGGACGTCATGGCGCACATACTGCCGCACCCTCGCGCCCAACCGAAGAGGGGCACGAGATCGCCTTCGCGATCGCGTGCCCCTCTGTGGTGGTTCCGCCGGGATTCGGTCGGTGCGGCTACTGGCCGGTGAGACCCGCCAGGTTGCCGCCGCCCGCGCCGCCGCCGCCCTGTCCGGGGCTGCCGCTCGGGCTCTCGCTCGGGCTCTTGCTCGGCCGGCCCGGGCTCTTGCTCGGCCCGCAGTAGTTGAACAGGCAGGTCGAGCTGGTGCTCGGGTGCGGCGGCGACGCCGGACCCTCCGGGGACTTGGAGGTGCTCGGCTCGACCGGCGCGCTCGGCTGCTCGGCGGAGACGGAGGCCGAGGTGGACGCCGACGGGCTGATCGGCGCACCGGAGGAGTCGACCTCCTGGCCCCACGGCTCCGGGTTCGGGAAGTCCTGCACCGGGGTGTCCTTCAGCACCGCCTTCATGTAGCGGGTGAAGATGTCGGTCGGGAAGTCACCACCGTGCACGGACTCGTGGCCCGCGGTGCCGTTCAGCGACAGCAGCTTGGGGTTGCCGGCCTCCTCGCGCCACATGCCGACCGCGGTGGACAGCTGCGGGGTGTACCCCACCCACCAGGCCGAGGTGCCGGCGTCGGTGGTGCCGGTCTTGCCGGCCACCGGCCGTCCCAGCGCGTTGGTCTTGGTACCGGTGCCGTTCTTGGCCACGTTCTCCAGCACGTCGGTGATGTTGTCGGCGACCGCCTGCTCCAGCACCTTCTTCGGCTGGCTCTTGGTGAAGTTCGGCTGCTCGGCGCCGTTGTAGACCAGCTTCGCCACCGAGTACGGGTCGTTCTGCTGCCCGCGGGCCGCGAACACCGAGTACGCCGAGGCCATCCGGATCGAGCTCGGGTGCGAGGTGCCCAGCGGGAAGGTGATGGTCGAGGACGGCTCCAGGCTGCTGGGCAGCAGGCCCATCGCGGTGACCATGTTCTCCACGTTCTTGCCGCCCACGTCCTGGCCGAGCTGCACGAACGGGACGTTGTACGAGAACTGCATGGCCTTCTTCAGCGTCACGTAGCCGGGCTTGCCCGGGCTGTCGTTGCGCTGCTTGTACGGCTTGCCGTCGTCGCCCATCAGCGGCTTGCCGTCCTTGGAGTAGATCGGCGACAGGTTGTCCGCCAGGTACAGCGAGTCCTGGTTGATCTGGGTCGGCTGGCCGTTCGCGCCGGTCTTGGTGAGCACGCCGGTCTGCATCGCGGTGGCCAGCACGAACGGCTTGAAGGTCGAGCCGACCGGGACCTTGGAGTCCGCGTTGTTGCTGTAGTGGCCGTTCTCGATGCCGTCGCCGCCGTAGATCGCCACGATCGCGCCGTCGCCGGGCACCACCGAGGCGGCGCCGACCTGCACGAACTTGTCCGCCTCGCGCTGGTCCGGCTTCAGCGACTCGGACTTGACCTGGTCCACGGCCGCCTTCAGGGCGTCCACCTTGTCCTTCTGGAAGGTGGTGTAGATCTGGTAGCCGCCACGGGCCAGCTTGGCCTCGGTGATCGTCTTGTCCTTGGCCATGACGAACTGCGTGGCGGTGTCCACCAGGTAGGAGATCTCGCCGTTCATGCTCGCCGGGGCCTTCACCTCGACCGGCTCCGGGAACTTCGGCCCGCACTTGGTGCGCTCCTCGGGCGTGATGGCCTTGGTGGCCGCCATCCGGCCCAGGACGTACTCCCAGCGCTCCTGCATGCGGTCGTGGTTGGCCTGGTTCAGGGTCGGGTCGTACAGCGCCGCGCCCTTCAGGAGGCCCGCCAGCATCGCGCCCTGGCAGATGTCCAGCTTCGCGGCGTCCACCCCGTAGTACGCCTGCGCGGCGGCCTGGATGCCGGTCGCGCCGCGGCCGTACCAGCTGGTGTTCAGGTAGCCGGTGAGGATGGTGTCCTTGTCGTCGGCGATCTTCAGCGTGATGAAGAACTCCTTCGCCTTGCGGCTCAGGGTCTGCTCCTGCGACAGGTAGACGTTCTTCACGTACTGCTGGGTGATGGTCGAACCACCCTGGACCTCGCCACCGGTCGCCATGTTGTAGACGGCGCGGGCCATGCCCTTCGGGTCGATGCCGCTGTCGGTGCGGAAGGTCTCGTTCTCCGCCGCGATCACCGCGTCCTGGGCCGGCCGGCTTATCTGCGAGAGCTCCACCCACTGCTTGTTGGTGTCGCCCTTGCGGGCCATCTCGGTGCCGTCGGCCCAGTAGTAGATGTTGTTCTGGAGCCGCAGGGTGGACTTCGCGTCCGGCACCTGCACCAGGGCGTACGCGGTGCCCACCGCGGCCACGCCGCCGCCGAAGAAGATCAGGAACAGGCTCAGCACCTGCTTCCAGGACGGCATCCAGCGCTTGAAGCCGGACTTGCCGAAGCGCGGGTAGTCGATCAGCCGCTTCTTGCCCGGCTTGCCGTTGCGGCCCGCGCCGCGGCCGTTCGGCGGGCCCTCTCCGCCACCGCCGCCGCTGCCCTTGCGGGACTGCTTGCGCATCTCCGCCCGGGTCAGCCGGGGCTGCTGCGCGGTCTCCCGCACGGCCCGACGGCCGCCGGGGGCCGCCCCCGGACCGGGACGGCCGGGCCCGGCCGCGGGGTCGCGCGCGTAGTCGGGTGCGCCCTCGACGGGGCTGCCGTAGGCATACGGGCGCCCGGCGGACGCCCGCCTGGAGGGCGGCTGCTCGCCCCCGGGGTTGGCCGACCTACGCCGGTGTTCGCTCATCTCTCCGCAGCTCCTCGGTCAGGGTGCACAGGCGAAAGAGTACGGCCCTCTGAAAGGTCTCCAATCGGGCATTGAGAGCCAAGCCGGACGAACCGACCGGGATTCATTACACGCCCGTTGCCCAAAGGCCTTGTGATCGCGGTTACGCGTGCCCCCCTTGCTCCTTTCGTGACCCAGGGTTACTGTTGCCGATATATCGAGCCGATACATCGGCGCGACACATCGGCCCGGCATACTCTGCGGGCCGGACCCGCGCGTCCGACGAGCAGGACCCCGCAACGGAAGGAGGAAGGCGGCATGAGCCGACGCTCCGGCGTCCTCGAATTCGCCGTCCTCGGCCTGCTCCACGACGCGCCCATGCACGGCTACGAGCTGCGCAAGCGGCTCAACGTCCTGCTGGGCTCGTTCCGCGCCTTCTCCTACGGAACGCTCTACCCCTGCCTGAAGAGCCTGGTCGCCCAGGGTTTCCTGGTCGAGGACAACCCGGACGTCGAGTACGTCCCGGCCACCGCGCTCAACGGCAAGCGGTCGAAGATCGTCTACCGGCTCTCCCCCGAGGGCAAGGAGCGCTTCGAGGAGCTGCTCGCCGACTCCGGGCCGGACGCCTGGGAGGACGAGCACTTCGGCGTCCGCTTCGCCTTCTTCGGGCAGACCGACCGGGCCGTCCGGATGCGCGTGCTGGAAGGCCGCCGCAGCCGGCTGGAGGAGCGGCTGGAACGGATGCGCACCTCGATCGCGCGCACCCGCGAGCGGTTCGACGACTACACCCTCGAACTCCAGCGCCACGGCCTGGAGTCCGTGGAACGCGAGGTCCGGTGGCTCAACGAGCTGATCGAGACCGAGCGGGCCACCAGGAACGGACGCAACGCCGCGTCCCCCCCAACTTCGGACGGCCGTGGTCCGGCCGCCGGGTCCTCGGACCCGCCCGGGCCACCGTACGACCGCCCGGGGCGCTCCTGACCGGAGCGCTGTGCAGCACCGCGCCGGCCTCGCCGCCCGCGGCGAGGCGTGGGCGCCCCGCGCGCCCGTCAGACAGTCAGAACAGATGTGGAACGAGGTGCCGCCACACCACGGCGACCCTCATGAGATTCAGGGAGCAACCGGAATGGGTTCGGTTCGCGTAGCCATCGTCGGCGTGGGCAACTGCGCCGCCTCGCTGGTGCAGGGTGTCGAGTACTACAAGGACGCCGACCCGGCCGGTAAGGTCCCCGGCCTGATGCACGTCCAGTTCGGCGACTACCACGTCAAGGACGTCGAGTTCGTCGCCGCCTTCGACGTGGACGCCAAGAAGGTCGGCTTCGACCTGGCCGACGCCATCGGCAACAGCGAGAACAACACCATCAAGATCTGCGACGTGCCGCCGACCGGCGTCACCGTCCAGCGCGGCCACACCCTCGACGGCCTGGGCAAGTACTACCGCCAGACCATCGAGGAGTCCGACGAGACCCCGGTCGACGTCGTCCAGGTCCTGAAGGACCGCCAGGTCGACGTCCTGGTCTGCTACCTGCCGGTGGGCTCCGAGGACGCCGCCAAGTTCTACGCCCAGTGCGCCATCGACGCCAAGGTCGCCTTCGTGAACGCCCTCCCGGTGTTCATCGCCGGCACCAAGGAGTGGGCCGACAAGTTCACCGAGGCCGGTGTCCCGATCGTCGGCGACGACATCAAGTCCCAGGTCGGCGCCACCATCACGCACCGCGTGATGGCCAAGCTGTTCGAGGACCGCGGCGTCATCCTCGAGCGCACCATGCAGCTGAACGTCGGCGGCAACATGGACTTCAAGAACATGCTCGAGCGCGAGCGCCTGGAGTCCAAGAAGATCTCCAAGACCCAGGCCGTCACCTCGCAGATCCGCGACCGTGAGCTGGGCGCCAAGAACGTCCACATCGGCCCGTCCGACTACGTCGCGTGGCTCGACGACCGCAAGTGGGCGTACGTCCGCCTCGAGGGCCGCGCCTTCGGCGACGTCCCGCTGAACCTCGAGTACAAGCTCGAGGTCTGGGACTCCCCGAACTCGGCCGGTGTCATCATCGACGCCGTGCGCGCCGCGAAGATCGCCAAGGACCGCGGCATCGGCGGCCCGATCCTCTCCGCGTCCTCCTACTTCATGAAGTCCCCGCCGGTCCAGTACTTCGACGACGAGGCCAAGGAGAACGTCGAGAAGTTCATCCGCGGCGAGGTCGAGCGCTGAGCCTGCCCGCTCGCTGTCGGCGGTGAGCGCTGACGCTCCGTCAGGCCCGACCGGAGGGCCGTCCCGCATTGCGCGCGGGGCGGCCCTCCGGCGTTCTCAGGACCAGGTCGCGTTCCAGGTGACCGGCCCGACCACGCCGTCCACCGACAGGCCGTGCCGCTGCTGGAACGCCCGGCAGATCTGCGCCGAGGCCGGCCCGTACCAGCCGTCCGCGGTGATCGCCCAGCCGCGCCAGGCCATCCGCTGCTGCCACATCAGCACGTCGTCCCCGTGCAGCATCGGCGACTGCACCCGCAGGTACCGCCCGGGCCACCGCGGCACCCCGGGCGACGGCGTGGTCGCCTGCCCGGACGTCCGCGCCGCCGGGATCCCCCCGAGCGCCGGATCCGCCGACACCGTCCCCTCCGGGTACGCCGGCACCCCGTACCCGTACGGCGACCCGGGCCCCCGCCGCGCCCGCGCCTTCCGGTAGACCCCGTCGCCCTCGGTGGATCCGGTGTCGTTCGTGTTCCCCTCCACCGTGTAGATGGTGTCGGCGTCGTAGGCGTAGACGACGCCGGTGTGGTCGCCGCCGTCGGGGCCGAGGTAGAAGGGGCCGCCGAGGACGGGGTAGAGGGTCCAGCGGTTCTGGCGGCGCCACCAGTCGACGGCGGCGAGGCAGGACGCGGTCATCGGCCAGAGGTTGTCCATCCCGGTGCGGTGGGCGGCCCAGGCCTCGAAGGTGGCGCACCAGGGTTGGCCGTCGGACCATTCGAGGCCGGGGGTTTCCTCGCTGTAACGCTGGCGGTTGTTCCAGGTTCCGTCGGCACTCCGGCCCTCGTGCTGGCCGACCTGGCCGAGCAGCAGGGCGGTGAACTCGTCTCGCATGGGAGCCTCCCGTCGTTCCGAGGTGGTTCTTCCCCCGTGAGTGCCGAACGACGTCCTCCGGGGCGCGGTCACCGGTAGTGCGGGAGCGTGCAGGGGGCGCGCGTCGCCCGAAGTTGGTGGATGTTTCACGTGAAACACCGTCGGGCTCGTGGCACCCTTGGCGGGTGATCACCGAACGGCCCCCGCGGGAGGCCACTCTGCGCGGGCTGCTCCGCGGCCGCGGTTTCCGGCGGCTGCTGACGGTGCGTCTGCTCTCGCAGCTGTCGGACGGGGTGTTCCAGGTCTCGCTGGCCGCCTACGTGATCTTCTCGCCGGAGCACCAGTCCTCCCCCGCCGACATCGCGGCCGTGCTGGCGGTGATGCTGCTGCCGTTCTCGGTGATCGGCCCGTTCGCGGGGGTGCTGCTGGACCGCTGGCGGCGCCGCCAGGTGCTGCTGACGGGCAATCTGGCCCGGTTCGGGCTGGGCCTGGTGACGGCGGCGCTGCTGCTCGGGCGGGCACCGGACTGGATGTTCTTCGCCGCGGCGCTGCTGGTGACGGCGCTCAACCGGTTCATCCTGGCGGGCCTGTCGGCGGCGCTCCCCCGGGTGGTGGACCCGTCCGACCTGGTGACCGCCAACGCGGTCTCGCCCACCCTGGGCACGGTGGCGGCGGCCGCCGGCGGCGGCGTCGGCTTCCTGGTGCACCAGGTGCTGGCGCCCGGCCGGTCCGCCGACGCGGTGCTGGTGACGCTGGCGGCGCTGCTCTACCTGTCGGCCGCGTTCGCCGCGCAGCGGATCGCCCCGGACGCGCTCGGCCCCGAGCTGCACGGCGAACTCCCGTCCCTGCGTCAGGCGTTGGCGGCGGCCTGGAACGACCTGCGGGCCGGCCTGCGGCACCTGGTGCGGGACTGCCGTCCGGCGGTGCACGCGCTGGCCGCGGTCACGCTGGCGCGGTTCTGCTACGGCATGTTGACCGTCATGGTGCTGATGCTCTCCCGGTACACCTTCAACAGCGCCGAGGACAATGCGGGCGGCCTGGCCAGCCTGGGCGTGGCGGTCGGGGTGTCCGCGGCGGGTTTCGGCCTGGCCGCGGTGATCAGCCCGTGGTGCACCCAGCGGCTGGGCCTGACCGGGTGGATGACGGTCTGCCTGGGGAGCGCGGCGGTGTTCGTCCCGGCGCTCGGGCTGACCTTCCGGGAGGTTCCGGCGATGGCCGCGGCGCTGCTGCTGGGGGTGGTCACCCAGAGCACCAAGATCTGCGCGGACACCCTGGTGCAGGAGTCGGTGGAGGACGAGTTCCGCGGCCGGGTGTTCGCGATCTACGACGTGCTGGTGAACGTCTCGTTCGTCGCGGCGGCCGGCGTCACGGCGCTGGTCCTGCCGCTGAACGGCCGCTCGGTGCCGGTGGTGCTGGGTCTGGCGGCGCTGTACGCGCTCGGCGCGGTGCTGTACTTCCGTGCCGCGCGCCGGACCTGACGGGCCTTCTGCCGCTAGGGTCGTGGGCGTACGGCACCGCTCTCGTCGCCAGGGGGAAGAACCGAATGAGCACTCCGCCGCCGCCGGGCCCGTACGGGCCGCCCGGCCCGTACGGACAGCAGCCCGGCCAGCAGCCTCCCGGGTACGGCCAGCCGTCCGGCTACGGGCAGCCCCCGGCGTACGGGCAGCCCTCCGGCTACGCCCAGCCGCCGGCCTACGGGCAGCAGCAGCCGGCGTACGGCGAGCAGCCGTCGGGGTACGCGCAGCCGGCCCCCGCGTACGGGCAGCCGGCGTACGGACAGCCGCCGGTCGGCGAGCCGCAGGGGCAGCAGATGCCGGCCTGGGGGCAGGCGCCGCCGCAGCCGAAGATCACCGACAAGAACGTGCGCAGGGCGGGCTGCCTGTGGCGGCTCTCGATCGTGGTGGTGCTGGTCGGCGCACTGTTCGCGCTGTACGCGGTGTTCAAGCCCGACAAGGGCCCGAACACCGGCGACTGCCTGGACAGCAAGCACGCCAAGGTGTCGTGCAGCGCGCAGAACGCCACCTGGAAGGTGCTGCAGCGCGACAACTACAGCACCACCCTCGGCCGGGTCGACTGCGCCAAGAGCCACCCGGGCTCGGTGGCCTACGACGGCCGGTACCGCAAGAGCGGCAAGAGCAAGAAGTACCGGCTCTGCCTGGGCCCCGCGAAGGCCGCGACGTCCGGGACCTCGGGCACCGCGGGGACCACCAAGAAGTGACGGGACGTCAGTCCTGCGGCTGAGCCGCCCACCACTCGCGCAGGGCGGCGACGGCCGCGTCGTGCTCCATCGGGCCGTGCTCCAGGCGCAGTTCGAGCAGGTGCTTGTAGGCGCGGCCGACCGCCGGGCCGGGGCGCAGGCCGAGCAGCTGCATGATCTCGTTGCCGTCCAGCGCCGGGCGGATCGCGTCCAGCTCCTCCTGCGCCTGGAGGGCGCTGATCCGCTCCTCCAGCGAGTCGTAGGTGCGGGCCAGCGCGGCGGCCTTGCGCTTGTTGCGGGTGGTGCAGTCGGAGCGGGTCAGCTTGTGCAGGCGCTCCAGCAGCGGGCCGGCGTCGGTGACGTAGCGGCGCACCGCGGAGTCGGTCCACTCGCCGCCGCCGTAGCCGTGGAAACGCAGGTGCAGCTCGACCAGCCTGGACACCTCGTTGACCAGCTCGTTCGAGTACTTGAGCTCGCGCATCCGCTTGCGGGTCATCTTCGCGCCGACCACTTCGTGGTGGTGGAACGAGACCCGGCCGTCGGACTCGAAGCGGCGGGTGCGCGGCTTGCCGATGTCGTGCAGCAGCGCGGCGAGCCGGAGCACCAGGTCGGGGCCCTCGGTCTCCAGCGCGATGGCCTGCTCCAGGACGGTCAGCGAGTGCTCGTAGACGTCCTTGTGGCGGTGGTGCTCGTCGCTCTCCAGGCGCAGCGCCGGGAGTTCGGGCAGCACGAAGTCCGCGAGGCCGGTGTCGACCAGCAGCCGCAGGCCCTTGACCGGGTGGTCGGCGAGCAGCAGCTTGTTG
Source organism: Kitasatospora sp. NPDC059646 (assembly GCF_042734615.1). Lineage (NCBI taxonomy): Bacteria > Bacillati > Actinomycetota > Actinomycetes > Kitasatosporales > Streptomycetaceae > Kitasatospora > Kitasatospora sp. NPDC059646. Next base: position 66,764 of record NZ_JBHWDS010000036.1, read on the forward strand.
AGCTCGGCCTGGACGCGTTCGGCGGAGACGATGGTGATCCGCTCAGCCATCGCGGTCATCGCGGCGACCACCTCGGGCGCGGGCTCGAAGTCGAGCTGGGCGGCGAAGCGGGCGGCCCGCATCATCCGCAGCGGGTCGTCGGAGAAGGACTCCTCGGGGGTGGCGGGGGTACGCAGCACCCGGGCCTCCAGGTCGTCCAGGCCGTGGTGCGGGTCGACGAAGCCGCGGCCGGGCAGGTCGACGGCCATCGCGTTGACGGTGAAGTCGCGGCGCACCAGGTCCTGCTCGATGGAGTCGCCGTAGCTGACCTCGGGCTTGCGGGAGCTGCGGTCGTAGGCCTCGCTGCGATAGGTGGTGATCTCGATCAGGAACGAGCCCTCGGGGGTGTCCTTGCGCGCGCCGACGGTGCCGAAGGCGATGCCGACGTCCCAGACCGCGTCCGCCCAGCCCTTGACCAGCTTGAGGATCTGCTGGGGGCGGGCGTCGGTGGTGAAGTCGAGGTCGTTGCCGAGCCGGCCGAGCAGGGCGTCCCGGACCGAGCCGCCGACCAGCGACAGCCGGTGGCCGGCGTCCTGGAAGCGGCGGGCGACCTCGTCGGCGACCGGGGAGACCCGCAGCAGCTCCTGCAGGCCGAGGGTCTGCGCCTCGGTCAGCCCCGGCAGGGCGACCCGGTCGACGGAGCTGGAATGATTGGCGCTGGACGCATTGGCAGTGGACACGGCTCACAAGGGTACGTGCCCGCCCTGCTCCGCCGCCCTCCCGTTTCCCTCCCCCGGCCGTCCGGCCAGCTTCCGGCCCGCAACACTGCGGGCCGCGCAGCGTCGTTACCATGCCGGGTGAACGCTCCAAGTCGGAGACCGCCGGGGTCGGGCGGGGCCGCGTCGGTGGCGTGGGTCGATCGGGACGATCAGGAACGGCGAGGACGCGTGGACGAGCGGACCGGGCTGGGCGCGGCAGGGGCCGGGCACCGCGGACGGTGGACGGGCCGGTTGGCCAGGGGCACCGCCGCACTGCTGGCGGGCGGGCTGGTCGCGGCCGTCGCCGCTGCTCCCGCGGCGGCCGGGCCGGGCACGCTGGTGACCGCGGACGGCAAGTACCCGGCCACGGTGCAGATCGACGCGGTGCAGGTCGGCGGCGCGGGGACGCCGAAGATCGCGCACGAGAACGACACCGTGACGATCACCGGCAAGGTCACCAACTCCGGTGCGGAGACGCTGCGGACGCCGTCCGTGAAGGTGCGGCTGCCGAACCCGGGCAAGCCGATGCTGGCGACTCGCAGCGACATCGGCCTGGTCGCCTCGATGAGCACCCCGAGCGGCCAGGACGGCACCGCGCTGGACAGCCCGTCGCAGGAGGTCGGCGACCTGGGCCCGGGGCAGAGCAAGGACTTCACCCTGCCGCTGCCGGTGTCCGCGCTGAAGGTCAAGGACACCGGCACCTACGAGCTGGCGGTGGACCTCTGGGGCAGCACCGGCGACGAGCGGGCCCACACGCTGGGCATCGCCCGCACCTTCCTGCCGTACCAGGGGCACGCCACCGCCCAGGCGTCGCCGGTCGCGGTGGTGTGGCCGCTGACCCACGCCCCGGTGCTGGTCGCGCAGACCATGCCGGACCAGGACCAGACGCCGGTGCTGCGGGACGACACCCTGGTCGGCGAGCTGACCGGTGACGGCCGGCTGAACAAGCTGGTCGAGATCGGCGCCACCATGCCCGGTCTGACCTGGGCGATCGACCCGGACCTGCTGGACACGGTGTTCGCGATGACCAGGCCGTACCGGGTGCAGAAGCCGGGTACCTCGGGCGAGTCCGCGCGCGAGGACAACACCGTGCCGGGCACCGGCCGCGACGCGGCGACGGCCTGGCTGGCGAAGCTGCGGTCGGCGGTGTCGGCGCAGAACTCCGAGGTGGTGTCGCTGCCGTACGCCGACCCCGACCTGGCGTCGATCGCGCACAACGGCGCGGGCCTGAACGGCATGGACGCCGCGCTCCGCAAGGCCATGACCGCCGGCCAGGTCACCGCCGAGGCGCGGCTGTCGGTGGACGCCCACTCGGACGTCGCCTGGCCGTACCGGGGCAGGTTGGACCAGCGCACGGCAGCGGTGGCGGGCGCGGCGGGCGGCCGGGTGGTGCTGGTCGACGGCGCGTCGATGCCGGAGTCGGAGAAGCTGACGTACACGCCGGGCGCGGCCCGGCCGATCGGCAACGGGCAGACCGCGGTGGTCTCCGACGCGGTGCTCGCCTCGCTGTTCCAGCAGGACCTGAAGACCCCCCAGGAGCGCACCGCGGCCCAGCAGCGGTTCCTGGCCGAGACCCTGGCGATCGCCCACCAGGAGCCGGAGCACCCGCGCGGCGTGCTGGTGCTGCCGACCCGCTCGCTGACCGTCGGCACCGCGCAGGCGCTGCACGACGCGATGCAGGGGGCGTCGGGCAGCGGCGGCTGGGTGACGCCGGTGTCGCTGCAGAAGGTCGTCGACATGCCCGCCGACCCGGCGGCCAACAGCAGCGTCCCGAACGACTACCCGGGCGAGGCGACCGCCGGGGAGCTGAGCGCCTCCGAGCTGACCGCCACCATGGGGATCCAGGACGGCGTCGACCAGCTGATGATGATCCTCACCCAGCCGGAGCGGGTGCGCGGACCGTTCAGCGCGGCCATGGTCCGCTCGATGTCCACCAGCTGGCGCGACCAGCCGAAGGCCGGCAGCGACTACCGGGCCGGCGTGCAGCACTACCTGGACAACCTGAAGTCGGCCGTCCGGGTGCCCAAGAAGAGCGTGGTGACGCTGCCGGGCGACAACGCGACCCTGCTCGTCAGCGTGAAGAACGACCTCACCCAGGCGGTCGGCAACCTGGAGCTGCGGCTCTACTCGGCCCAGCCGAACCGCCTCAACGTGGGCGAGAAGCAGACCGTGGTGCTGGACGCCACGACCGCCCGCACCTTCCGCTTCCCGGCCGACGCCCGGGTCAACGGCCAGGTCCAGGTGACCGCGGAGCTGTGGACCACCGGCCCGAACCCGCAGCGGTACGGCGACCCGGTGGCGTTCACCGTCGACGTCACCTCGGTGGCCAGCGGCGTGATGTACGTGATCGCCGGCGGCACCGTGCTGATGATCCTCGCCGGCGTGCGGTTCTCCCTGCAGCGCAAGAAGCGCAAGGCGGCCGGCGAGGTCGACGAGGACCCGGACCGCCCGCTGTCGGACGGCGACGGGGCCGACGACCGGCCGGACGCCGGCGCGCAGAAGCCGGACAGCGGCCGCGGGCAGGCCGACGCGGAGCCGTCGTCCGACCGGGATGACACGGATCGGGTCGCCGGTGATGAGAAGGTGGATCACTAGGCCGTCCCACCCCCGGACGCCCACCCCCCTCTCTGACGTGGATTGGTGGCATGAACGAGCGGAGCGAGCGAGCAACCCAGGACCAGGGCGGAGGACGGCCCCAGGACCGCGCGGGCGGCCCACGGTCCGCCGCCGCCCCCGCCGACCCGACCGCCGACTGGTACGTCGCCGACACCTACGCCCGTGACCCGTACGCCGCCGAGGCGTACGGCGGCACGGACCCGTACGGCGAGATCGACCTGCCGGCCGCCGGCCCGGACGCACCGGCCACCGAGGACGCCGCCGGCCCGGCGGACGTCCCGGAGGGCGCAGCGGCGGCGCTCCCCGGCCAGCCGAGCCGTGAGCCCGAGCCCGCCCTGCAGCTGACCGCGCCCGCACCGCGCTGGGCGTCGATCGCCGCCGAGGTCGCCGCGGAGGCCGGCGAACCGGCCCCCGCACCGGGCCGGGACACCGAGACCACCGAGTACGTCGACGTGGAGACCCTGCTGTCGGCCGCGGAACAGGCGCCGGCGCCCCCGCGGCACGCGCCCGGCGGTGCCGGGGACGCCCCGGGGCCGGTCGGCGCCGCGGAGGCCGAGGACGCCGGGTCGGAGCCCGCGGAGGCCCTCCGCCCGGAGCCGGCCCCGGCGGCGGACGGGCGCCCCCCGTACGTGCCGCCGATCGAGTTCGACCCGCCGCTGTCCGAGGAGGAGGCGGTGATGCGGGCCGACGCGGCCGTGCTGGAGGCCAACGCCGCCGCCGCACCGCCCGCCCCCGCACCGGGCGCACCGGCCGAGGGCGGCGGTGGCGTCGGCCGGGTCGCCGGGCTGCTGAACTCCAGCGCCGTCATGGCGGCCGGCACCCTGGTCTCCCGCGGCACCGGCTTCCTGCGCACCATGGTGATCGCCGCCGCGATCGGCGTGGCCTCGATGGGCGACTCGTACAACGCCGCCAACACGCTGCCCACGCTGCTGTACATCCTGATCGGCGGCGGCGCGCTGAACGCGGTGTTCGTGCCGCAGCTGGTGCGCAGCATGAAGAACGACGAGGACGGCGGCACCGCCTACGCGAACCGGCTGCTCACCCTGGTGGTCACCGGTCTGGCGGGCGTGGTGTTCGTCGCGGTGCTGGCCGCGCCGGTGCTGGTGCAGCTCATCTCGCACGCCCTGATGCGGGACCAGCAGAGCGCGGACACCACGGTCGCGCTGGCCCGCTACTGCCTGCCGACCATCTTCTTCATGGGCGTGCACGTGGTGATGGGCCAGATCCTCAACGCCCGCGGCCGGTTCGGCGCGATGATGTGGACGCCGGTCCTGAACAACCTCGTGGTGATCTTCACCTTCGTGCTGTACATCGGCGTGTACGGCACCTTCCAGCACACCGAGGTCACCCCGCAGAACATCTCCCCCGAGGGCGTCCGGCTGCTCGGCATCGGCACCATGCTGGGCCTCGCGGTGCAGGCGCTGTCGATGATCCCGTACCTGCGGGCGGCGGGCTTCGCGTTCCGGCCCCGCTTCGACTGGCGCGGCCACGGCCTGGGCAAGGCGGCCCGCCTCGCCAAGTGGACCTTCCTGTTCGTGCTGGCCAACCAGGCGGGCTTCCTGGTGGTCACCCAGCTCGCCACCGCTTCCGGCAAGGCCGCCGAACGCGACGGCCACCTCGGCGTCGGCCTGGCCGCGTACTCCAACGCGCTGCTGATCTGGCAGCTGCCGATGGCCGTCGTCACCGTCTCGGTGATGAGCGCGGTGCTCCCCCGGCTGTCCCGGGCGGCCGCCGACCAGGACGCGGGGGCGGTCCGCGACGACCTCTCCTACGGCTTGCGCACCTCGGCGGTGGCGATCGTCCCGGCGGCGTTCCTGTTCCTGTCGCTCGGCCCGGTCATCGGCTCCTCGATCTACGGCCTGGGCAACGGCGGCGCGGTCGCGCACGGCACCACCGCGGTCGGCTACATGCTCTCCGCCTTCGCCCTCGGCCTGATCCCGTACTCGGTGCAGTACGTCCTGCTGCGCGGCTTCTACGCGTACGAGGACACCCGCACCCCGTTCTCGAACACCGTCTGGGTGGCGCTCACCCAGGCCGGCACCGCGGTGCTGTGCTGGCTGGTGCTGCCCGCGCAGTGGGCGGTCACCGGCATGGCGCTGGGCTACGGCCTGTCCTACGCGGTGGGCGTGTTCGTCGCGGTGCCCAAGCTGAAGGCGCGGATCGGCGGCCTGGACACCGCCCGGATCACCAAGACCTACGTCCGGCTGGCGATCGCCTCGCTGCCCGCCGCGGTGGTCGGCCTGGGGGTCGAGCTGCTCGCGCTGCAGGTGCTGAGCGGCTGGTTCGGCAACGTCCTGACGCTGCTGGTCGCGGCCGCCGTCCAGGTCGCGGTGTTCCTGCTGCTGGCCCGCCGGATGCGCATCGAGGAACTCAACGCGCTCACCGGAATGGTCCGCCGGCGGCTCGGCCGCTGACCTCGGGACCGATCACGGGTTGACGGCACGTCAACCGGAGCACCGGCGATCCGTCGGGGACTCAGGCCGCTTACGGTGGGCCGGAGTCGGGGAAACCCCCCGATTCCGGCCCATCCGTCTGCCGTTCGCCCGGAAGTGGACACGCGGGCAACCTCCCGGCACCCTCAGCGGTCGTACCAGGGTGCCGGGAGTGGGCACAATTGACCTTGCAGCACGGCCGACCACTCCGGCAGCGGCTCGTCGACCGTCCTGGCTGGGCCCGGGACGACACAAGGGGAGGCAGGACCACGGTGGCTGACGGCACCAAGGCGATCGTCGACACGTCCGAGACGGACGGGGCGGCGACCGAGGCCGCGCCCGGAACCTCGCAGCGCGACGCCGGCTCCGACCGCGACTCCGACCTCGGCCGCACCGCGAAGGGCTCCGCCGACGGCGCGGCACGGAGCACCGCGAACGGCGCCGCGAAGGGCCCGGCGAAGAGCCCGGCGAAGGGCGCCGCCAAGGACGACCCGACCACCCCGCTGCGGCCCGCCGCGCCGGCGCCCGCCGACAGCGACGCGGCCCAGCCGCCCGCCGACGCCACCGCCCCGCTGTCCGCGCAGGAGATCGACGCCGAGCTGTCCGCCCAGGGCGCCCGCACCGAGCGCCCGTCCCGCAGCCGCGGGGTCCGCCGCCCGCTGCCCCCGGTCGAACCGTCCGAGCCCGCCCCGCCCACCAGCACCGAGACGCTGGACGCCGACACCGCCACGCTGCCCGCCGTCCTGCCCGCCCCGCCGCGGCACAGCGGCGACAAGATCGGCGGCCGCTACCGGCTGGAGGAGTGCATCTCCGAGTCGGAGACCTTCACCAGCTGGCGCGCCGTCGACGAGAAGCTCCGCCGCGCCGTCGGCGTCCACCTGCTCTCGGCCGGCCACCGCCGCGCCAAGTCGGTGCTCACCGCCGCCCGCAGCGCCGCCCTGCTCGGCGACCCGCGCTTCGTCCAGGTGCTGGACGCCGTGCAGGAGGGCGAGCTGGTGTACGTCGTCCGCGAGTGGCTGCCCGGCGCCCGGGACCTCGGCGAGCTGCTCGCGGACGGCCCGCTGGAGCCGTACGACGCGTACCAGATGGTCCGCCAGGTCACCGACGCCATCGCCGCCGCCCACCAGCGCGGCCAGGCCCACCTGCGGCTCACCCCCAAGTGCGTGCTGCGCACCGACGGCGGCCAGTACCGGATCAACGGCATCGCGGTGGACGCCGCCCTGCGCGGACTGCCCACCGAGGACGCCGAGCTGACCGACGTCCGTGCGATCGGCGCACTGCTGTACGCCTCGCTCACCCACCGCTGGCCCTACCCGGAGGACCGCTACGACCTCCAGGGACTGCCCAAGGACCTCGGCTGCGTCCCCCCGGACCAGGTCCGGGCGGGCGTCCACAAGGGCCTGTCGGAGCTCGCCGCGCGGATCCTGTGCGACCAGCCGCCGCACCACAAGGAGCCGATCACCACCCCCGCCGAGCTGGCCGCCGCGGTCGCCGCGCTGCCGAAGATCCGCCCGCCGGAGCAGCCCGCCCCGCCGGTGCTGCGCGCCCTGCCCAACACCGCCCGGCCGCGCTACTCCCCCGCCGCGCCCACCCAGGCGATCCCGGTGACCGATCCCGCCCCCGCCCCGGCCGGCCCCCGGCCCGCCGGGCGGCCCGCCCCGCGCCGCCGCCGCGCCCTGCGCCGGGCGGCCAGGTGGGCGGCCTCCCTGGTGGCGCTGTCGGCCGTCACGGTCGGCTCCTGGCAGCTGGTCGAGTACGTCAACCACCAGGAGAAGACCACCAGCGACCACACCGCCCCCGCGCCGGCCCCGACCGGCAGCGCCCCCGCGGCCACCGGCGAGAAGATCGCCGTCTCGTCCATCTCCCCGTTCAACGCGTACGGCGACAACAAGGACGAGCACAGCAGCGAGATCGCCAACGCCACCGACGGCAACCCGGCGACCGCCTGGACCACCCAGCGCTACAACGACCAGTTCGGCGCCTACCGGCCCGGCACCGGCCTGCTGATCGACCTCGGCTCGGCCCGCCCCGTCGGCTCGGTGGACGTCCAGTTCATCGGCGACACCAAGGTCGAACTGAAGGCCGCCCCCGCCGGCACCGCCACCGCGCCGAACGTCGACGAGAACGGCTTCCGCAGCTTCGGCGCCCCGGTCGCCTCCGGGTCCGGCTCCAAGGTCACCCTGAAGCCCGCCGCCCCGGTCACCACCCGCTACCTGCTGCTCTGGCTCACCAACGTGCCCACCGACGACGGCGGCTACCGCGGCAAGGTCGCCGAGATCCAGGTCAACGGTTAGGCCCGCTCTCCCGTCCGGACGACAACCGACGCGCCCCGCCCCTTGATCCGCTCCGCCGGATCCCCAACGATGTGACCCACGGCCGCCGGAGCGGCGGCCGGACCGCGAGGAGGGGGCGGATGGCCGAGGAGCCCACCGACGCCGAACTGCTCGCCCGGCACACGGCGGGCGACCCGGACGCCTTCGGGCAACTGGTGCACCGCCACCGCGACCGCCTGTGGGCGGTCGCGGTGCGCACCCTCGGCGATCGCGAGGAGGCCGCCGACGCGCTCCAGGACGCCCTGGTCTCCGCGTTCCGGGCCGCCGCCGGCTTCCAGGGCCGCTCCGCGGTCACCACCTGGCTGCACCGGATCGTGGTCAACGCCTGCCTGGACCGGGCCCGCCGCAGCGCCGTCCGCCGGGCCGAGTCGCTCGACCAGCACCCGGGCGGGCCGCCGGAGGCCGCGCTCGGCACCAGCGAGGGCGCGGAGACCCACGCGGTGCGCGCCGAGACCCGGCGCGAGGTGGCCGACGCCCTGGCCGCACTGCCCGCCGATCAGCGGGCCGCGCTGGTCCTGGTCGACATGCAGGGCTATCCCGTCGCCGAGGCGGCCGAGGTGCTCGGCGTCCCCGTCGGCACCGTGAAGAGCCGCTGCGCCCGCGGCCGGGCCCGCCTGCTGCCGCTGCTGCGCCACCTCGGCCCGGGCGGTGTTCCACGTGGAACCGACCCGGCCCGGGTGCCGCCGGAAGCCGACCGGGTGGGTGTTCCACGTGGAACACCCACCGCCGCAGCCGCCCCGCCGGAGCCGGGCACCGGGGGTGTTCCACGTGGAACACCGCCCGCTCCGAGGACCGGGAACCCGAACCGGCCCTCCCCCGTCCCACCCACGGATCCCGCCACCGCGCTGGAAGGAGATGCGACCCCGCGATGACGCCGCACCCGCCTTCCGAGCACCCCGACCTGGACGCGCTGGCCGACCTCGCCGAGGAACTGCTTCCGCCCGAGCAGGCCGAGCCGCTCCACCGCCACCTCGCCGCCTGCCCGACCTGCGCCGAGGACTACGCCGCCCTCCGCGGGCTCCCCGAACTGCTGGCGGACTCCCCGGCCCCGTCGATGCCGCAGGACGTCGCGGACCGGCTGACGGCCGCGCTGGCCGCCGAGTCCGCCGCCCGGGCGGAGACCCGTGCCGAGGCCCGCCCGGAGCGCCTCGGGACGGCCCGCACCGAGCCTTCCGCCGCCCCCGGCGGGCCGCCCCGGACCCCCGCCCGGGCCCCCGCCGCGCACCACCAGCCGGGACGGGACGGTCTCCGTGCGCGGCGGCGAGGCATCCCCGTCCAGCCGGGCC
>NZ_JBHWDS010000037.1:0-75564 GCF_042734615.1 Kitasatospora sp. NPDC059646
GTCAACGTCCTGTGGGCGCTGATCCGTGACCGACGGTGCTACCACGTCACACCTCCAGTGACCGAGACAGCTTGACAACGACATTAGGAAGCGAGAGTGGGGGCGGTGAGGTCCTCGACGGCGCCGGTGGCGATGTCGTAGACCCAGCCGTGCAGGGCGACCCGGCCGGCGGCCGTCGCCCGGGCCACCGCGGGGTGGGTGGCGAGGTTGGCCAGCTGGGCGAGGACGTTCTGCCGGACCAGGGCCGGGACGTCGCCGTCGGCGGCGGTCCGCGCCACCGAGGCGTCCGCGTGGCGCAGCCAGGAGGCGACGGCGGGCGCGGAGCTGAGGTCGTGGCGCTCGGCGAGGGCGGTCATCGCGCCGCAGGCGGAGTGGCCGCAGACGACGATGTCCCGCACGTTCAGCGTGGCGACCGCGTACTCGATGCTGGCGGAGACGCCGTCGGCCTCGGGGGTGTGGGCGGGCACCAGGTTGCCGGCGGTGCGGACGACGAACAGGTCGCCGGGCTCGGTGCCGGTGATCAGCTCGGGCACCACCCGGGCGTCGGAGCAGCCGATGAACAGCGTGCCCGGGGTGTGGTGCGTCGCCAGGTGCGCGAACAGCTCCTTCTTGGCCGGGAAGACGTCGCGCTGGAAACGGGCGAGGCCGTCGGTCAGATCCTGCATGGTCACTCCCTTCGAGTGGGGTCGGACCCGGTGGCCCGGTGAGATCCACCATGCATGACCTGGCCTCATAGCGTCCAAGAGGTGCTGACCATGGAAACGATCGACACCATCTATAGTGACGTCCGTGGCTTCCGTCGAACTGCGTCACCTGCGCTACCTGCTCGCCGTGGCCGAACAGGGCAACTTCACCCGCGCCGCCGAGGAGCTGCACATCTCGCAGCCCACGCTCTCCCAGCAGATCAGGCAGCTGGAGAAGACCCTGGACGTCCAGCTCCTGGACCGCACCGGCCGCACCGTGCGACTCACCGACGCCGGCGCCGTCTACGCCGACCACGCCCGGCGCGCGCTGCGCGACCTGGCGGCCGCCGAACGCGCCGTCCACGACGTCCAGGACCTCACCCGCGGCCACCTGCGGCTGGGCGTCACCCCGACCTTCACGGCCTACCTGGTCGGCCCGCTCACCGCCGAACTGCACGCCCGCCACCCCGGCATCGGCCTCACGCTGACCGAGCTCACCCAGGACCGGATCGAGACGGCGCTGCTCGCCGACGACCTCGACCTCGGCATCGCGTTCGCCGGCCCCCACCTCCCCGGACTGGCCGCCACCGCCCTGTTCGTCGAGACGCTCAGCCTGGTGGCCGCCGCCGCACGCGCCCGCACGATGCCCGGACCGCTACCGGTCGACGCCCTGCGGCACGAGCAACTCGCGCTGCTCAGCGGTGACTTCGCCACCCGCGGCCACATCGACGAGTACTTCGCCGCGCACCGCAGCACCCCGCGCATCACGGTCGAGGCCAACTCCGTCCAGGCGCTCACCGAGATCGTCCGCCGCACCGACCTGGCCACCGTCCTGCCCGACGCCGTCACCCACGACCACCCGCACCTGCGCCCCGTCCCGCTCGAACCGCCGCTGCCGACGCGCACCGTGACCCTGCTGCACCGCGAGGGTGCGTACCGCAGCGCGGCCGGCCGGGCGTTCACGCGGCTCGCGCACGAACTGGTGCAGGCCCGCGGGTACCGGCCGGCGCGGCAGCCGGTGACGGCGCGTCAGTCGCGCCCCGGAGCCCCCGAACCGGTCCGCTAGGATGGCCGGCATGTTCCTCGACCGTGACTAGGACCCCGCGCGGCAACCGCCCACCACGACCGGTGGCGCGGTTCCTCCGGCGTCCCTGTCCACCTTCACCGGCGCGCTGCGCGCCGTTCCTTCGAGGAACTCCACCATGTCTTCGTCCTACGGGGCTGTCCTGCGCACCCCCGGCGCTGCCCGACTCTTCGGCTCGGCCCTGATCGGCCGCCTCTCCTACGGCACCGTCTCGCTCTCCCTGCTGCTCGCCGTCAGCGGCACCACCGGCTCGTACCCGCGGGCCGGGTGGGTGATGGCGGTGTTCTCCACCGTCAGCGTGCTGCTGTTCCCGTTCCGGGCCGGACTGGTCGACCGGTACGGCCCGCGCCGCGTCCTGCCGCCGATGGCCACCGGGTACGCGCTCACCCTGCTCGCCCTGGCCGCCGCCACCTGGCGGCCCGGCACCCCGTACCCCGTGCTGCTGGCGCTGGCCGCGGTGTGCGGCGTGGCGGCCCCACCGCTCGGACCGGTCACCCGGGCGCAGTGGAGCCGCCTGGTGGCCGACCCCGAACTGCGGCGCCGGGCCTACAGCCTGGACACCGTCGCCGAGGAACTCCTGTACGTCACCGGCCCGTTGCTGGCCGGCCTGATCGCCACCGCGGCCCGGCCCGCGGTCGGCCTGCTGCTCAGCGCGGTGCTGGTGCTGGGCGGGACGCTGACGCTGGCCGCCGCCGTCCCGGCTGCGACGGCGCAGCAGGACGAGTCCGGTGGGACGCCCGCCGGTTCGTCGACCCGGGGGCTGCTGTCCCGCTCCCGGCAGCCGCTGGCGGCGGCCGCCGGGGCCGGGGCCGGGCTCGGCGCGTTCGGCCTGCTGGCCGTGGTGTTCGCCGGTCGGCACGGGCGGGACGCGGACGTCGCCTGGGTGGAGGCCGCGCTCGCCGCGGGCAGCGCGATCGGCGGCCTCGCCCTCGGCGCCCTCAACTGGCGCGCCCCGGCGGCGACTCGACTCACCGTGCTGACCGCCGCCCTCGGCGCGGCGCTCGCCCTCGCCGCGCTCGCCCCGTCCCTGCCCGTGCTGGCCGTCGTCGCCGCGCTCGCCGGCCTGGCCGTCGCACCGACCCTCACCACCGCCTACCTGCTCACCGACGAGATCGCCCCGCCCGAGCAGCGCACCCGGGCCGGTGCCTGGGTCAACACGGCATTCAACGCGGGCGGTTCCGGCTCCACGGCGCTGGTCGGGCTGCTCACCGAACGCGTCCCGCTGCCGCTCTGCCTGCTGCTTGCCGCCGCGCCCGTGCTCGCCGCCCTCGCCGCCGCACCGTCCTGGCGGCGGGGCGGCGCGGGGCGGGCACTGCCGGTAAAGAGCTGACGGCCCGTCAGTCTCCGATGAACCACAGGTAGCTGCCGGGAGTGTTCGCGCAGGCCGTCAGCAGGGCGGCCAAGTCCCGTACGGCGGCGGCCTGCGACTCGTAGACGCAGCGCTCCAGCAGGTCCGGGATCTCGCGCAGCGCGGCCTCGGCCTCCTGCTCGCCGAACAGCGTGTCGCCGTACGGGTCCACCTGCCGGAGCCGGCCGGAGCCGCGGGGGTCGAGCGTGCTCAGTGCCTGGTCCAGGGCGTCGCCGTGCTCGTACGAGCCGCGCAGCAGGGTGGCCCGGGAGGTTGACCAGCTGGAGCGGGCCGGCCGGGCGGAGTGCAGTTCGAGCTCAATTCCCATGGTTCTGCCCGTCGTTCGGCTCGGTGAGCGGTGCGCTGTGCCAGTGTTCGAAGGTGCGGCGGGGGTGCCCGGGAAGTGCGGCCCGGCCGGTGGCCCAGAGCAGGGTGGGCCACCGGCCGGCGCCGGCGGGCGCCTCGGGGAACAGCCGCGCCAGCGCCCGGTCGCACAGCCCCGCGGGCGGGCTCCAGGGCAGGCCGAGGCCGGACGCCGCGTCGTGGGTGTGCACCAGGGTCTCCACCACGCCCATCGCGGCGAACCCCTCCGGGTCGGACACCCCGTACGAGTGGAACGCCCGGACCTGCGGGGCGGCCGTCCGGACCACGGCCGCGAGCAGGCCGCCGCCGGCCTCCAGCGTCCGCAGCAGGCCGGCCGGGCCGGCGGCGCGGTCCACGTACAGCACGTTCGCCGGCCCGTCCGGGCGCTCGCGCTGCCAGCGGTACGGCAGGTAGCCGTCCAACGGGGGCCGGGCGGGCGCGAGTTGGGTCGCGTACCCGAACAGCGCGTCCGCGGCGTGCTCCACCGTCTCCCAGCAGTCCCACGCCAACTCCCCGGCCGGGACGGACCAGTCGGCCGTGAGCGCGCCCGTCAGGGTGCCGACCGCCGTCCGCACCGCGAGTTCGACGTCCGCCGCGGTGACGGCCGTTCGCGCGGCCGGGCCCGGCGTTCCGCTCCCGTCCGCCGTGTGCTCCTGTGACATGCGCCGACCCTAGCCGGACCGGCTCCGCCGACACGCGCCGACCCTGGCCGGACCGGCTCCGCCGACATGCGCCGACCCTGGCCGGACCGGCCGTGCCGCGGTCGGTCATGGGCGGAGGTCCGCGTACACGGTCTTGCCGTACGGATCCCGGTCGGCGCCCCAGGCGGCGGAGAGGCAGCGGACCAGGGTGAGGCCGCGGTGGCTCTCGTCGTCCGGTCCGGCCTCCACCACCACCGGCAATTCGCGCGAGCCGTCGCGCACTTGGATGCGGACCGTGCCGTCCGCCCGGTGCCGGACGCCGACCTGCATGAGGGTGGTGCAGCCGGTCTTCAACGCGTTGGAGACCAGTTCGGTGACGATCAGCTCGGCCGCGTCAACGAGGTGCGGCAGTTGCCACTCCCGCAGTTTGGCGCGCACCAGGCGGCGGGCGGAGCGCGCCGACTCGGGCCGGTAGCGGAGCACCGCCGTCTCGGGCCCCGGCAGTCCCGTGCTCGCGACGGGGGCGATCCCGGCCGCCGTCACGCCGGCTCCCGGTGGTGCGGGCGGGGCGGGTCGGAGCGGTGCATGGCAGGCCTCCGTTGATCGGCTGGAGGTGGACGCGGCGGCCCGCTCGGGGCCGCCCGCCGGCGGCCCGTCGATCCGGGCTGCCCACACACCGTGGCGGGTCGGCGATGAATCTGCAACGGAATCGGCGTCGAATCACCCCGAGGGTGGGAACTGGCACATGCCGCGGCGATCGGATGGCGTGGCGCGGCAAACTGATGACGTGTCAGACTGCGCTCGTCCGCACGGGCGGTGAACGCATGGACCCGGGAGGTAAGCGCGTGGTGGCACGGCCGAGGCCGACGACACGGCGGATCGAACTCGGGCACGAACTCCGGATCCTGCGCCGACGGGCGGGCCTGACGCTGGAGGAGGCCGTCAAGGGCCTGCCGTTCAGCGAGACCAAGCTCCAGCGGGTGGAGACCGGGCTCCAGGACCTGCGGAACGCCGGGGACCTGCGCAAACTGCTGGCCCGGTACGGCATCGACGACGAGGAGGCGGTCGACAGGCTGGTGGAGATCCAGCGCACCGCCTCGCGCCAGGACTGGTGGACGCCCTACATGGTGGCGCCGATGGCCCCCTCGATGCCGCGCTTCCTGGGCGTGGAGTCCTCCGCCCAGGCCATACGGGCCTTCCACCCCACCTGCGTCCTCGGCCTGTTCCAGACCGAGGCGTACGCCCGGGCCCTGCACGAGAGCGCCAAGCCGATCGAGGAGTTCACCACCGAGTTCATCGACACCGCCGTCGCCATCCGGATGGCGCGCAAGGAGCGGCTGGTGAGCGCGGACGACCCGGTCAAGCTCTGGGCCATCCTGTACGAGCCCGCGCTCCGGTACGTCGTCGGCGACGAGACGGTGATGCGCGGCCAGTACGAGGAGATCGCCCGGTTGGCCGCCCTCGACAACGTCACCGTGCAGATCCTGCCGCAGACCGTGCGCGGCTACCTCTCGCTCAGCGACTTCACGCTCCTGGACCTCGGCGCCTCCCTCCCCGCCGCCGTCCAGGTGGACTTCGCGGGGGCCAGCATGTCCCTCACGGACAAGCCCCGCGAAATCGGCCGGTTCACCAGGATGTTCGAAGCGCTGACCCGCTCGGCCCTCCCGTCCGAGGCGACACCGGAGTTCCTGCACCAACTCACCCGAGGAATCAGTACATGACCACGCACATCGCGGCCACCGAACTCGTGGGCGCCGGCTGGAAGAAGTCGTCGTACAGCGGCGGCGGCAACAACTGCGTCGAGCACGCCGACCTCACCGGCACCGCGTTCGACGCCATCGCCATCCGCGACTCGAAGGACCCCGCCGGACCGGCCCTGCTCGTCAGCCGCGAGGCGTTCGGCCGCCTGGTGGCCTTCGCCGCGACGTTCGACGTCTGATCGGCCCAGGGCCGCCTCCCCGGCAACCGCCGGCGGCAGGCGGCCCTTCCCGCGCCCGGACCCGTTCGACCGCCGACCGACCTGACGGCACGTCGGAACCGGACGCCCGGCCGCCTCTTGGCGGACACCACCCCCGCCCGGGGCGGGCTTCCCTATCCTGAGCACCGGGGGTGAGTATGCATACCATCATCGTGGTGCCGCCGGGGGGACCGCAGCCGCAGGAACACCTCACACTGGCGGCCGGCGAGCGGCTCGTCTTCGGCCGCAGCCCCGCGGACCTACCGGGGCGGCACCAGCGCCTGATCATCGGGCACGGCGGCGTGTCACGGACCGCGGGGGAGATCCTGGCGCAGGGCACCTTCTGGACCCTGAGCAACCTCAACCTCGAGCGGACGTACGTGGTGGAGAACCCGGAAGGCGGCGGCGAGCACATCAAGGTCGCGCCCGGCCGACTCGACGCACCCGTTCCGTTCGAGTTCGCGCGCATCGTGCTGCCCGCCGCGGGCGACCTGCTCACCTTCGACGTCTGGGCGCCCCGGCACGACTACCTCGGCGCCGGCCCCCGGCTCCCCGAAGGCGCCACCACCGCCGCCGCGTTCGCGCTCGACCGCACCAAACGCTACTTCGCCGTCCTGGTCGCCCTCTGCGAACCCCGCCTGCGCGACGCCCCCGCCCACGCGCCGCTGCCCACCGCGGACGAACTCGTCGAGCGGCTGCGCCCCGGCTGGCCCGCCGCCAGCCGCTCCACCGTGCAGTGGAACATCAACTACCTGGCGGTCAAACTGCGCCTGGCCAACACCCTGCGCGACCCGGAGCCGGGCACCCGGCGCAACGGCATGAAGGAGTCCCTGGTGTCGCTCGCCCTGCGCTTCGACATCGTCCGCGAGGACGACCTCGCCGTCCTCGACGCCGGCGTCGGAGCCGCCCGATGAGCCGGCCCGACGAGCAGTCCTGCGCCGTGCCCGTGCCCGCGGGCTACCGCCTCGGGCCCTGGACCGTCGGCGCCCCACTGGGCACCGGAGGCTTCGGCAGCGTCTACACGGCCCGGCGCGGCGACGGCGGACAACCGGCCGACGCCGCACTGAAGTTCCTGCCCACCGGCACCCGCACGCCTCGTCAACTGCGGTACCTCCGCGACCTCGCCGAACGCGAGATCGACCTGCTGAGCCGGGTGCGCGCGCCCCGCCTGATCCGCTTGCACGAGGTCCTCACCGTCGACGACCCGTCACAGCCCGACCTCGACGGCGCCACCGTCCTCGTCCTCGACCGGGCCGAGAGCTCGCTCCAGGACCTGCTGAACGGCTCGCCCCGGCCCGACCGGGGGCCCGAACTGCTCGTCGAGATCTGCGAGGGCCTGCACCAACTCCACCGGACGGGCTGGCTGCACGGCGACCTCAAACCGGCCAACGTGCTCCTGATGGCCGACGGCTCGGCCCGGCTGGCCGACTTCAACCTCGCCGCCGAACTCGACGGCACGCACGCCTACTCGCCGATGTTCGCCACCCCCGACTACACACCGCCGGAGATCCTCTGGGGCGACCTGGCCGAACGCGGCCGACGGATCCGGCCCACCACCGACATCTGGGCCTTCGGCGTCCTCGCCCACCTGGTCCTGACCGGCGCGCCGCCCCTGCCCGGCGCCACCGCCGCCGCCCGCCGCGACGCCACCGTCCGCTACGCCCGCGGCACCGAACAGCTCCGGCTCTCACCCGAACTCCCGCCCGACTGGCGGCAGATCATCACCGACTGCCTCGCCCCGACCCACCGGGAACGCGCCCCGCACGACGCCGCCTCCGTGCTGCCCCGGGTCCGCGCCGCCGCCAGAGGCGCCGCCGCGCCCCGACCGCTCGGCACCGCCCGCCTGCTGCGCCGGTCACTGACCGCCCTCGCCTGCGCCGGCGCCCTCACCGCGGCCGGCCTCGGCCTGGCCGCCGTGACGGCCAAACACCCTGCGGCGCCCGGCAGTTCGCTCGTCGGCTACGACCGCTGCCTCAGCGGGAACGTCTGCTTCTTCGCCGAGCCCGACGGCAACGGCCGGATGTGCTCCTGGGAGGGCGACGAGACCGACTGGCTCGGCGGCGCCTCCCGCTGCAGCTGGGCCGACCGGCAGACACCCCGCTCGGTCTTCAACAACGGCATCGGCCCCGAATCCGGCGAGCCACTCGTCCACGTCGTCTACTACGCAGGCGCCCAACTCCAGGACCGCATCGACTGCCTCCCCCGCGGCACCCGCCAGAACCTCGACCTCACCCGCTCCCCCCGCTCCCACGTCTGGACCGAACGCTGCTGACAGCACCGTGCCCGCCCCGGGACAGGGAGCACGTCACCCGCTGGCGAGTGACGCGAGTCTGCACCCGATGCCGGTCCGGGGGAACCTGTCACTTCACAGGAGCGGCAGGAGCCCGACGCCGGGCACTCTTCGGTGCAGGCAAACCGACAGAGGGGGAAAGCACATGAAGATCCGTTCCCGCCTGGCCGCCCTGGGCGCGCTGGGCATGGTGGCCGGCTCGATGCTCTTCAGCGCCGCGCCGGCGCAGGCGTACGGGCCGCTGACGTTCCACTACGCGGTGGTCGACACCTCGAACTGCGAGCGTCTGTGGGGGGACCTGGCCGTCAGGAGCGAGTCCGCCGGCTGCCGCCTCAACGACTCCGCCGACAACACGTTCTTCGAGAAAGTGGGAGGGGGCCAGGCCGTCAAGATCACGCTGAGCGACGCGGACGGGATGGTCGCCAAGGTGGAGATGCATCCGAAGACCAACGAGATCTGGGTCTACGACACCCGCAACGACGGGGACAGCATCTACGTCACCTACCGGATCAACGGGGGCGGCTGGTCCGCGCCGCTGGGCGTCACCGGAACGGACGACGTGATCGATTACGACGTGCACCCCTTCTCCGCCGCGGCCGGCGCGACGATCGGCCTCCGGGTGTACGACGACTACGCGCGGACCGATCTCCTGGGAGAGCTGTACGGCCGGGCCTGACCCGCCGCCGGGTGACACTCCGTCACGTCCGTGTCGGCGGGGTGTCACCTGCTTGCGGTCGTACATTGAGCGGATGATCGTCGACAACGGGGCGGGGCCCTCGCGGCCCGCGCGGTACGGGTGGGGGCCGTCGGGGCGGCAGTTGGCCGCGCGGGGGGAGTGGCGGGAGCTGCTGGAACGTTTCCGCCTGGCGAAGGCGCTGGACGATCCGCTGTCCGGTCCGCTCGGGCACCTGGTGGCGTACGGCGCGCCCGCCGCGATCGCCGGCGGGCTGTTCGACCCGGCGGCCGGGCCCGGCGCGGCGGCGACGGTGAGTGACCACGACGCCGGGCCGCTGTGGGAGGTGCTGGCCACCCGGCACCCGTGGCCGGTGCTCGCCGCGCTGCCGCTGCCGCCGGCGATCCGCCGCCTGGCCGCGCACACCCGCGCCCTGCTCGGCGAGGACCCGCCCGGGGAGGGCGTCTCGCTGCGCCCGTGGGAGGACGCCGGGTGGGAGCGCGACACCCGGGTCCGCGAGTACCTGCCCGGCGGCGGGGCGCGGCGCACCCTGCACCTCGCGCCGCCCACCCGGGAGGGTCTGGGCGTCCTCAGGCTGCCGCCCCCCGGAGCCAGGTCGATCGGCGGCCCGGCGACGGCGCTGCTCGCCGGACTGTCCGACTGGACGTTCGCCGTGTGCGTGGCGGGCCGCGCCGCCGACGCCGCCGCGCAGCTGGCCGCCGGGCCGGCCGTCACGGGCGGGCAGCTGCCGTTCGCCGCGCTGTACCCGGCCCTGGTGCACCTCGCGTCCGCCCGGCCCGACCGCGGCGCGGCCCACGGGCGGCTCGCCGTCCGGCAGTTGCTCGCGGCGATGGACGGCGCCGCCGGCGAGGACCCGGCCCGCCTCGACGCGCTGGTCGGCCGCCTGCACTGCCTGGCCTGGACCGAGCCCGGCGACGACCTGCGCCACCTGCACGTCGCACTCGCGGACCCGGCGAGCGGTCTCGCCTGGGCGGTCTCCGGCACCACCCCCGAACCCGCCTGAGCGGCTGCCGGGAAGCGCCGCGCCCCCGTCGGCGTCCGGCAGCACCGGAACGCCCACGGGGGCGGCGAGGAGACGCGGCGTCAGGCGGCGGTCGTGGCGGCCGGGGCCTGCGCCTGGGCGGGCAGGTCGGCGTGCTCGGCGGTGCTCGTGCTCTCGTCGTAGGGGAGGGCGCCCGCCAGGACGGCGTTCATCCGCTCCCGGTCGAGCTCGCCCGTCCAGTGGCCGATCAGCACCGTCGCGGCGGCGTTGCCCGCGAAGTTGGTCAGCGCGCGGGCCTCCGACATGAAGCGGTCGATGCCGACGATCAGGCCGACGCCGTCGACCAGCGCGGGCTTGTGCGACTGCAGGCCGCCGGCCAGCGTGGCCAGGCCGGCGCCGGTGACGCCCGCCGCGCCCTTGGAGGCGATCACCATGAACAGCAGCAGGGAGAGCTGCTCGCCGATCGACATCGGCTTGTCCATCGCCTCGGAGATGAAGATCGACGCCATGGTGAGGTAGATCGCCGTGCCGTCCAGGTTGAAGCTGTACCCGGTCGGCACGGTGATGCCGACGACCGGGCGGCTCACGCCGAGGTGCTCCATCTTCGAGATCAGCCGGGGCAGCGCGCTCTCGGAGGACGAGGTGGACAGGATCAGCAGGAACTCCCGGCCCAGGTACTTCAGCAGCGCGAAGACGTTCACCCCGGCGGCCAGCCGCAGCAGCAGGCCGAGCACCACGACCACGAACAGCGCGCAGGTCACGTAGAAGCCGATCATGATCACGGCGAGGCTCTTCAGCGCGGCCGTGCCGGTCGCGCCGACCACCGCCGCCATCGCGCCGAACGCGCCGATCGGCGCCACCCACATGATCATCGACATCACGCGGAACACCAGCTTCTGCAGGTGCTCCACGCCGCGCAGGACCGGCGCGCCCGCCGCGCCCATGCCCTGCAGCGCGAAACCGACCAGCAGCGCCACCAGCAGCGTCTGCAGCACCTGACCCTGCGTCAGCGCCGACACCAGGGTGGTCGGGATGATCCCGAGCAGGAAGTCGGTGGTGGACGCGGCGCCCGCCGCGGCCTGCGCGTGCCCGGACTTCGCCAGCGCCGAGGTCAGGTGCAGCCCGCTGCCCGGCTCCAGCAGGTTGCCCACCAGCAGGCCGATGCCGAGCGCGACCGTCGAGGTCAGCAGGAAGTAGCCGAGCGCCAGACCGCCCACCCGCCCGACCTTCGCCGCCTTGGTGACCGACCCCACACCCAGCACGATGGTGCAGAAGATCACCGGGGAGATCATCATCTTGATCAGGTTGACGAAGCCGGTGCCGACCGGCTTCAGCTCCACCGCGAACTTCGGCGCCGCCAGACCCACCACGATCGCCGCGACCACCGCGACGATCACCGCCAGGTACAGGAAGTGGGTGCGGTCCGCTCTCTTCGTCGGCTTCGCGTTCGTGGTGGGGGTCATCCGCGCGGCTCCTTCGCCGTAGGCTCGCTCTCGTCGCGCCGCCGGGGGGAGCGGACACGACCGGCCCGTGGGTGGCGGGCCGCGCACGACTATCCGCCCGGACGTGAGCCAGGTCACGATTGCGGTCATAGAGTTCACGGCGGACCCCCGCACCCGCCACCAGCGGCCCGCCACCGGGCACACTGGTCGACATGCACCCGACCAGCCCGCCCGCCGGCCCCGCCCGCCCGCGCCGGCGACGCAGCCTGGCCGGACGGCTGTTCGCCGTGCAGGTCGTCATCGTCGGGGCCGTGGTCGCCGGCGGCGCCGTCCTCGCCTACCTGTTCACCGCCGGCCGCGCCGAGGACACCGCCCGCCACCAGGTCACCGCCGTCGCGCTCTCCCTCGCCGACGCTCCCACCGTCCGCGAGGCCGCCACCGGACCCGACCCCAGCGCCGTCCTGCAGCCCTACGCGCAGCGGGTCCGCACCGACACCGGGGTGGACTTCGTCACCGTCATGGACCCCCGGGGCATCCGCTGGACCCACCCCGACCCGGCGCAGATCGGCCGCCCGTTCCTCGGCCACATCGACCAGGCCCAGCAGGGCCGCCTCCAGCAGGAGACCTACACCGGCACCCTCGGCCCGTCCGTGCGCGTCGTCGCCCCCGTCTACGACGACGGCCACCACGTGGTCGCCCTGGTCAGCGCCGGCATCACCGTCGACAACATCTCCGCCCGGCTGCGCACCCCGCTGCTCGCCCTGGTCGGCATCGCCGCCGGCGCCCTGGCGCTCGGCGCCGCCGCCAGCTACCTGCTCGCCGCCCGGCTGCGCCGCCACACCCACGGCATGGACGCCGAGGAACTCGCCCACCTGTACGACTACCACCAGGCGACGCTGCACTCGGTCCGCGAAGGGCTGGTGCTGCTCGACCGCGACCACCGCGTCCTGCTCTGCAACGACGCCGCCCGCGAACTGCTCCGGCTCGCCGACCCGGTGGGCCAGCCGACGGTGCGCCAGCTCGACCTGCCGAGCTCGCTCACCCGGGCACTGGAGTCCGCCGAGCCGGTGCGCGACGAGGTGCACCTGACCGCCGAACGCGTGCTGCTGCTCAACACCTCGCCGGTCGGGCCCGGCCTCGGCACCGTGGTCACCCTTCGGGACCACACCGAACTCCAAGGCCTCACCGGCGAGTTGGACACCGTCAAGGGCATCGCCTCGGCCCTGGACGCGCAGGCCCACGAAGCCGCCAACCGGCTGCACGCCGTCGTCTCGCTGATCGAACTCGGCCGGCACCGCGAGGCCGTGGAGTTCGCCACCGCCGAACTCGCCCTCGCCCAGCGGCTCACCGACCAGGTCGTCGGCGCCGTCGGCGAACCCGTGCTCGCCGCGCTGCTGCTCGGCAAGGCCGCCCAGGCCGCCGAACGCGGCGTCGAACTCCACCTCACCGAGGACAGCCGGATCGACGACGGCGTCCTGCCCGACCGGCTCACCCCGCGCGACCTGGTCACCCTGCTCGGCAACCTGATCGACAACGCGGTCGACGCCGCCATCGAGAACGCCGCCCAGGCCGCCCCCGAAGTCCGCGTCACCGCCCGCACCGACGACGGCCACCTGCTGCTCCGGGTCGCCGACACCGGCGCCGGCGTCGACCCCGCCGCCGCCGACGAGGTCTTCCGCCGCGGCTGGACCACCAAGCAGCACGGCCGCGGCCTCGGCCTCGCCCTGGTCGCCCAGACCGCCCGCCGCAACGGCGGCGACGTCCGGCTCGGCGATCCCGGCCGGCCCGGCGGCGGCGCGGTGCTCACCGTCCGACTCCCGCTCCAGCGCCCGGCGGTGGACGCATGACCGGCGCGCGCAGAGCGGAAGTCCAGCCCCGACCGGACCGCCAGGAGGTGGGCCCGTGAACGGCAGGCCCGACGACCGGCCGATCCGGGTGCTGGTGGTCGAGGACGACCCGGTCGCCGCCGACGCCCACGCCCGGTACGTCACCCGCACCCCCGGCTTCGCCGTGACCGCCACCGCGCACTCCCGCGCCGAGGCGTTCCGCGCACTGGAGCGGGCCCGCGAGTCCGGACTTCCGGTCGAGCTGATCCTGCTCGACCTCTACCTGCCCGACGGCCACGGCCTGCACCTGTGCGCCGCGCTGCGCGCCGCCGGGCACACCGCCGACATCATCGCCGTCACCTCCGCCCGCGACCTCGCCACCGTCCGACAGGCCGTCACCGCCGGCGTCGTCCAGTACCTGCTGAAACCGTTCGGCGCCGCCGCGCTCGGCGACCGCCTGGGCCAGTACGCCCGCTACCGGGCCAGCCTCGGCCGGGACGGCGAGGCCCTCGGCCAGGACGAGGTCGACCGGGCGCTCGCCCTGCTCCGCGGCACCGACCGCACCAGCCTCCCCAAGGGCCTGAGCGCCGCCACCCTGGACACCGTCGCCGCCGCACTGCGCACCGCCCCCGACGGGCTCTCCGCCGGCGCCGCCGCCGAGGCCACCGGCGTCTCCCGGATCACCGCCCGCCGCTACCTGGAACACCTGGTCAGCACCGGCCGCGCCACCCGCGAACCCCGCTACGGCCAGGTCGGGCGCCCCGAACTCGGCTACCGCTGGAAGACGGACTGACGGACTGGCGACTGACGGACCGTCGGGACCCTCCGTCGCAGCTCGGGCGGGCCGGGGTCGCTCGGGTGCGTCGGGCCGCTCGGGTGCGTCGGGCCGCTCAGGTGTGCCCGGGCCGCTCAGGTCCGCTCGGCGAGGACGAGGTAGCGGGTCGGCTCGTCGGTGTAGGAAAGCGGTTTCCAGCCGGTCCCGGCGAGCAGCGGGAAGAGCCGCTCGCGGGCCCGCAGGTCGTCCGGGGTGACCGGGCGGCCCTGCCGGGCGGCGAGGGCGGCCCGGCCGAGCGGATGGTAGAGCGCGAGGCGGCCGCCGGGGCGGGTGACACGGGCGAGTTCGCGCAGGCCGGTGCCGGGGCCCGGCAGGTGGGAGATCAGACCGGCCCCGAAGACCAGGTCGGCGACCGCGTCGGGCAGCGGGAGCCGGGTGCAGTCGGCCTCGATCAGCGCGGCGTCGGCGCGGTGCGCGGCGGCCTGTTCGAGCATCTCCGGCGTGAGGTCGACGCCGAGCACGGTGCCGGACGGTCCGACGGCGGCGCGCAGCAGCGGCAGCGCCCGGCCGGTGCCGCAGCCCGCGTCGATCACGAACTGGCCGTCCGTCAGGCCGGTGTCGGCGATCGCGGCGGCGTACCGCGGGCTGTCGTCCGGGTACTTGCCGTCCCAGCGGGCGGCGCGCTCGGCGAAGAAGGCGCGGGTGTCGGCGAGTTCCCGCGCGTGGGCGTCGGCGGGGGCGGTGGCGGGGCCGGTCGCGTCGGCGCCGGCGGTCGGGTCGGCGGGCTGCGGAGTCTCCATGGCGGCAGGGTACTTGGGCGGTGGCCGTGACCCGGAGCGGCCGCGCTCGTTGATGGGGCGGGCGCGAAGGGGCGGCGCAGGCTCACTCGGACGGGTGATCAAAGGGCCTGGTGGGGGCGGCCGCCGAGACCCCAAGAGTAAAGTTAGCCTTACCTAACTTTCCAAGGGAGTTCCGCTGTGACCCTCACCGTCGGCACCGCCGCCGCGCCCGCCGGCGACGCGATCCTGCGCCGCCAGCGCGTCCGCGAGTCGGCCGCCCGCACCTACGCCCGGTCCTTCCCGATCGTCCCGGTGCGCGCGAACGGCATGACCGTGGAGGGCGCCGACGGCCGCCGCTACCTGGACTGCCTCTCCGGCGCCGGCACCCTCGCCCTCGGCCACAACCACCCTGTGGTGCTCCAGGCGATCCGCCGCACCCTGGACAGCGGCGCCCCGCTCCACCTGCTCGACCTCGCCACCGCCGAGAAGGACGACTTCACCACCGCACTGTTCGACAGCCTGCCCGAGAGCTTCGCCGTCAGGGCCCGGATCCACTTCTGCGGCCCGGCCGGCACCGACGCCGTCGAAGCCGCCCTCAAACTCATGCAGACCGCCACCGGCCGCCGCGGCGCGCTCGCCTTCACCGGCGCCTACCACGGCATGACCGCCGGCGCGCTCGCCGTCACCGGCAACACCGCCGTCAAGGCCCCGCTGCCCACCGCCGGCGACGTCACCCGGCTCCCGTACCCCTACGCCTACCGCTGCCCGTTCGGCATCGGCGGCGACCGCGGCGCGGAACTCGCCGCCGCGTACACCGAGCGCCTCCTCGACGACCCGTCAGGAGGCGTCCTCCCCGCCGCCGCGATGATCCTCGAACCCGTCCAGGGCGAGGGCGGCGTCGTCCCCGCCCCCGACGGCTGGCTCCGCGAGATGCGCCGGATCACCGCCGAACGCGGCATCCCGCTGATCGTCGACGAGGTGCAGACCGGCGTCGGCCGCACCGGCCGGATGTGGGCCGTCGAACACAGCGGCATCGAACCCGACGCGATGGTGCTCTCCAAGGCCATCGGCGGCAGCCTCCCGCTCGCCGTCGTCGTCTACCGCGAGGAGTACGACGGCTGGCAGCCCGGCGCCCACACCGGCACCTTCCGCGGCAACACCCTCGCCATGGCCGCCGGCGCCGCGACGCTGCGCCACATCGCCGCCAACGGGCTGGCCGCCCGCGCCGAGGCCGTCGGCGCCCGGATCACGGCCCGGCTCGACGGCGCCCGCGACCGCCTCCCCGTGATCGGCGACGTCCGCGGCCGCGGCCTGATGCTCGGCGTCGAACTCGTCGACCCCGCGGGCGAACCCGACAGCTGCGGCGCCCGCCCCGCCGACCCGGCCCTCGCCGTCCGGGTCCGCGAAGCCTGCCTCGCCCGCGGCCTGATCGTCGAACTCGGCGGCCGCCACGACGCCGTCCTGCGGCTGCTCCCGCCGCTCACCATCACCGACGAGCAGGCCGACGCCGTCCTCGAACGGCTCTGCGACGCCGTCGAGTTCGCGATGCGGCAGACCGACGGCGCCGCCTGAGCGCAAGACCGGGGGCACCGCCCGAGCGCAGCACCGGACGCCGCAGCGGCGGCCGGATCCGACAGTTGGGAGTGGTGGAAGAAGTGAGCGGGTTAACCGAACTCTCCGGCGGCGTGGCCGGTCCCGAGGCGCTGCGGCCGCTGGTCGCCCAGACCCTGGCGGCCCTGACCGCCGGGGCGGTGCGGCGCGGCGGGCCGGTGATCGCCGGAGAGCCGGACGCGGTCGCGGAGGCGGTCCGGGTCGCCCTCGCCGATGCCCGGGGGCCGGGCGCACTCGGCCAGTTGGTGGAGCTGCTGGCGCACGGCGCCGCCGACCCGGCGGACCCGGCGTGCGCGGCGCACCTGCACTGCCCGCCGCTGGCCGTCGCGGTCGCCGCCGACCTCGCGGTGAGCGCCCTCAACCCCTCCCAGGACTCCTGGGACCAGGCCCCCGCCGCCACCGCCCTGGAGAGCGAACTCCTCGCCGAACTCGCCGCCTCGGTCGGCTTCCGGCCGGACCGCGCGGCGGGCGTGCTCACCACCGGCGGCACCGAGTCCAACCTGATGGGCCTGATGCTCGCCCGGGACCAACGCCTCGGCCCCGACGTCGAGTTGAACGGCATCCCGGGCAACGTCCGCCCCCGGATCCTGGCCTCCGAGACCGCCCACTTCTCCGTCCAGCGCGCCGCCGCGCTGCTCGGCCTCGGCGAACACGCCGTCCGCGCCGTCGCCGTCGACCGCCAACTCCGCATGGAACCCGCCGCGTTGGCCGACGCCTTCGCCGAGGCCGGCTGGGAGGGCGCCACCCCGATCGCCGTCGTCGCCACCGCCGGCACCACCGACACCGGGGCCGTCGACCCCCTGCACGACGTCGCCGACCTCGCCGCCCGGCACGGCACCTGGCTCCACGTCGACGCCGCGTACGGCGGCGGCGCGCTCTTCTCCGACCGCCTCGCCCCGCTGCTGGACGGCATCGACCGGGCCGACTCCGTCGCCCTCGACTGGCACAAACTCGGCTGGCAGCCCGCCGCGGCCGGCGTCTTCCTGGTCCGCGACGCCCGCACCTACGCCTCCCTCGCCCGCCGCGCCGTCTACCTCAACCCGGCCGACGACGAGGACGCCGGCTACCCCAGCCTGCTCGGCCAGTCCCTGCGCACCACCCGCCGCCCCGACGCCTTCAAACTCGCCGTCACCCTGCGCGCGCTGGGCCGCGACGGCCTCGGCGAACTGGTCGACCGCTGCCACGACCTGGCCCTGCGAGCAGCCGCACTCGTCCGCGCCGAACCGGAGTTGGAACTGCACTGCGACCCGGTGCTGACCACCGTGGTGTTCCGCTACGCGACCGCGGACAGCGACCACGTCAACGCCGAGCTGCGCCGCCGCCTGCTGCGCACCGGCCGGGCCGTGGTCGGCCGCACCGAACTGCCCGGCACCGGGCCCGGCCGGATCCGGCTGAAGCTGACGCTGCTCAACCCGCACACCACCGAGCGGGAAGTGGAGGCGCTGCTGGCGGCCGTCGTCGAGAGCGGCCGGGCGGTCGCTGGCGCCACCTGACCGGGCCTCAGACGCCCTTCAGCAGGATCTCCCTGAGGGTCTCCCACTGCTCCGGGTCGGAGGCGACCAGCAGGCCGTTGGTGCCGCCGGGAGGCTCCGGCAGGTAGGGCGAGCCGTCGAAGCGGGCGGAACGGCCGCCGGCCTCGGTGATCAGCAGCGAACCGGGGGCGTGGTCCCACGGGAGGGTGCGCCAGTACAGCACGAAGTCGCGCTCGCCGGTGGCGACCAGCGGGTACTCGATGCCGGCGGCCCCGCGACCCGGGTCGAGCGGGCCCAGGGCGCGGGCGTTGGCGAGCAGGTGGTGACTGGTGGGAGGGGCGAAGTAACGGGTCTTCAGAATGCCGGTCCAGGACTCCGGGGGAGTGGTGACCTTCTCGCGCACCAGCCGCTCCCCGTTCCGCCAGGCCCCCGCACCCAGCTCCGCGGTGTACGCGGTACCGGTGCACGGCTGCCAGATCCACGCGGCGACGGCCTGCCCCCCGCGGACCAGCGACGCCATCACCGCGTACGAGGGCTGGCCCGCGACGAAGTTCCTGGTGCCGTCGACCGGGTCGACCAGCCACGCGGCGGGCTCGTCCAGCAGCGCCCGCGCGAGAGCCGGGTCGGCGGCCACGGCCTCCTCCCCGACGACGGGGACGGGCAGCAGGTCGCGCAGGCGGCGGGCGATGATCCGCTCGGCGTCCCGGTCCGCGACGGTGACGATCTCGCCCGGGGCCTTCTCCATCACCTCACCCGCGGCCAGCGCCCGGAACCGGGGCTCGACCGCCTCCGCCGACGCCTCCACGAGGATCTCGGTGACCTTCTCCATCAACACGCCCGGGCTCCCTTCGCCGCCCTCCACTCTCCCATGCCGGGGTGTGACGGGTGGTGCGCAGGTGGCTGGTGGGGCATGGAGGGGGGCCGGGGCCGGTGGAGGGGCGGGTCCGGTGGGGGGTGGTGCGTGGGTGGCCGCGGGGTGGGGAGGGTGCCTGCGGCGGTGGGAGGGGGAGGGGTGTGGCGGGTGGTGCGCGGGTGGCTGGTGGTGCGCGACTCCGAGTGGTCCGTCCGCTTCGGCCGGGCTATTCGGCGGCGAGGCGGTCGTACTCGGCGCGGACCCGGCGGTCCATGGCGAGGGCGAACTGGGCGTCGTTGACGGCCCGGGCGAGGGGGCGGATGCGGTGGATGCGGTCGGTGAGGCGGGCGGCTTCGGCGGGGGTGAGGTCCTGGACGTGGGTGAGGGCGCCGAGCAGCCGGTCGCGGATGAGGCCGACGAAGATGTCGGCCATCGCGTCGGCGTACTCGCTGGCGTGCCGGCTGACCTCCAGGACGGCGGCGAGCGGCACGCCCTCGTCGACCAGGGCGACGGTGGCGTCCATCAGGCGGCGGCTGATGTGCGTGATGCCGTCGGCGTCGACGGTGATGAAGCCCTGGGCGAGGGACTCGGCGGTGTTGGCCTCGGTCAGCTGGTCGCCGAACGCGGCGCGCAGCTCGTCCCAGCTCAGGTGGACGGGCGTCTCGTCGGACCAGGGGGCGACCAGCGCGGCCTGGAGGCCGATCAGTTCGGCGACGTCGCGCCCGTCCTCGCCGGCGCCGATCAGTTCGGCGATGCCGCCCAGCGCGTGGCCGCGGTCCAGGAGTTCGGCGATCAGGCGCAGCCGGGCGAGGTGCTCGGGGCCGTACCAGGCGATCCGGCCGGCCTTGCGGGGCGGTGGGAGCAGGCGGCGTTCGCGGTAGAAGCGGACGGTGCGCACGCTGATGCCGGCCGCCTCGGCGAGTTCGGCGATGCGGTACTCGCGCGGGGGTTCGCGGTCCTTCTCGATCTCCGCCACGCCGGTCAGCATAGGGCCGCCGGGGCGGGGGCGGACATACGCGGAATCGACGGCGTCGGCGCTATTCCACTCGGTGTCAATAAGGGCTACTCTGCCCAACGCGCCAGTGATTACTGGCAACGTCCAGGACTCCACCAGCAGACCGCTGCGCCACCCGCGCACCACCCCGCGCCACCCGCGCAGCTCCGCCCCGCACCACCCGCGGTGCCTCGCACCGCCCCGCACCACCCTGCGTTGCACCGCGCCGCCCCACGCCATTCGCGCTTGCATCGCATCGCACCGGCCCGTGCCGCCACACCCCCGCCAGGAGGCCCGCCCATGGCACCCCGTACGAAGAAGCAGCCCACCACCGAACCCACCCCCGCCGGAACGCAGCCGGAGGCCGGGACCGGGCCGGACGCCGCGCCGCAGGCCGTGCCGCACGTGCGGGTCGCCGTCGTCGGCTCCGGCTTCGGCGGTCTCGGCGCCGGAGTCCGGCTGCGCCGGGCCGGGATCACCGAGTTCGTGATCCTGGAACGCGCGGACTCGGTCGGCGGCACCTGGCGCGACAACTCGTACCCGGGCTGCGCCTGCGACGTGCCCTCGCACCTGTACTCGTTCTCGTTCGCGCCGAACCCGCAGTGGCCCCGGGTGTTCTCCGGACAGCCGGACATCCGCGCCTACCTGGAGAAGGTCGCCGACACCTTCGGGCTCCGCCCCCACCTGCGGTTCGGCGCCGAGGTCACCGAGCTGCGCTGGGAGGAGGAGCACACCCGCTGGCGGGTCACCACCCGTGCCGGGAGCTGGACCGCCGACGCCGTGATCTCCGCCGCCGGGCCCCTCGCGGACCCGCAGATACCCCAACTGCCCGGCCTGGACGGCTTCCCCGGCAAGGTCTTCCACTCCTCCCGCTGGGACCACGACTACGACCTGACCGGCAAGCGGGTCGCCGTCGTCGGCACCGGCGCGTCCGCCGCGCAGATCATCCCCGCGATCCAGCCCGTCGTGGGCAGCCTGACGGTCTTCCAGCGCACCCCGGCCTGGGTCCTGCCGCGTGCCGACCGCGAGGTCACCGGTGTGGAGAAGTGGCTGCACAGCAAGCTCCCGCCCAGCGGGCTGCTGCGCCGCTCCGCGCTGTTCGTGATCCGCGAGCTCCAGGTGGACGCCTTCGTGCGCCGCCCGCAACTCCTCAAGCTGGTCCAGCAGGTGGCGCTCCGTCACATGCACCGGGCCGTCGCCGACCCCGCGCTGCGGGCCAAGCTCACCCCGGACTACCGGATCGGCTGCAAGCGCATCCTGCTCAGCAACACGTACTACCCGGCACTGGCGGCGGCGAACACCGAGGTGGTCGCCTCCGGTCTGCGCGAACTCCGGGGCAGCACGCTGGTCGCCGCCGACGGCAGCGAGCACGAGGTCGACGCGATCGTCTTCGGCACCGGCTTCCACGTCACCGACCTGCCGATCGCCGAGCGGGTCCACGGGATCGGAGGCATGCCGCTGGCCGAAGCGTGGAAGGACGGTATGGAGGCGCTGCGCGGATCCACCGTGCGGGGCTTCCCCAACCTGTTCTTCCTGATCGGTCCGAACACCGGCCTGGGCAACAACTCGATGATCCTGATGATCGAGTCCCAGTTGAACTACGTGATCGACGCGCTCACCACCCTCGACTCGCTCGGTGCGACTGCCATGCAGCCCACCGAACGCGCGCAGCGCCAGTGGAACCTGGAACTCCAGCACCGGATGAGCCGCACGGTGTGGACCACCGGCGGCTGCCGCAGCTGGTACCTCGACCAGGACGGCAAGAACACCGTCCTGTGGCCGGCCTCCACCAGCGCCTTCCGCCGTGCCACCCGGCACGTCGACCTCGCCGAGTACGAACTCCTCAAGCGCACAGCCCCGTCGGGCGACGCGCTCGACCCCGAGGCGGTGCCCGTATGAGCCCCCGTATCCCCGCCGACTGCGTGCTGCCCGACCCGGCGGCCGTCCACACCGTCCGCTCCGCCGACGGCGCCGAACTCAACGCCGAGGAGTACGGGCCGGAGGGCGCACCGCTGCTCGTGCTCGCCCACGGCTGGACGTGCGCCACCACGTTCTGGGCGCCCGTCATCAACCGGCTCGCCGCCGACTTCCGGGTGGTGGCCTACGACCAGCGCGGACACGGCCGCAGCCCCGCGCCGGCCACCGCCGCCGGGTACGGCGCCGACAAGCTCGCCGAGGACCTCGAAGCGGTGCTCATCGCGACCGTCCCGGCCGGGCGGCGCGCCGTGGTGGCCGGCCACAGCATGGGCGGCATGACCATCATGGCGGCCGGCGGACGCCCCGAGGTGGCCGCCCGCACCGCCGCCAACGTGCTGTTCAACACCGGCGCCGGCGAACTCGTCGACGAACAGACGGTGCTCCCGGCCTTCGTGCGCGGCCGCAGGCTGCGGCGCCTGCTGAGCCGGCCGGTGCTCCAGTCGCGGCTGTCGCTCGGACCGATCAACGGCATCAGCCGGGCCGTCCTCAAGTACGCCACCATGGGCCCCGCCACGCCCGCCGACCGGGTCCAGGCCTGCGCGCAGGTGGTGCACGCCTGCCCGCCGAAGGTGCGCCACCACTGGTCGATCGTGCTGGACGTGCTGGACGTGCACGCCCAACTGGCCCGGATCACCGCGCCGACCGCCGTCGTCACCAGCAGCAACGACCGGCTGACGCCGCCGGTGCACTCGCGCCGGATCGCCGCCGCCCTGGCCGACCCGCGCGGCCTGCTGGAACTCCCCGGTGCCGGCCACATGAGCCCGCTGGAGCGGCCCGCCGAGGTCGCCGACGAGATCCGCCGGGTCGCCGCACTGGTCGCCGACGAGCTGTCGGCGGCCCCCGCCGCCGTTGACCGCGCCGTTGACGCCGACGGCGCTGCCGTTCCCGAAATCCCGTCCCAGTCCGCCGCCGTGGAGGAGACCGCATGACCCCGCCGCTGTCCTCGCAGGTCGTCGTCATCACCGGAGCCGCCCGCGGCCTCGGCGCGCTGATGGCCCGCAAGCTCGCCGACCGGGGCGCCAAGGTCGCGCTGGTCGGCCTGGAGCCCGCCGAACTCAAGGCGGTCGCCGCCCAGTGCGGCGAGCACGCCTCCGCCTGGGAGGCCGACGTCACCGACCTGGACGCGATGACCGAGGTCGCGAACCGGATCAAGGACCGCTACGGGCGGATCGACACCGTGGTGGCCAACGCCGGCATCGCGCTCGGCGGCCCGATGCAGGACAGCGACCACCGGGCCTGGAGCCGGGTGATCGAGGTCAACCTGCTGGGCTCCGTCGCCACCGCCCGGGCCTTCCTGCCCGCGCTTGCCGAGAGCCGCGGCTACCTGCTGCAGATCGCCTCGCTGGCCGCGCTCACCCCCGCGCCGCTGATGTCCGCCTACTGCGCCTCCAAGGCCGGGGTCGAGTCCTTCGCCCACGCGCTGCGCGCCGAGGTCGCCTACCAGGGCGTCAAGGTCGGCGTCGGATACCTCAGTTGGACCGACACCGACATGGTGCGCGGGGCCGACGAGGACGCGGTGCTGCGGCAGATGCGGGCCAAGCTGCCCTGGCCCGCCAACAAGACCTACCCGATCGGCCCGGCCGTGGACCGCCTGGTGGCCGGCATCGGCCGCCGTTCCGCGCACGTCTACGCGCAGGCCTGGCTGCGCGGCATGCAGCCGATCCGGGCCGTGCTGCCCGGCCTGATCGCCGCGGTCGGCTCCCGCGACGTGGCCCGGCTCGCGCCCCAG
Organism: Kitasatospora sp. NPDC059646; assembly: GCF_042734615.1. Lineage (NCBI taxonomy): Bacteria > Bacillati > Actinomycetota > Actinomycetes > Kitasatosporales > Streptomycetaceae > Kitasatospora > Kitasatospora sp. NPDC059646. Next base: position 23,501 of record NZ_JBHWDS010000037.1, read on the forward strand.
CTGAAGGCCACCGCCGACACCCGCCTGCGTCCGGTCGGAGCGGGCGGCCAGGCCGACCAGAAGGCCCGTGCCGGCAAGGCGGAGTGACGGTCGGTCGGAGCACCACGCGACGGCGACCGTCGCATGACGGCGACCGCCCTGTGACCACGACCCTGACATGATGACGAGCGGACAATCGGCCCAGGGAGGCCGATTGTCCGCTCGTCACATTCGGACGGTCCCGTGGTCGGACCGCGTGGCGGTGCGGGGCGGCGGAATCAGCTGCCGTGCACCGACAGCTCGTACAGCGAGTACCCCCACTGGGTGGCCCGCGCCGTGCCGTGGAAGCGCACGTACCGGGCCGCCGTCGGGGCGAACGCGGCGGTGTCGAGCCCGCCGTCGCCCGCCGACGTCGACCAGACGGTGCGCCAGGTGCTGCCGTCCGTGGACACTTCGATCCGGTAGCCGGCGGCGTAGGCGCGCTCCCAGTCCAGCGTCACCCGGTCCACGGTGCGCACCGCGCCCAGGTCCACCCCCAGCCACTGGTCGTCGCTCCAGTCGCTGGCCCAGCGGGTCGAGCGGTCGCCGTCCACCGCCCGGCCGGGCTGGTAGGAGGTGAACGGGTTCCACTCCGAGGAGCTGGCGGAGGCCGCCGCGCCGGTCGCCAACTCCCGGCCGGCGGAGTACCGTTCGGTGGCCCGCCAGGTGCCGAGGTAGGACTGCGCCCCCTTCATCAGGTCGTCCACCACGCCCTGGCCGCCGCTCAGTCGGATCTGCTCGATCCAGTCCGGCAGCAGTCCGGCGTGCGCCACACCGTCCGTGTTGACGTCCCAGGTGCGGGAGCCGGTCACCTGACGGTCCAGCACCGAGCCGCCGTCCGCGCTGCGGAACGGGTAGGTCACCGCGTTGGGCGCGCCCGTGCCGACCGGGCCCGGCCAGCCGCCGACGCCGTTCAGGTCGCTGCCGTAGCCGTAGCCGACCCGGTACTGGTCGCGCAGCGCCTTGGTGCGGTTCGCCTCCGCCACGAAGCCGTTCGCGTCGTGCGGGTACTGGGCCGCGAACCCGCCCAGCTTGTACAGGCGTTCGGTCCAGTTGAGGTCCATCCAGCTGTGGCTGGAGATCACTCCCGGGTAGGCCTGCGACTCGAGCACCTCGAACGCGCTCCTCGCCGCCTTGACGCTCATGTGGTCGACTTCCAGCATCATGTGGCGCTTCATCATGCCGCGCAGCGCGTAGTCGCCGAGCTCGGTCAGCCCGCGGGTGTTGCACTGCGCGGACGCCGAGTACGTGGGCAGCTCCACCCCGGCCGGCAGCATCCCCCGGGCCAGTGCGGTGGGCAGCCCGATCGGGTTGTCGTGCTGCGGGCCGGTGCACTGCTCGGTGGTCCAGAAGGTGCCGGTGGACAGGAACTGCCCGGCGTTCACGGCCACTCCGGTAGTGCCCTCGTCGAACCGGACCCCGCACAGCGCGTTGTCGAACTTGTGGCAGAGGAACATGCTGCGGACACCGAGCGCGTACAGCTCGTCCAGCCCGCGGTCGATCGCTGCCCGGTCGCACTGCGGCACGTCCAGGATCTGCTTGCACCCGAACGGCTCGGAGGTCTCGACTCCGAGCACGACCGCCAACTTGCCCTGCTCGACCACCGATCGGGCCTGATCGGAATCGGTCACGATGCGGAACCAGCCCTTGCCGGGGCCGCCGTACATCGCGTCGACGTACGCCTGGAGTTCGTACGACTCACGCGCCTCGGTGCGGATGGCGTCCATCTCGTCGCAGCCGCGGTCCTTGTACGGGTAGATCGAGCACAGCAGGCCGTTGGTCACCAGGTCGTTGACCAGGATCCGCTCGCCGCCGCGCCAGGCGCGCTCCACCCAGGCGTAGTAGTCCTGCTGGTGGCTGAGCGAGTCGTGGGCCGGCCAGTCGGCGAAGGTCGGCCAGCCGACCGGGTCGTGGTGGCCGTCGGCGCCGCCGGTGACGTTCTCGAAGAGGGCGAGCGAACCGTCCGGGTAGTGCTCCGGGCAGTCCTTCAGCGCGTCCGCGACGCCCTGCGGGGAGAACGCGGCGCCGCAGATCACCCGGCCGCCGAAACCCTCGGCGGACATCAGGTGGTTGTGCGCGTCGACGAAGCCGCGGACGCTGCCGTCGGCGGCCGTGCCGCGGAACGGTTCGCCCGTCACGTTGATCTGCGAGTCCGGCGCCGGCCGCGCGGTGGGATTCCACCACCCGTCGGCGGCACGGGCGTTGGGGCCAGGCATGGCGCCACTGACCAGCGCCGCCGCGAGCAGGAGCAGCGGCAGCAGGCGGGCGAGGACGTTCCTGGCGCGATGGTTACCGGTCATGGTCACCTCTCGGCTCGGGGGAGGCGGCGGGTTTCCCGAGAATCCCGAGCTGTTGACGGTCCGTCAATAGTTCGGACGGGATTACTTACCGGTCAGTATCAAGTGCTATGGGGGGATGCCCCGGGGGAGTTCCGGGAGCCGTGGGGGCGGGTGCCGGGTGAGCCGACATGTCGACAGGTCGTCAGGTGCTCGGGTGGTGGGGCGGCCGAACGTGCGACGGGCCCGGCCCCGTGGAGACGGGGCGGGCCCGAGTGGGCGAAGGCGCGCCGGCCGTCAGGACCGCCGGGGTCGGGGACGGGCCGGGCGCGCGACTTCTATGGAGCGGGGGCGAAGCTGGAACAGCATCAGTTTCTCCTGGACGAGGCGGACGCCGCGTGGGACAGCGGCGTTTGCCCGAAACCGTAGGGTGATCCGACCAACGCCACGACGGGGCGCGCCGCCCTCGCCCCGCGCATCCCTCGAAGAGCCGACGGCCCTGCGGGGCCGGGTCGGTGCGACGGCCGGCTACCGCCCGGTACGGTCGGGCCCATGACCACAGCTCTCATCACCGGCGCCACCGCCGGCATCGGCGCCGCCTTCGCCCGCCGCCTCGCCCGCGACGGCCGCGACCTGGTGCTGGTCGCCCGCGACACCGAGCGCCTGCGGCAGTCCGCCGAGGAACTCGCGGGCCGCTACGGCGTCCAGGTCGAGACCCTCGCCGCCGACCTCGCCACCGACGTCGGCATCGGCGCCGTCGAGGAGCGGCTGCGGGACGACGCCCGGCCCGTCGACCTGCTGATCAACAACGCCGGCTTCGGCAACCGCGGCGCGTACCTGGACGTTCCGGTCCAGGACGAACTCGACATGCTCAAGGTCCACGTCGAGGCCGTGCTGCGCACCACCACGGCAGCCGTCCCCGGGATGCGCGAGCGCGGCTTCGGCGGGATCGTCAACGTCGCCTCGGTGGCGGCGTTCGTCCCGCGGGGCACCTACGGCGCGACCAAGGCATGGGTCGTCAACTTCACTCTCGGCATCGCCCGCGACCTGGCCGGCAGCGGCGTCCGGCTCCAGGCCCTCTGCCCCGGCTTCACCCGGACCGAATTCCACCAGCGGGCCGGCATGGGCACCTCCTCCATCCCCGCCTGGGGCTGGCTCACCGCGGACCGCGTCGTCGACGAGTCCCTCCGCGACCTCGCCCGCAACCGCCCGCTCTCCGTCCCCGGCAAGCGCTACAAGGCCGCCGTCACCGCCGCCCGGATCCTCCCGCTCGGCGGCCTCGGCGGCCTCTCCACCAAGGCGGGCCGCGACTACAGGACCGGCTGACCCTCCCGGGGCGCGGGGAAGCGATCCCGCCGACACCTCCACGGCCCGCACACGTCCCCGCGCCCCGTTCTCGCACCCGCCCGCCCCGCCCGTCGCGCTCCTGTTCTCGCGCCCGCCGACGGGGCTCCAGATAATTAGGTTTGCTAATGGTGAGTGAAGCTCGTTAAACTCGCAGGGTCATGTCCGTCGGCTGCCAGGAGGCTTCCGTGCGAGTGGATCGGATCGAGTGGGAGCCGCCCGCGGGGGCGGAGAGGCGGCCGGCGCAGGTGGGGAGGATCGTGGGGCTGTTCCGGCCGTACGCCGGGCGGCTGGCCCTGGTGGGGTCGTTGGTGGCGGCGTCCGCGGTGGTGTCGGTGGTGACGCCGTTCCTGTTGCGGGCAGTGCTGGACACGGCGATACCGGAGCGGCGGACGGGGCTGCTGACCCTGCTCGCGCTCGGGATGATCGCGGCCGCCGTGATCACCAGCGTCCTCAACGTGCTGCAGACGCTGATCTCGACCACCGTCGGGCAGCGGGTCATGCACGACCTGCGGACGGCGGTCTACCGGCACCTGCAGCGGATGTCGCTGGCGTTCTTCACCCGGACCCGCACCGGTGAGGTGCAGTCCCGGATCGCCAACGACATCGGCGGGATGCAGGCCACCGTCACCGGCACCGCGACCTCGCTGGTGTCGAACCTGACGGCCGTGGTGGCCAGCGTCGCCGCGATGGTCGCACTGGACTGGCGGCTGACGATCGTCTCGCTGCTGCTGCTCCCGGTGTTCGTCTGGATCAGCCGCCGGGTCGGCCGGGAACGGAAGAAGATCACCGGGGAGCGGCAGCGCCAGCTCGCCAGACTCTCCTCCGCCGTCCAGGAGTCACTGTCCGTCAGCGGCATCATGCTCGGCCGTACGATGGGCCGCTCCGCCTCTCTGACCAGCGAATTCGCCGCCCAGTCGGACGAGTTGGCGGCGCTGGAGGTGCGCTCCAGCATGGCCGGCCGGTGGCGGATGTCGACCATCGGGATCGTGATGGCGGCGATGCCGGCGCTGATCTACTGGGCGGCGGGGCTGGCCACCGCGGCCGGTGCGCCGATCGTCTCGCTGGGCACCCTGGTCGCGTTCGTCTCGCTCCAGCAGGGCCTGTTCCGCCCCACCGTCGGCCTGCTGTCCACCGGCGTGGACGTGCAGACCTCGCTGGCCCTGTTCCAGCGGATCTTCGAGTACCTGGACCTGCCGGTGGAGATCGACGAGCCCGCACACCCCGTCCGGCTGGAGCGGATCCGCGGCGACGTGCGGTTCGAGGACGTCGAGTTCCACTACCGGCCCGGGCAGGACCGGCCCACGCTGGCCGCGATCGACCTGACCGTGCCGGCGGGCGGCTCGCTGGCCGTGGTCGGCGAGACCGGGTCGGGCAAGTCCACGCTGTCCTACCTGGTGCCGCGCCTGTACGACGTCACCGGCGGACGGGTGCTGATCGACGGGGTGGACGTGCGGGAGCTGTCGTTCGAGACGCTGGCCCGGGCGGTCGGCGTCGTCTCGCAGGAGACCTACCTGTTCCACGCGTCGGTCGCCGACAACCTGCGGTTCGCCAAGCCCGACGCCACCGACGAGGAGCTGGTCGCCGCCGCGAAGGCCGCGCAGATCCACGACATGATCGCCGAACTCCCGGACGGCTACGACACCCTGGTGGGGGAGCGCGGCTACCGCTTCTCCGGCGGCGAGAAGCAGCGGCTGGCGATCGCCCGCACCGTGCTGCGCAACCCGCCGGTGCTGATCCTGGACGAGGCCACCAGCGCGCTGGACAACCAGACCGAGCTGGCCGTCCAGCAGGCGCTGGACGCACTGGCCGAGGGCCGCACCACGATCACCATCGCACACCGGCTGTCCACCGTCCGGGACGCCGACCAGATCGCCGTCCTGGACCGCGGTGCGATCGTCGAACTCGGCACCCACGACCAGCTGGTGGCCCGGAACGGCCGGTACGCCGCGCTGCTCGACCGGGAGGCGCCGGTGCCGTCGCCGGCGGGCTGACGGGGCGTCAGGCGGCCTTCGGCACTTCGTTGTACTGGTCGGCGAGCTCCTGGCCGGACAGCTTCTGGATGGCGGCCATCACCTCGTCGGTGACCTGCCGGCGGGCCTTCGCGGAGCGGGCCTGGCCGTGCAGGTCGTCGAAGCGCAGCGGCTCGCCGAACCTGACGGTGATCTTCCGCAGCCGCGGAATGCGCTTCCCGACCGGGAGGATGTGCTGCGGGCCCTCCAGGGCGACCGGGACGACCGGCACGCCGGCGGTCAGCGCCAGCCAGGCGACGCCGGTCTTGCCGCGGTACAGGCGGCCGTCCAGCGAGCGGGTGCCCTCCGGGTAGATGCCGAACGCCCGGCCGGAGTTGAGGATCTCCAGACCCTCCTCCAGCGAGGCGGTGGCCGCCCGGACGCTGCCGCGCTCGACCGGCACGGCGTTGATCACGTGGGTGAAGAAGTACCGGGAGATCGCGCCCTTGAGGCCGGTGCCGGTGAAGTACTCGGCCTTCGCCAGGAAGAACACCTGACGCGGCGCCGCCAGCGGGATCACCACGCTGTCCACGAACGACAGGTGATTGCTCGCCAGGATCACTCCGCCCTTTCTCGGCACGTTCTCCAGGCCCTCGATGGTGGGCCGGTAGACGGCCCTCGCGAGGGGCTTGAGCACGAGCTTGGTGACGAGGTCGATCACTGGCCCTCCCTGGCCGGATGTCGGACCGCCCGGGGCCCAAGTGCGGTGCCTGCCGAGGGGCGGGCACGCGGCTCGGACGGAGGTCGGACCACTGGGTTCGAACCGCAGACTACGACACTCCCCCCGCCGCCCGTCCACCACCCGCCGCAATCGCGCCGCTGCGATCCTCGTCACGCCCACCTGGTGGGAAAGCGTTTTCCCACCAGGTGGGACGGGAGCCGTCGGAGGGGGTCAGCGGCGGACCGGGAAGATCCGGCTGACCACGCGCTCGGCGGCCCGGCCGTCGTCCCACGGGCAGAACCGCTCGCGGAAGCGCTGGCGGGCGGCCGGCTCCGGGTCGCCCGCCAGCAGCGCCTCGGTCAGCGCGTCCTGCTCGGTGGCGACCGCGCCCGGAGGCTCCTTCATCAGGTCGAAGTAGACGCCGCGGACCTGCTGGTACTCCTCCCAGTCGGGGGCGTACACGGCGATCGGCCGGTCCAGCACCGCGTAGTCGAACATCATCGAGGAGTAGTCGGTGACCAGGGTGTCCGCCGCCAGGTACAGGTCCTCCACCGACGGGTGGTCCGAGACGTCCAGCAGCCGGGCCGAGCCCTCCCTCGCCGTCAGGTCGCCCGCGCCGCCGTCGTGGAAGTAGTGGGTGCGCACCAGCACCGTCCAGCCCGGGCCCAGCCGTTCGGCCAGCGCCGGCAGGTCCAGCAGCGGCAGGTAGCCGCCCCGGGACTCGCGGTGGGTCGGCGCGTACAGCACGGTGCGCTGCCCGGGGGCGATGCCCAGCTCCCGGCGCACCCGAGCGCACTCCTCCGAAGTGGCGTGCACCAGGCGGTCGTTGCGCGGGTAGCCGGTGTCCAGGATCTGGTAGGTGCCGGGGAACGCCCGGGCGAAGTGCTCGCTGGTGTGCGGGTTCGGCGACACCAGGTAGTCCCAGCGCGCCACCGCCTCGCGCAGCCGCTCGAAGTCCATCCCGTCCGCCGCGACGGGGTGGTCCACCAGGTCCATGCCCATCGCCTTCAGCGGTGTCCCGTGCTGGGTCTGCACGTGCACGGTGCCGGTCCGCTTCGCCATGGTGTGCGGGAAGTTGACGTTGTTGACGAAGTACTTGGCGGTGGCCATCGCCTTCAGGTAGGCCGGGGTGTTGACGATCACGTACGGCACGCCGTCCGGCAGCGTCGCGGCCCGCGCCGCGTTCTCCACCACCCACACGCCGCGCACCTGCGGGGCCAGCTCCCTGGCCTTCTCGTAGATCGCCGCCGGGTTGCATGCGTACCCGCGGTGCCAGTACGCGGCGTACACCGCCAGGTGCTCGTCGATCGGCAGTCGCCGGAACGCGTTGTACGCGGTGAACCGGGCGCTGCTGCGTACCGCCTTCTTCACCCCGGGCGCGACCGCCCGGGTGCCGCGCTTCACGGCGCCCGGCAGCCGGCCGCCGCGGCGCAGCTCGGCGTAGGCCCGCCGGGAGCCGCGGGCGGCCAGCCGGTACTGGATGCCGCGCACGCCGGACGGGTAGTGGTAGCCGGCCGGGCGGTGCTTGGCGAAGTGGCCGGTGATCCGGGCGAAGAACTCGGCGCGCAGCTCGACCGGGACCAGCCCGGGGGTGTCGTAGATGGTGAGGGCCTGCTTGACGGTGCGGTCGAAGACCAGGGTGCGCAGCCGGTCGGCCCGTTCGTTGCGGTCCAGGAAGGCGAAGATCGCGTCGTACTGGGCGAAGGCGTCGGCGTGCTTGGCGGAGGCGGTGGCGGTGATCGCGCCGGGGCGGCCGCGCCGGTAGCGGTAACAGGGGCGGTCGAGGTAGACCAGCCGGTCGGCGGCCAGCAGCAGCGGGTAGGTGACCGAGATGTCCTCGTAGTGGCCGCGGCCGAAGTGCACGTCGAGGTCGAGCAGGTACTGCCGGCGCATGATCTTGTTCCACACGGCGAGCACCGAGTTGAACAGCGCCGGGTGCTCGGCGGCGGTGCAGCCGGACACCAGCGGCGAGCCGGCCAGCACGTGCCGCCAGGGGTTCGGCTCCTCGCCGCCGTCGTGGTAGACGTGCGTGAAGTCGGTGAGCAGGACGTCGGCGGGCACGTCGCGGGTGGTCTCGGCGCGCAGCTCGGCGAGGACCGCGTCGATGGTGCCCTCGGGCAGCCAGTCGTCGCTGTCGACGAACCAGACGTAGGTGCCGGTGGCCTCGGCGAGGCCGGCGGTGCGGGCACCGCCGAGCCCCTGATTCTCCGTCAGGTGCAGGACCCGCATCCGGGGGTCGCCGGCGGCGTGCGCGTCCAGCAGGGCGCCGCTGCGGTCGGGGGAGCGGTCGTCCACCGCGATCAGTTCGACCTCGCCGGGGGCGGCCCCGTCGGCCCGGAGCGAGTCCAGGCACTGCGGCAGGAAGCGTTCCACGCCGTGGACGGGCAGGACGATGCTGAGCAGGGGTGGCACGTGCGTTCACTCCGCGAAGGGATGGGGTGGCTCCGGCAGGTCGCCCGGTCCCCGCCCACTCTACCGAGCGCCTCCGTGCGGCCTCCGGGCGCGGCCGGAGCCGCGGCACCCCGGGCGCAGGTGGTCGGGGTGGCCGGGGTGCCGCGGGCGGCGTACTGCGCTCACCGAAGAGAACGCGACCGCCGGTGCCGCGCCGTTCCAGCGGCGGCACCGGCAGTCCGGTTGGCGGTCCGACCGACCCTCAACGGTCGACCGCCGGTCCGTGCACCACTCCGGAGTCGGGCCGCCGCAGCGTCGAGACGGCCGTGATGTGACTCTCTGTGGTGCCGGAAGACTGTGGTGTGACGATCAGATGATTCGTTCATACTCGAACACAAGCGATCGGGGATGAGCGGGCGCGACCCGTGATCCCGTGTCGATACAGATATTGCTTGGAGGTTTCGGCGGCGTCAATCCCTCGTATGTGTTCAATTTCTGAACTCTGGGTTGCGCGGCCGTCGGGACCCGGTGCGCAGACCGTGCGCAGCCCATTGCCCGGCCCGGCGGCCGCTCCTATATTGACGCCACGTCTGACAAGGGGGTCGGAGAAGGATGCCCAGCACACCGCCTGTGCGGCCGGTCAGCCCCGTCCTGCGCGCTCTCGTGCTCGGCCCGCTCGCCCTGGCCGCCGCCTGGACCTTCCTCACCCTGTGGCCCGCCGCCGGCTCCACCGACAGCCTGTTCGCCTGGGCGATGTCCCCCGTCACCGCCACCCTGCTCGGCTCCGCGTACGGGGGCGCCGCCGTCATGCTGCTGCTCGCCGCCCGCGCCCGCAGCTGGGCCGAGGTCCGGGTGGTCACCGCCGCGAGCTGCCTGCTGATGCTGCTGATGCTCGCCGCCACCCTCGCCGACCGCCCCGCCCTGCACCTGGACGGCGGCCCCGTCCTCGGCTTCCTCGGCGCCTGGGGCTGGCTCGCCGTCCACCTGGCCGCCCCGCCGATCGGCCTGATCGCCCTCGGCGCCCAGTGCCTCACCCGCGGCCCCGCCCCCGTCCGCGCCCCGCGCCTGCCCTGGTGGGTCACCGCGCCCATGGTCAGCGGCGGCGCCGTGCTGGCCGTGCTCGGCGCCGTCCTCGCGCTGCGCCCCGCCGGGTTCGCCGCGCACTGGCCGTGGACCGCCCGCCCGCTCGACGTCCGCGCACTCGGCGTCTGGGCCGTCGCCTTCGGCGTCGCGCTGCTGCTGGCCAGCCGCGAGGCCGAACTGCGCCGGGTCCGCAGCGGCATGGCCGCGCTGGTGCTCACCGGACTGCTCGGCCTGGCCGGCCTGGTCCGCTACGGCGGCCGGATCGCCTGGCACCAGCCCTCCGCCTGGGTCGCCGTCCTGGTCCTCACCGCACTGCTCGGCCTCGGCCTGTGCGGCTACGGCGTCTCCGCCGTCCTCGACCCGCCCCGGGACCGCCGGCCGCCGCGCGAGGTCGAACTGGTGTGAGGCCGAACTGTCGCAGGCCGGGCGGGGGTTGTGGGGATGCTCCGGCGATGCCGGGCCGATCCGGGGTCGAACCGGTGCGGGAAGGGTGCACGCGTGTGCGCCCCGCGCGCCCCGCTGCGGCGGTGCGCCCCACGAACGACCCGAGCCGCCGCAGCACCTGACGCCCGGTCATGCTTGGATGGTGCACCATCAACCGATGCGCAGTCGTGACCGATGCCACCGTCCTCGGGTGGAGCGTCACTTCCGTTCGCACGATACGGTGGCAGAACACCAGGACGGTTGTGTGAAGGCCGTCATAGCCGGATAGTCTTCGCCTCACGGCCCTGGCGCCTCGTAGGGGTGGGAAACAGATGGAACAGATGCAAGTGCGGACGCGGCCCCGGGTGCCCGCGATCCAGTGCGGCGTCGGCGCGACCGGCCGCCGGATCGACCGACACCTCGCCGTGCTCGGCGCGCCCGCGCTCTCGGCGGTGGACACGGCGGAAGCCCTCGGTTTGATAAGAGAGCTGACGCCGCGTGGACCCAGCGTCCCGGTCGCCGTGCCCCGGCGCTCCGTGCGGGTCTCGTTGATGGCCCCGCTGCGCCGCCTCAAGCGCAGCATGTTCGGCAGCCGGGGCTGAGCACGCCGACGTGAGGACGGGCGGTCCCGCCGCCCGTCACCGCGCACCCGACGGACCACGGGTCCGTCGGGCTTTCGGCGTCCCCGGATCCGAACCGCCGTCCCCTGGCGCGCTGTTGCGGTGCGCTGGCGCGCCCTGGCGGGCCACCTTGCGGTCGGGTGGCGTTCGTCCGCCGGGCCTGGGGGAGCCGCCTCAAGATCGGCCAGGATGGCCCCATGTCCGACACCTTCCGCACCACCACGCTCGACGTGACCACCGGCCCCAGGGAGACCGCCCTCGACATCACCGACCGCTGCCACGCCTTCCTCCGGGACGTCGCCGGCGGACGCGACGGCCTGCTGAACGTGTTCGTCCCGCACGCCACCGCCGGCATCGCCGTCATCGAGACCGGTTCCGGCAGCGACGACGACCTGCTCGCCATCCTGCGCGAGCTGCTGCCCGCCGACGACCGCTGGCGCCACCGCCACGGCAGCCCCGGCCACGGCCGCGACCACGTGCTGCCCGGCCTGGTCGCCCCGCACGCCACCCTGCCCGTGGTCGGCGGACAACTCGCCCTCGGCACCTGGCAGTCGGTCGTCCTGATCGACACCAACGGCGACAACCCCGAACGCACGCTGCGCCTGTCCTTCTTCGGCTGACCCTTCCCACCGCACCTGTTGGAGCACCCGGGCCCCCGATGTGGGGGCGGGGCCCGGACGGCAGGGCGACGTACCCTGGAGGCATGGCAGAGACCGAGAGGCCCGTCGCGGACGCCGAGCAGATCTGCGAGGTGGCCGCCGACCCCGAGCGGGCCCGCCGCGGACTGCAGCCCGGCGGACCCGGCGAGCGCGCCGCGTGCGTGCTGTGCGGCGGCGAGACCGAGTTCCCGGCCGAGACCGCCGGCGCCACCCTGTGCCCCGTCTGCACCTGGCAGCAGGCCCAGCGCGCCGCCTGCTCCGGCTGACGGACCGTCGGACGGCCCGCCCGATGACCACGACCGCACCGACCGCCACCGGCCTGCTGGAACGCCCGCACGCCACGCTCGCCTTCGAGACCGCCGGCGGCCCCGGCCCGCTCGCCGTGCACGCCCACGGCTCGCTCTCCAGTCGCGCCCACGAGCGGCGCGCCGGGCTGTTCGACTGGACGCCGCTGACCGCGACCCACCGCCTGGCCCGCTACGACGCGCGCGGACACGGGCATTCGACCGGCCGGCCCGTCCCCGCGGACTACGGCTACCCCGCGCTCGCCGCCGACCTGCTGGCGCTCTGCGACCACCTCTCGCCGGACCGCCCCGTCACCGGGATCGGCGCGTCCATGGGCAGCGCGACGGTCCTGTGGGCCGCGCTCGCCCGGCCCGAACGGTTCGACCGCCTGGTCCTCGCCGTCCCGGCCGTCGCCTGGGCGGCCCGCGAGCCCCGCCGGGCCGGGCTGCGAGCCGCCGCCGCCCTGGTGGAGCGGCGCGGCACGGCCACCCTCAGGGCCGCCGCGAAGATCGGCGGACCGCCCGCCGTGCTCACCGAAGCACCCCAGTACGCGACGGAGTTCGACGCCGCCGAGCACCTCGTCCCGGCCATCCTCCGGGCCGCCGCCGAAGCCGACCTGCCCGCCCCCGAGCGCCTGCGCGACCTCCCGCACCCCGCTCTGGTCCTCGCCTGGCCCACCGACCCCGTCCACCCCGCCGGCACCGCCCGCACCCTCGCCGCCCACCTCCCCGACGCCCGGCTGCACACCGCCGGGACCCTCGCGGACATCAGGAACTGGGGACGGCTGGTGGCCGACTTCCTGGCGGCGCCCACGGCGTGACGGGCCCTCAGGCGTCCTCGCGGGTGGTGTGGTGGGTGGTGGAGCCGTGCCGGTGCTTGCGGATCAGGAGCTGCGCGGGAATGCGGGTGCGGAGGTCGGCGACATGGCTGACGATGCCCACCGCGCGGTCGCGTTCGCGGAGCGAATCGAGGACGTCCATGACCTCCTCCAGGGTGTTCTCGTCCAGGGTGCCGAAGCCCTCGTCGATGAAGAGGGTGTCCAGGGGCATGCCGCCGGCCTCGTCGGTGACGACGTCGGCGAGGCCGAGGGCGAGCGCGAGGGAGGCGAAGAAGGACTCGCCGCCGGAGAGGGTGGCGGTGTCCCGTTCGCGGCCGGTCCAGGCGTCCACGACGTTCAGCGAGAGCCCGGAGCGCTTGGTGCCGGAGACCAGGCCGTCACTGTGGACCAGGGTGTAGCGGCCGCCGGACATCCTCAGCAGCCGCTGGCTGGCCGCCGCGGCGACCTGCTCCAGGCGGGCCGCCAGGACGTACGACTCCAGGCGCATCCGCAGGGCGTTCTCGGCGGGCGCGCCGGCGAGCAGCGCCGCCAGCCGGCTGACCCGGGCGTACGCGTCCAGGACGGGCGCGAAGGCGTCGGCGAGGGCGGTCAGCGCCTCGGTGATCCGGGCCAGCGCGCCGACCCGGTCGAGCGCCGTGCGGTGCGCCGCGTCGGCGGCGCGCAGGGCGGCCGTGGCGTCCTCCTCGGCGGCGCGCGCGGCCGCGACGTCCGCCGGCGGGAGTTCGGCGGCGGCGCGCAGCTCCGGATCGGCGAGCCGGGCGGCGGCCTGCTCGCGCGCGGCGTCCAACTGCTCGAACTGCCGCCGCAGGGCCTCCCGCCGGTGGGCGGGGAGTTCGGCGGCCGCCAGCGCCGCCAGGTCGGCGAAACCGGCGTCAGCGGCGGCCCGCCCCAGGGCGTCGGCGGCCTCGGCGAGGCGGGCGGCGGTCTCGGCGGTGCCGCGGGCCGCGTCGAGGACGGCGGTGACGGCGGCGGCGAGCGCGTCCACCGCGGCGGCGCGGGCCGCGACCGACGGGGCGTCACCGCGGGCGGCGGCGATCCGTCCGGCCAACGCGTCGAGTTCGGCCGCGACGGCGCCCAGCCGGTCCGCGAGGACGGCGCCGCGCTCGCCCGCCTGGCGCAGCCGCTCGCTGCGCGCCCGGCGTTCGTGTTCGAGCCGCTCCACCCGCTGGCCCAGCGGCACCAGCCGCTCCGCGGTGTGCAGGGCTTCGCGCCGTCGCGCCGTCAACCCGTCGAGTTCGGCCGCGAGTTCGGCGACCGTGCGGCCGCCGGCGGCGGTCCCGGCGGCCGCCGCCTCCACCTGGAGGGCGGCCAGCCGGTGCTTGGCGGCGTCGAGTTCGCCCTCGGCGGCCTGCTGGGCGGCGCGGGCGCGCTGCTCGTCGTCGGCCGTGACCTGCCCGGCCGACGGGCGGGCCGGGGCCGGGTGCTCGGGCGAGCCGCAGACCCGGCACGGCTCGCCGACGGTCAGCTGGGCGGCCAACTCGGCCGCCATGCCCGCGAGTCGGCGCTCCTGGAGGTCCAGGGTGCGGGCCCGGGCGGCCAGCGCGGCGTCGGTCCGGACCCGGACCTCCGCCTCCGCGTCGGCCAGCGCGCCCCGCAGCCGCAGGTGTCGACGCGCCGCGTCCTGGCGGGCCGTCGACTCGGCGTGCTCGGCGTCGAGCCGGGTGAGCAGGGCGTGCGCGTCGCGGGCCGCGTCGAGCTCGGCGTGCAGCTGCTTCAACTGGTCGTCGTAGCCGCCCAGCCAGTCCTGCGACTCCTCCGCCAGATCGTCCGCCCGCTTCTGCTCGGCCGCCAGCTCCGCGCGTTCGGCCAGCAGCCGGGCGTGCCGCTCCTCGTCCGCGCGGGCAGCCGCCAGCGACGCCGCCTCGGCGCGCAACACGCGCTCGGCGGCGGCGAGTTGCTCGGGGGAGCGGACCTCGCCGAGCAGCCGGGCGGCCCACGGCGCGGCGGCCCGGGCGGCGAGCGCGGAGCGGTGCGCGGACTCGGCGTCGGCCGCCGCGGTGTGCGCGGCCAGCGCACCCCGGTGCAGGGCGCGTAGCGGGGCCAGCGCCTCGGCGGCCAGCGCGGTGCGCAGCACGGCCCGGTCGGCGGCCGACTCCCGTTCGGCGTCGGCGAGTCGCAGCTGCTGCTGGTGCGCGGAGCGGTACCGCTGCTGCCGGTCCGCCAGGGCGGTCTGCGCGTCCAGCTGCGCGCGGGCCCCGGCTCGGGCGGACTCCGCGGCGTCCAGCGCCAGCCCCGTCGCGGCGACCCGTTCCGCGGCCGTGCCGCGCAGCATCGCGGCCCAGGCCAGCGCGTCGGCCGCCGACGCGTTCTCGTCCGGCCGGTGCGCGGCGGCGTCCGCGGCGAGCGGCCCGGCCGCCTCCTCGGCGCGGGCCACCAGGTCGCGCAGCTTCTGCCGGCCCGCCTGGACCTCGTGCTCCTGGCGGAGCCGGCGGTCCGCCGTCCAGCGCTCCAGCTGCTCGAACCGGCCGGTGTCGAACAGCTTGCCCAGCAGGTCGGCGCGCTGCTTGGAGTCCGCGCGCAGGAACCGCGCGAAGTCGCCCTGCGGCAGCAGCACCACCTGGCAGAACTGGTCCCGGCTCATGCCGAGCAGCCGGGTCAGCTCCTCGCCGGCCTCCTGGTGCGACCTGCTGAGCGCGATCCAGCCCGGCTCGCCCTCCCCGGCGTCCGCGACCCACTCGCGCAGCAGCGTCTGCGCCTTGTCCAGGGTGAAACCCGAGCCGCGCTTCTTCGGCCGCGGCTGCTCCGGGCTGCGGGTGATCTCCAACCGCCGGCCGCCGAGCGTCGCCTCCAGCACCACCTCGGTGCGGCGGCCCTGGTCGGCGTGGTCGCTGCGCACGCCGTTGCTCCGGCGTGAGCCCGGCAGTTCGCCGTACAGCGCGTAGCAGACCGCGTCCAGCACGCTGCTCTTGCCCGCGCCGGTCGCCCCGCGCAGCAGGAACAGGCCGGACGCGGTGAGGCGGTCGAAGTCGATCCGCTCCGTCGAGGCGAACGGGCCGAACGCGGTGACGGTGAGCTGGTGCAGCCTCATCAGGCGGTCCCCCCGGGGAAGTGGCGGTGCGTCAGGTGCCGGTGCTGCCGACGGGGCGTCATCGGCCGCTCTCCTCGGCCCGGTCGGCGGCGCTGCGGCGCACCGACTCCAGGCCCTCCAGCAGCCAGGACCGCTCGGTGCCGTCCAGCTCCCGCCCCGGCCGGACGTGGGCGACGAAACCCTCCACCACCTCCCGGTCGCTGCGCCCGCTCACCCGCTGCGCGTACGACCGCTCCACGGCCTGCTCGCCGCCCTCCGGCTCGAACAGCAGCTGCAGGGTGTGCGGGAAGCGGGCCCGCAGCCGCTCCATCGGGTCGGTCGGCCGGACCGGGTCGGTCAGCGTGGCCTGCACCCAGGCGTCCTCGGCCCACTCGTGCTCCTCGGCGGCGAGCAGCTCGGCCAGGCGGCCGCGCAGCCGGGCCAGCCGGCGCGGCGCCGGGCAGGGGATCCGGGCTGCTTCGACGGAGCCGTCGGCGGCCAGGTCGACCAGCCACATCGACTTGCGGTGGTCGGCCTCGGAGAAGGAGTAGGCGAGCGGCGAGCCCGAGTACCGCAGGTGCGGGGCGAGGGTCTGGCAGCCGTGCAGGTGGCCGAGGGCCACGTAGTGCACCCCGTCGAACACGCCCGCGGGCACCGACTGCACGCCGCCGACCGCGATGTCCCGCTCGCTGTCGCTCTCCTTGCCGCCGGTCACGAAGGCGTGCGCCAGCACCACGGCCCTGGTCCCGGCCGGGCGGGCCGCGAGGTCGGCCCGGACGGAGTCCATCGCCGCCGCCAGCACCTGCTCGTGGCCGCCCTTCGCCAGGCCGAGGCGCTCGCGCACCAGCGCGGGCTCCAGGTACGGCAGCCCGTACACCGCGACCGGGCCGTGCCCGTCGGCGAGCAGCACCGGCTCGGCGAGGGCCCCCGGGTCGGTGCGCAGGTGGATGCCGGCGCGCTCGATCAGGCGGGACGCGACGCCGAGGCGGCGCGCCGAGTCGTGGTTGCCGCTGATGAAGACCGTCGGCACGCCGAGCTCGGCCAGCCGCCACAGCACGTCGTCGAACATCGCGACGGCCTCCAGACCGGGCAGGGCGCGGTCGTACACGTCGCCCGCGACGAGCACGGCGTCCACCCGCTCGGCGGTGACCGTCGCCACCAGGTGGTCGAGGAACGCGCGCTGCGCGTCGTGCAGGTTCTCCCGGTGGAACGAACGGCCCAGGTGCCAGTCCGAGGTGTGCAGCAGCCTCACGCCGAAGCTCCCCGCAGCATGTCCGTCACTCCTCGTCGCTTTCATGGTGGTCCGGCCGGTACCGAGTATCACAGGTGCCGGTGACAGGCCCGGGTTCGTGGGGCGGCGGGGGCGGACGGGACGGGTGGGGCGGTGACCCGGGTGGCGGTCGGGGCTGTTCATCGGTCGGGTGTTCGGGGAAGATCATCAGGTGGCGAGGGTGGCCGCCCGGAGTGCGGAGGGAGCGGCATGGGCATCGAGTACAGCCCGGAGATCTCCGAACTGCTCGGGCGGGTCCGGCGCCGACCGAACGCGGGGTGGCCCTGGCACCCCGGCGTCCGCGTCCCGGACGGCCTCCCGGTGAAGCAGTCCTGGGGCTGGCTGTTCGGACCCGACGGTCGGGTCCTCACGCTGGTCAACCCGCGCGACGGCGTCGTCAGCCTGCCCGGCGGCTCGCTGGAGGCGGAGGACGCGGGCGACCCCGGCGCCGCGCTGGCCCGGGAGGCGGGGGAGGAGGCGCAGGCGGTGATCGGCCCGCCGGTCTACCTCGGCTACCTCTACGACCGGGTCGGCTCCGCGAACGGCGGCCACGAGTGCGCCCGGGTCCGGATGGCCGCCGCGCTCCACGGCGTCGGCCCGTCCGCCCCCGACCCCGCGTCCGGCCGGCACTACCGCCGCCTGCTGGTCGCCCCCGGCCTCGCCGTCGAGCTCCTCGGCTGGGGCGCCCCCGGCCTCCAGCAGGCCCGGGCCGCGGTGGCGGCGGCCGTCGCGGTGCTGGGCGTGCCGGCCGCCGCCAACGAGACGATCGAGGAACTCCCGCCCGCCGGCTGCCGCTTGCGCTGAGCCCTCTTGGGCCGGCACCCGGCGGCGGGCGATCCCCGGAGGCACGGACGGGAGCGCCGTGGTGGGCGACCGGACCGACGGCGGCCGTCGGCGCCGGGCCGACCGGGCACGGACAGCACGTGGTGGCGGTGGCGGGCTCCGTCGCGGGCGAGGTGACGGTGCGGCACGAACGGTGCGGCGGGAAATCCAACTGGTTCCGGTGGAAACGGAGTTGCCCGAACGGTACACCGCATCCAAAACATGACGGTGCCTCAGGATTTCGACGTACGCGCACTGGGAATCACCGCCGCCATCGGTGAGGGGGCGTGCTGGAGCGGATCCGGCTGCTGCTCGGCCGCGACCCGGAGCGGTCCCCGGCGGGGCGACCGGCGAGGCCGACGGGCGCGGGTGCCGGTCGGCCGGACGTCGCCCCCCGGCCTCGCCGTCGTCCGGTGCCGGGCAGCCGGAAATCCAGTGCCCGGCGCGGGAGTTGGCGTCCGGAAATCGGTGCGCGGTGTCCGTTGAACGGACTGCCGTGCGCGCCCCCGGGGTGGCGATTCGTCCGGTTCGCGCCGTTCGCGTGCTGCGGCCGCCGGGGCGGATGAGCGGGGGTGGGGCGGGATTTCCGCACGGGGTGTCACGTGGCCGTCGCGCACAGAGATGGGGCGGGAAGTGACGGTGCGTCAGGTGAGAAATTGGCCGATCGGACGTTCGGGCGGTCGTTCGGCGGGGTTTCCGCAGCCCAGGTCAGGGGTGGGTCTCCGCGCGTAGCTCGGATTCGGCGTTTGTTGGATGAGAGTTCGTCAAAATTCTTGGCATGACCGCTTCCCCGCCAGGCTACTGACTGGTATCCAATGTGTGGCCTGCGTCACCCATTGGAGGAAAGATGACTCGCGTCCGTGCTGTAACCGTCGCTCTCACCGCGGCGGCCCTGTCCATCACCACCCTGGCCGCCGCCACCCAGGCGAGCGCGGCCGGCGTCAACTACGTCGCGCTCGGCGACTCGTACTCGGCCGGCGTCGGCTCGGGCAGCTACACCAGCGAGAGCGGGAGCTGCAGCCGCAGCACCAACGCCTACCCGTACCTGTGGAAGAACTCGCACGCCCCGACGTCGTTCTCGTTCGTGGCCTGTTCCGGCGCGACCACCAACGACGTGCTCGCCAGCCAGATCGGAGCGCTGAACTCCTCGACCACCCTGGTCTCGATCACCATCGGAGGCAACGACGCCGGCTTCGCGTCGACCATGCAGACCTGCGTGCTGAGCAGCGAGAGCTCCTGCCTGAGCGCCGTCAACACGGCGAAGAGCTACGCCACCAACACGCTGCCGGGCAAGCTGTCCAACCTGTACGCGCAGATGAAGGCCAAGGCCCCGAACGCCCACGTGGTGGTGCTGGGCTACCCGCACCTGTACCAGGTGCCGGGCAACTGCATCGTCGGCATCTCGGACACCAAGCGGACCGCGATCAACAGCGCCGCGGACACCCTGGACTCGGTGATCTCCAAGCAGGCGGCGGCGGCCGGCTTCACCTTCAAGGACGTCCGCTCGATCTTCTCCACCCACGAGATCTGCGGCTCGTCCAGCCAGTGGCTGAACAGCACCACCCTGCCGATCAGCGACAGCTACCACCCGAACTCCTCGGGCCAGGCGTACGGCTACCTCCCGTCGTTCGCGGCGGGCGTCTGATCCACCCGGTCCGCGCGGACGTTCGCGGCGGGTGAAT
This sequence comes from Kitasatospora sp. NPDC059646, assembly GCF_042734615.1. NCBI lineage: Bacteria > Bacillati > Actinomycetota > Actinomycetes > Kitasatosporales > Streptomycetaceae > Kitasatospora > Kitasatospora sp. NPDC059646. Next base: position 42,892 of record NZ_JBHWDS010000037.1, read on the forward strand.
GAGCCGGTGTCCGGGCCCATGGGAGGGGCCCGGACACCGGTGTTCGTGGACCGCCACGGACTGACGATACGTCAGCTTATTTCGGCGGCGGCGGTCATCGCAGGTAATCGGTGAGCGCCGCCGGCGTCAGGCCGGCCTCGCGGGCCGCGTCCAGGGCGCGCTGGAGGTCGCTCGCCAGGGTGTCGGTGAAGTGCAGGATGATCACGTCGCCGGGCTGGAGCGGACCGCCGTGGTAGACGTTCGCGGCGCCCGAGGTGAAGTCGGCGGTGGCGGTCAGCAGGTACCTGATGCCGCAGTTGGCGGCGGCCTGCCGGGTCTCGGCGTCGAAGGCGAAGTACGGCGGCCGCAGCAGCGTGGGCGTGCTGCCGTAGCGGGCGGCGACCGCGTCGCGGGCGTCGCAGATCTCGGCCTGCTGCTCGGCGAGCGACAGGGTCGTCAGGTCGCGGTGCGACACACTGTGGTCCTGGATCGACGAGCCGGGGGCGGCGGTGATCCGGCTGAAGTAGTCCGGCTCGAAGCCCTCCGGCATGGGCAGCGGGAACGCGGTGACCGGCAGCCCGCGGTCGGCGATCAGCCGGGCCGCCTCCGGGGCGCGGAACCAGCCGTCGTCGATGGTCAGGAAGACCACCTTGTCGGAGGTCGGCGCGTTCCAGGTGGCGTACGCGGGCGCGGGGGAGTCGCCGGTGACGCTGACGTCGTCGACCGAGATCGGGCCCTGGCCGTACCAGCCGTGCACGTACAGCTGGACGGAGGCGGTGGCGGCGCCGGTGGTGAAGGTGGTGGACAGCTGCTGCCAGCCGCCGCCGGTGGACGCCGTCCAGGCCGGCGGGACGTCGTGGCCGGTGCCGGTGGCGCCGAGGAAGGCGTACGAGCCGCGCACCCACGCCCGGTAGCTGTACGTGGTGTTGGGGCGCACCGCGAGGGTCTGGGTGCACCGGCCGGCGGAGTCGGCGGAGGCCGGGGTGATCGTCAGCGCGGAGCCGCCGGAGCGGGCCGCCGCGGTGACGGCGCCCTCGGTGCCGTCGCAGTGCCAGCCGGGGATCGAACCCGGGTCGGCGAGCGGCAGGGTGGGGATCTCGAACCCGGCGTTCGTCGCCAGTTCGGGGGCCGGTGCGGCGGCGGCGGGTGCCGGGGCGTCGGCGTGCGCGGCCGGCGCGGCGCCGAGGGCGGCCAGCACGGTGGCCGCGGCAGCCGCCGCGAGACGGCGGCGTGCGGAACTGAGCACGGATCAACTCCAGTGTGGGGGAGGGGAGGAGGCGTGACTCCCGGGAGGGGCGGGGGTCGCTCGCAGGCCGGCCGCACCGGGCCGGTGCACACAATGGACTGGACCAATCCCGGCGGTCAAGGGGAACCGGCGGAGATCGGTCAACCGCTGTACGCCCCGTCGACACCCGCCGTCCGCGCCGCGCCGACGGGCCGTCAGCCGGCGTACAGCTCGTCGATGTCCTGGGCGTAGCGCTCCGCCACCGCGGCCCGCCGGATCTTCAGCGAGGGGGTCAACAGGCCCTCCTCCAAGGTGAATTCACGCGGCAGCAGCCGGAAGGCGCGGATCGACTCGGCCCGCGAGACGGTGGTGTTGGCCGCGGCGACGGCCCGCTGCACCTCCTGGTGCAGCTCGTGGTCGGCGAGGGCCTGCCGGACGTCCAGCTGCGGCCGGCCGCGGGCCTTCAACCAGTGCGCGAGCGCCACCGGGTCCAGGGTGATCAGGGCGCCCAGGTACGGCCGGTTGTCGCCCACCACCAGGCACTGGGCGATCAACGGGTGGGCCCGGACGCGTTCCTCCAGGATCGCGGGGGCGAGGTTCTTGCCGCTGGAGGTCACGATGACCTCCTTCTTGCGGCCGGTCAGGGTCAGGTAGCCGTCCTCGTCGAGCGAGCCGAGGTCGCCGGTGGCCAGCCAGTCGCGGTACAGCGCCTCCTGCGAGCAGCGCGGGTGGTTGAGGTAGCCGGCGAACACGCCGCCGCCGCGCACCCACACCTCGCCGTCCTCGGCGATCGCCACCGACGCGCCCGGAACGGGGCGGCCGACGGTGCCGAACTTGGGGCGGTCCGGCGGGTTGGCGGTGATCGCGGCGGAGGTCTCGGTCAGGCCGTAGCCCTCGTACACCGTCATCCCCGCGCCGGCGAAGAACAGCGCCAACTCCCGCCCCAGCATGGACCCGCCGGACATCACGGCGCGCACCCGGCCGCCCAGCACCGCCCGCACCCGCTGGTACACCAGCCGCTCGTACGCGGCGTGCCGCAGCCGCAGCGCGGGGGACGGGCCGGGGCCCCGGCGGTGCGCGCGGCGCTCCCAGGCGCTCGCCCAGTCGATCGCGACCTGCTCGGCCTGGACGAACACGTCCAGCTTCCCGGACGCCTCGGCGGCCTCCCGGGCCCGGCGGTGGATCTTCTCGAAGATGTACGGGACGGCGTGCAGGAAGGTCGGCCGGAACGCGGCCAGTGCGGGCAGCAGGCTGTCCGTGGCGAGCCGGCCGTGGTGGCCGATCCGGATCCCGCCGCGGACCGCCGCGACCTGGGTGAGCCGGCCGTACACGTGGGCCAGCGGCAGGAACAGCAGGGTGGCGGGCTGGTCGCCGCGGGTGTCGGCGAACACCTCGGCCCAGCCGTCCAGCACCGCGTCGGCGACGGACGCGAAGTTGCCGTGGGTCAGCAGGCAGCCCTTCGGGCGGCCGGTGGTGCCGGAGGTGTAGATGACGCTGGCCAGCGAATCCGGGGTGACACCGACCCGCTGACGGTGCACCAGGGCGTTCGGCACCCCCGCGCCGTCGGCCATCAGCTGCTCCACGCAGCCCCGGTCCAGCTGCCAGATGCCGGTCAGCTCGGGCAGCGCGTCGCAGACCGCACCGACCGTCATCGCCTGGTCCTCGTCCTCGACCACGCAGGCCACCGCCGCGGTCTCGGCCAGGATCCAGCGGACCTGCTCGGCCGCGGCGGTCGGGTACACCGGCACCGGGATGGCGCCGATCGACCAGAGCGCGTAGTCGAACAGCGTCCACTCGTAGCGGGTCGAGGACATCACGGCGACCCGGTCGCCGTAGCGCACCCCGCGGGTGAGCAGACCCCTCGCCAGGGCCAGGACCTCGTCCCGGAACTGAGCGGCCGTCACCGGCCGCCAGGCGCCGTCCGCCCACCGGGACAACTGCACCAAGCCCGGTTCGCGCTCCGCCCGGTCGAACACCGAGTCGGCCAGCCCGCCGGTCACCGCCGAGCTGGCGAGCGCGGGGCTGCTGAACTCTCGCACGGTACCCCCGTTCCCGCCGATCCCGCCCCGGCTCGCACAACCGGCGGCGGCACCGGCGAAGCTACCCGATCGTGGCGGCGCTGCCCAGAGTCACCGCCCGACGACACCCCGCACCGGGGACAGTGCCGCAGGTCGGGGCCCTGGACGGCCCCACCGAGGACATTGAAGGACGATCCGGACAGCACACGATAACGATGCAAATTCACCCTACGAACGGATGGTCAGGAAGTAGTAGGCTCGCGGCTCTCGTACCCCTCAGCACCCACCCCTGCCCCCGGCCGCCCGAGCCCCGCCGACCCCACCGACCGAGGACCACCAGAGGACCCACATGCGCCTGCGCCGCAGCTCGATCCGCGCGAGGATCATCGCGCTGCTCCTGGTGCCCATCGCGGCGCTCAGCGGCCTGTGGGGCTACTCCACGCTGATCACCACCGGCGACGTGTGGAACCAGCTCGACATCAGCGCCACCTACCAGGCGTTCGGCACCCCCGCCGACCAGTACGCCGAGGACCTGCGGATCGAGCGCGCCGCCGCCGTGCTCCGCCTCGCCGACCCCGCCAACAAGGCGTACGCCGACTCCTACCTGAAGGCCCAGACCGTCACCGACCGGGACCTGCAACTGCTGCGCTACCAGGTCGGCAGCCGCGACGCCGGCAAGCTCAACGGCGACCAGCGCGCCCGCATCCACGACCTCCTCTCCGTCGCCGACCAACTCGCCGCCATCCGCAGCCAGATCGGCCAGCAGCGGCAGAGCTGGGACGGCGCCCTCAAGGACTACAGCGACCTGATCGGCCCGGTGTTCACCTTCCGGTCCTCCTTCGTCTCCAAGGAGAGCGGCTCGCTGCCCCGCCAGGGCACCATCCTGATCGAACTCACCCGGGGCGCCGACTACCTGGCCCAGGAGACCGCCGCCATGCGCGCCCTGCGGGCCGGCAGCGCCACCGCCGCCGCCGACCCCCGCAAGCAGCAGGTCGTGCTCGACGCCATGCACGCCCAGCAGACCCTGTTCCGGATCTACGTCGCCGAACTCGACCCGCAGAACCAGGCCGACTACAACGAACTGCGCACCGGCGAGGCCTGGAGCGCCCTCACCACCGCCGAACACGCCTTCGACGACGCCCCCGACCGGGCCCGCGAGGTCCGCAGCGGACCCGACAGCTGGGGCGAGAACTCCGACCGGGTGCTGGCCGACATCAACGCCATCAACGACCGGCTGGTCGCCAAGATCGGCGACCAGGCCCACGCCTACGCCGTCAACGCCCTGATGCGCGGCGCCGTCGCCGGTGTGATCGGCCTGTTCGCCGTGGTGCTGTCCATCGTCGTCTCCTACCGCATCGGCCGCCGCCTGGTGCGCGAACTCGTCGGCCTGCGCAACGCCGCCGCCGACCTGTCCGCCCACCGGCTGCCCTCCGTGATGCTCCGGCTGCGCCGCGGCGAGGCCGTCGACGTGGTCGCCGAAGTCCCCCAACTCGAGTTCGGCGCGGGCGAGATCGGCCAGGTCGGCCGGGCCTTCAACGAGGTGCAGCGGGTCGCCGTCGAAGCCGCCGTCGAACAGGCCGAACTGCGCCGCGGCGTCTCGGCGGTCTTCGTCAACCTGGCCCGGCGCTCCCAGGTGCTGCTGCACCGTCAGCTCACCCTGCTGGACACCATGGAGCGCCGCACCGAGGACCCGCGCGAACTCGAGGACCTGTTCCGGCTCGACCACCTCACCACCCGGATGCGCCGCCACGCCGAGGGCCTGATCATCCTCTCGGGCGGCTCGCCCGGCCGCGCCTGGCGCAAGCCGGTCCGGATGGTCGACGTGGTGCGCGCCGCCGTCGGCGAGGTCGAGGACTACGCCCGGGTCATCGTCCGGCCGTTCCCCGGCACCGGCCTGCTCGGCTCCGCCGTCGCCGACGTCACCCACCTGATTGCCGAACTCGTCGAGAACGCCACGGTGTTCTCCCCGCCGCAGACCCAGGTCACCGTCCAGGGCGAGGTCGTCGCGCACGGCTTCTGCCTGGAGATCGACGACCGGGGCCTCGGCCTGAACGAGCAGCACCTCGCCGAGGTCAACCAACGCCTCGCCGTGGAGCAGGAGTTCGACCTCGCCGACACCGACCGGCTGGGCCTGTTCGTGGTCTCCCGGCTGGCCCGCCGGCACGGCATCCGGGTCCACCTGCGGCCCTCCCCGTACGGCGGCACCTCCGCCGTCGTGCTGATCCCGCGCGAACTGCTCGCCGACGCCGCCGAGATGGCCCCCGACGGGGCCCGCCCCGGCACCGACGAGCCCGCCCACCGGCGCGCCCCCGGCACCGTCGAACCCGCCCGCTCGCACGCCGCGCCCGGCAAGGCGCTCGGCGGCCCCCGCCCGTCCGCCGCCGACCCCTCCGCGAAGCCCGGCGGCCTGCCGCGCCGCCGAAACCCCGCCCAGGCCGGACCCGCTGACGGCGCGTCGGCCAAGGCGCTCGGCACCGGGCGCCACCGCCGGCCCGAGGACGCCGCGCCCGCCGCCGCCCAGGCCCCGGCGGCTGCCCCGGCCGCGCCCGTCCCGCCGCTCGCGCCGGTGGCCGGCGGGCTGCTGCCGCGCCGGGTCCGGCAGGCCAACCTCGCCCCCCAACTCCGGGCCGGTGCGGGGCCGGAGAGCCCCGAGCCGACCCGCGAGCGGAGCCCCGAGGAGGCCCGCTCCGCGTTCGCCTCGTTCCAGCGCGGCTTCGCCCGCGGCCGCGGCGACCGGCTCCAGCCCGCCTCGCTGACCGTGGTGCGCTCCGAGCCCGGCCAGGCCGGCGGGGGCCCGACCGCGACCGCCGACGGCCCGTCCGCTCCGCTCGTCCCCGCGGCCGGCCGCGCGCCCCGGCTGCGGGTCGCCCTGCCCTCCGCGCCGGTGCCGGCCGCGCTGCCGGCCGCCCCCGTCCGCTCCGTCCCTCCGGCGCACCAGCCGCCGGACGCACCGCCCGCACCAGCAGAAGGAACCGAATCATGACCGCAACCACACCGCCGTCCGGGGAACTCGACTGGCTCCTCAACGACCTGGTCGGCCGCGTCGCGACCCTTCGGCACGCGGTGATCCTGTCCAGCGACGGGCTGGCCACCGGCGTCTCCAGCGGCCTCGGCCGGGAGGACGCCGAGCACCTGGCCGCCGTCGCCGCCGGCTTCCACAGCCTCGCCAAGGGCGCCGGCCGGCACTTCCAGGTCGGCGGTGTCCGGCAGACCATGGTCGAACTGGACGACGCCTTCCTGTTCATCACCGCGGCCGGCGACGGCAGCTGTCTCGCCGTACTCAGCGACGCCGAATCCGATGTGGGCCAAATCGCCTACGAGATGGCACTGTTGGTGAAGCGCGTCGGCGAGCACCTGGCCGCCGAGCCGAGGACCGAGACCACTCCGCCCGGGAGATGACCGATCAATGAGCGAGCCCGAGCCGACCGAGCCGACCGAGGCCACCGCCCCGGCCGGCCACAGCGGTGAGCCCGCGGACGGGACGCCGGCCGACGAGGAGTCGGTCGACCTGTTCGCGCCCCGCACGCCGGTGGACGACCGCTGGTTCGACGACGAGGCCGGGCCGATGGTCCGGCTGTTCGCCATGACCGGAGGACGCGCCCGGCCGGTCGACGACGGCCTGTTCGACCTGATCTCGCTGATCACCGCCGCCGGGCCGGCCACCGACCCCGGCGGCGTCCCGGCCGACCTGCCGCTCGGCCCGGAGCACCACGCGATCCTCCGGCTCTGCTGCGAAGAACCGCTCAGCGTCGCCGAGTTGGGCTCCTACACCGATCTCCCGGTCAGTGTGGTCCGGGTCCTGCTCGGCGACCTCCACGACGCCGACCTGATCGACGTCACCCGACCCTTCCAGCTCGCCCAGCAACCGGACGAGCGCCTGCTGCGAGACGTGATCAATGGCCTCCGTGCACTCTGACGCCCCGTCCGGCGTCCACTCCGCCGCCCCGTCCGGCGCCCCGGCGAACCCCGCCGCCCGCAAAGCCCCCTGGGGCGCCAGCGCGGTCAAGATCCTGATCGCCGGCGGCTTCGGCGCGGGCAAGACCACCCTGGTGGGCGCGGTCAGCGAGATCCGCCCGCTGCGCACCGAGGAGACGCTCAGCGAGCGCGGCCGGCCGGTCGACGACACCGCGGGCGTCGAGACCAAGCGCACCACCACCGTCGCCATGGACTTCGGCCGCATCGACCTGCGGCCCGGCCTCGCCCTCTACCTGTTCGGCACCCCCGGCCAGGACCGGTTCTGGTTCGTCTGGGACGAGCTCGCCCGCGGCGCCCTCGGCGCCGTCGTGCTGGCCGACACCCGCCGCCTGGCCGACTCCTTCCCCTCCGTCGACTACTTCGAGCAGCGCGACATCCCGTTCGTCGTCGCCGTCAACTGCTTCGAGGGCACCGAGGTGTACGCGCCCGACGACGTCCGGGCCGCGCTCGACCTGCCCGAGACGGTCCCCGTGCTGCTGTGCGACGCGCGCCGCCGCGAGGACGGCAAGGAGCTGCTCGTCCGGCTGGTCGAGCACGCCGCGGACCGGGCCGGAATCCGACTGTAATACCTTTGCTCTTCTTGCAGGTCAGAGACGTGGTGTCCGAATGGTGGACGGTTTCTGTCCCGTCCTGCGGACAAGGCGGTGCAGTGGGTTGCCTTCCGGGCATTTGGCGTGGAAGTCTCGTACCAGTGCCCGCCGTTCACCGCGGGTTCCTGACACGCCCCGGGGGAGGAGCAGCGCCATGACCACGACAGTCCGCGTCGCCGCCCTCCCCGTGCTCCCCGTTCTGACCGTGCGCCGGTACATCGACCACGGGCTGATCTACAGCGCCTGCTGTCGCTGACGAACCGTCACGCACCCGGCCCGCCGGGCGGTGGCGGTTTTCGTGTGTCCGTCCCGCTCCGTCGGCTCGACCGGGCCGCCGGCCCCGTCGAACCCGTCACGCTCCGGAGAGCAGCAGTCGTGCCCCCTCGCACCCTCCTCGAACCGTTCTGGCCCTCGCGCCAGGCCCACCACTTCGACCAGACCTGTCGGCGCGCACCCCGCGCCTCCCGCCCGTCGCACTGACCGACCGTCAGCCCGGCCCGCCGGAAGCGCAGACGACGACCACCCACCGCCCGTCACGCGCGAAAGAGCCCTCGATATGTCCTACGCCGCCACCGCGACCCCGCACCTGCGAGCCGTCCGCACCCTCCCGAACCACCCCCTCGACACCGAGCCGCGCCGCGTCGCCCCGCCGACCCGCCCCGCGCCCGCCCTCACCCCGGAGAGCCTGCTGGCCGGCCTCCAGGACGGCGCCGCCGTGGTCGCCGCACTTCCCCAGTCGGTGCTGCCCCAGGCCCTGTTGACGCAGCTCGGCGCCACCGCGAACGCCCCGCTGGTGGGCTACCTGGTGCTGGTGCCCGCGGAGAAGGCCGCGCCCGCCGTCGCCCCCGCGCCCGCCGTCGCCCCCGCCGGCCCGGTTCCGGGCGGCTCCTCGGTCCGGCCGTTCGTCCGCCCCGCCGAGAGCGGCATCTCCGTCGACCTCGACCGCCGCAACGCGTACGTCGACGGCTCGCTGCTCGACCTCACCTACCTCGAGTTCGAGCTGCTCGCCCACCTCACCGAGCACCCGCACCGGGTGCACACCCGCGACCAACTGGTGCACACCGTCTGGGGTTACGGCCACGTCGGCGACGGCCGCACCGTCGACGTCCACGTCGCCCGGCTCCGCCGCAAGCTCGGCGCGGCCTACCGCGACACGATCGTCACCGTCCGCCGCGTCGGCTACAAGTACGCGCCCGTCGCCTGAGCACGGACCGGGGCCCGCCCCCCGCCATGCGGTGGGGGGCGAGCCCCGGCGCGGTGGGGGCGAGGGCCCGGCGGACCGGGTCAGTCGCCGTAGTAGTCGTCGTACCGGGCGGAGTGCTCGTCCACCGAGAAGCCGGCCAGGCGTCCGGCCGCGTCGAGCCCGCGCAGGTGCTCCAGGGCGGCCGCGGCGGACGGCGCCGGTCCGGAGGCGAGATACGCCGTCGTCGCGTCGAGGCCGCGGCCGAGCAGGAGTTCGGGCTCGATCGAGCAGCCGGCGTCGAAGCTCGCGCCCTTCGCCTCCCACACCAGGAGCGCGTCCTCCACGGCCCCGCTGTTGAACAGCTGGACGCAGCAGAGCTTCATCAGTTCGGTGTCGCCGCCGCCCTGTGCGCCGCGCTCCAGAGCCGTGTGCTCCACCAGCAGGGCGCGGACCCGGTCGAGATCCGCGCCGAGAGGGCGCAGCCCGAACCGGTCCAGGCTCTCCTCGCCGTCCACCGACAGCCCTCCCGTTCGCTCGCCCGACCCGCGTCCCGCCGGGGCGCGGCCGCGGAGGAGCTCCAGTGCCCGCCGCCGTGCGTCATGAGCGGCGGCACCCACCGTCCGGCGCCGTCCGACAGATCAAGTATTCCAACGGTCGGCGGGGTCTGTCACCGTCCTCCGGGAGGAGATCCGGTGCCGATCCGCGCGCCTAGAGTGGCGGACGACCAGGGAGAACCTCGATCCGACGGGAAGTCAGGAATGGCATTCGACGTTGCCGCGGTGGCGGCGGAGCTCACCGCGATGATGGCGGCCGACCACGGGGCCGCGCACCGGGCGAACAGTGACGACCCGGCGGAGCAGCTGGCCTGGCGCCGCCTGACCGCGCAGCACGCGGACCGGCTCTCGGCGCTCATGGACGTGCACGGCTGGCCTACCGCCGACCTGGTCGGCGCGGACGCAGCTCGGGCCGCCTGGCTGATCGCGCAGCACGCGGACCGTCAACTCGACGTCCAGCGGCGGGCGTTGCGGTTGATGGAGCAGGCCGTCGCAGACGGCAGGGCCGGCGCACGGGAGTTGGCGTTCCTGCGGGACCGGACACTGGTGAACGAGGGGCGGAAGCAGGTCTACGGCACCCAGATCGCCGGCGTGCGCGACGGCTCGCCCGTCCCGTGGCCGTGCGAGGACCCCGAGCGGATGGACGAGCGGCGGGCCGAGGTCGGGATCCCGCCGTTCGCCGAGTACGTCGCCCGGTTCTCGACCACCTGACGGCGCGTCGGCCGCCGGGCGCCGGTGCCGGGGCCTGTCCTCAAGCCCGTGCCGCGGGGCTGCGGCGCGGGTTCGAGGACGGGCCCCAGGACGCTGCGGGCCGGGCGATCGGGGCGGGGCAGTGGGCCGGTTCGTCGCCGCGGTCGATCAGCCGGGTGGGGGTGAGGCCTTCCAGGCCGGCCCGGCGCAGGGCGTACCGGGTGAGTTCGTAGGTCGGCAGGTGGTCGTCGGGGCGCTGCCGGATCCGCTTCCCGTCGGTGTGCAGGCCGGTGCGGACGACCTCGGCGACCGGGGCCCCTTCGACGCCCGCGGCGGCGCCGTCGCGGATCACGACCGGCCGGTCGACCGGCGTGCGGGGCGGCGTCCGGGGAGCGGGTCGCGCGGGCTGCGCGACGCAGGCGCAGGCCGGAGATCAGTGCGCCGCCCGGCAGGCCGAGGGAGACGAGGCCGACGACGATAGCGGCCGTGGCCGATTCGTTGACGTGCCCGCCGTTGCCCTGCGGGGCGGGCAGGCCGGCGCTCGCCGCGGACGGCAGGAAGAACAGGGCCGTGCCCGTCAGGGCCAGCAGCAGCCGGTTCAGGTTCCGCGGCGGAGCGAGGCGGGCCGACGGCCGGGCACCGACGGCGAGGAGAACGGCGCAGCCCAGCGCGGGCAGCACGGTGCAGGTCACCCACTCGGCGAGCAGCGGCGCGCCGTACCACTCGGCCTCGGGCCGGGGCTGGTCGTCGTAGTGGAGCGTCTCCGGCTGCGGCGTCCCGAGGAAGTCGCGGATCGAGCCCGGCACCAGGCCCGCGAGCAGCGCGGCGAGCGCCACCGGGACGACCGGCCGGCGCTCGCCCGCGCCGATCAGGCGGAGGGCCGGCGCGGCGGAGCAGCCGGCCAGCGCGCCGAAGAACACGCCCTGCACCGCGCCGTACCCGATCGGGGTCCACACGTTCCACGGATGGTTGAGCATGTGGTCCGCCCGCCAGTTCCCCGCCGGCCCCCAGCAGAGCGCGCCCGCCGCGACACCCCACGGCACCACACCCGCCGGCTTCGCCGAGCGAACCGCACCCGCCGGGCCCCGTCCCGGGAACGCCACCGCGGCGCCCGCCGTCGTCTCCGCCATCGCCCGGACCGCCCCGTCGCCCGTACTGGCCGCGACGCACCGCCGCGCCCGGTACGGCGGGACGACGCGCCCGCGGCCCGCGCAGTTCCGCCACCGGGCCTGCGGGGCGTCCGACGCGGGGGCGGGCCTTCAGCGTCGTTCCGACGGCGACCGGGTCGGGAGCGCCCGGTCTTCGAGGATCCGCTCCCACAGCAGCGCGTCGTGCCACCGTCCGTCGAGGAGGATCGAGGAGCGCGCGACGCCGTACGGGGTGAAGCCGTTGCGGCGCAGCACCCGCTGGGACGGCAGGTTCTCCAGGTTGGTGGACGCCTCGGCGCGGTGCAGTCCGAGATCGTCCGCCATGACGTCGAGCGCGAGTCCGAGGGCGCGGCCCGCGTGCCCCCGGTTCTGCGCGACGGTGGCGATCCAGTAGCCGACGGAGGCGCGGCGCAGGTGCGGCTGCGGCAGGATGCCGCCGACGGTGACCTGCCCGATCACCTCGCCGTCCGCGAGCACCACTCCCGGCCAGGCCGTTCCGTCCTGATAGGCCGTCAGCAGGCGTTCGATCCGCTGCGCCTGCCCCTCGGGCGTGAAGTACGCGGCGGGCTGGGCGGGTTCCCACCGCCGGAACGCGTCGGCGTCCCGGGCGCGGTGCGCGGCGATCGCGGCGGCGTCGGCGGGCTCGATCAGGCGGATCCTCGTGCGGCTGCTGCTCATGGCTGATCCTCGTCGTGGCCGGGGCGGGAGCGACCCGCAGCCTATGCGAGGGCGGGGAGTGCCGGCGCCGGTACCGGTGTCGGTGCCGCGGGCCGGGCCGGTCGGGCCGGCGGCGCGACCGCCGGGCTCCGAACGCGAGCGGTCGTTCAGCAGCCGAGGGCGCTCAGGTGCCGGTGGACCTCCCGGTGGCCTTCCGCGTCGGGGTGCAGGCCGTCGACGAACAGCTCGGGCCGGTCGCGCAGCGGCTCCCAGAGGTCCAGGAAGTCGAGGTGCTGCTCCGCGCACCAGCTCCGCAGGGCTTCGCGCAGGGCCAGCGCCCGGGCCGTGGTGAAGCGGAGGCCCTCGAAGTCGCCGGTGCGTGACTCGTCGAGCCAGAGCGGTCCGAGGACGACCAGGCGGGCCTGGTGCTTCCGGGCCGTCGCGGCCAGCGAGGCGAGGGGGCCGGCGATCTCCCGCAGGCCGTCCCGGTCGGCGTCCGTCGCGGTCAGCGGCACGGCGGAGTCGTTGATCCCGGCGGCCACCACCAGGGTGTCCGGATGGCGGGCCGTCAGGAGCGCGGGCGTCTGCTGGGCGACGTCCGCCAGCGTGCTGCCCGGGACGGCCAGGTTGAAGACCCGGTGCTCGGTCTCGTTCGCCCCGATGTGGGCCGCCGCGAACCGACCGGCCCACCCGCCCCGCGGGTCGCAACGCCCGTACGCGATGCTGTCGCCGACGATCACGACCCGGGACGCCGCACGCAGCGGCCGTGCGTCCAGGTGCGCCCACGCGGCCTCGCCCGAGGCGAGACGCACCCGCCGCCGGGCGTTGTGCTCCGCCACGTGCGCGTCGGCGGCGGCGAGTTCGTCCTCGCTCAGGCGCAGGACGGCGCCGTCCACGGTGCTGCCGAGCCGGCGTCCCAGGACGAGGTGCGGGTCCCGGCCGCCCGGCGCGAGGGGCACGGCCGTGCAGCCCGGGAGCGACGCCGGCTCCGCCGGCACGGTGCGACCGAGGACCGCCGTCCGGACTCCCGGGTCGAGCAGCGTGCCGAAACAGAACAGGGTGTGGGGGCGGGACTCGGTCACCGTGAGCGCCGTGGCCTTTCACTCGGAACGATCACTCGGAATGATCGAGCAACCCTATCGGCCCCGCCCTCGGGGTGGGCGGGGCCCGGGGTGTCGGGCCGTCAGCGGCCGCCGCGGATGGTGTCGATGATGCGGGTCCAGTTGTCGGTGCCGTGGCCGTTGGCGATGGCGTGCCGGTAGTGGGACTGGACGGCGCGGGGGAGGGCGAGGTCGAGGCCGAGGGCGGTGCTGGTCTCGACGATGTGGTCGGCGGTCGCGCCCATCATGGTGACGGTGCTGAGGTGGCCGGGGTGCTCGCCGGCGTCGAGGGCGGTGCCCGGATGCTGCTCGCCGGCGCGCAGGACGGCACCGATGGAGTCGGCGGAGGCGAGCAGTTCGGGGAGGGCCTCGGCGGCCTTCAGGCCGGCGGTGCCGAGCATCGCGGTGGCGTGCATCAGGCCGGACAGCGTGGTGAGGAAGACCGCCAGTTGGGCCTGGTACATCAGCTGGGCGAGGCCCGGGTCCTCACCCAGGTACCTGGGCGTGCCCAGCAGGGCGAGGGCGTCGCGGTGACGGTCCATCAGGCCACGGCCGCCGCTGTAGTAGACGTGGGCGGCCGGCGTGCCGACCATCGGGGCGGGAACCATGACGCCGCCGGTGAGGAAGCCCGCGTCGTGGCCGGCCGCCCACGCGGCGGCCTCGCGCGAGCGGTCGGGCGTGTCGGAGCTGAGGTTGACGAGCGTCCGGCCGGCGAGCGCGGCGGTGGCGGGCCCGAGGATGTCGTACATCGCCGGGTAGTCGGTGAGGCTGAGGAGCACCAGGCCGCCCGCCCGTACCGCGGCCGCGGGCGTCGCCGCGAGGGCCGCGCCCTCGGCGACCAGCTCGGCGGCCCGCGACGGGGTGCGGTTCCAGACGGTGACGGGGCGGCCGGCGGCGAGCAGGGTACGGGCCATGGCCCGCCCCATCGGGCCCAGGCCGATCACGGTGACGGCGTCGAACTCGGCGGAGTGATCAGGGTGTTGTTCGTTCACGCCTCCATGTTCGGCGAGCGCCGCTAGGCTCGGAAGTACCCACTGTTTTCTGCGGTACTTACCTCTTCGTAAGGGGGACGGGCGATGGCCAGGGCACCACGACAGGGTCCGTACATCTGCGGCATCGACGCCGCGCTCGACGTGGTCAGCGGCAAGTGGAAGGGCCTGATCCTGTGGGAGCTGGACGCCCACGGCGTGCGCCGCTTCGCCGAACTCCGGCGCGCCCTGCCCGGGGTGAGCGAGAAGATGTTGACGCAGCACCTGCGCGAACTGGAGCAGGACGGCCTGCTCCACCGTGAGGTGTACGCCGAGGTGCCGCCCCGGGTCGAGTACTCGCTGACCGGTCACGGGCGCAGCCTCAACCAGGCGCTCCGCCCGCTCGGCGTCTGGGGCGCCGAGCGGATCCGGCGGGACGGCATCGCGACGGTGGGCGAGGCCGTGGCCGCCGAGTAGCCGGCCCGTCGGTGCGGCAGTGAGCCCGCCGCCGGGGCCGCACCCCGGTCCGCTCCCACCGGGGAGCGGTCAGCGCTCGTCCGGGGGCAGCAGGAGGACGGCGAGGGCCTGGGCGCAGCTCTGGGCGAGGGCGAGGGTGTGGGGGAGGGCCTCGGCAGTGAGGTGGGCCGGGGTGGAGCGGATGGCGAGGGCGAAGCGGGCGGTCGGGGTGCGGTCGAGGACGGGGACCGCGAGGGTGCGGACGCCGGGGGCGGACTCGCCGTCGTTGAGGGCGTAGCCGCGGCGGCGGGTGAGGGCGAGTTCGGTGTCCAGCGCGGCCGGGTCGGTGAGGGTGCGGTCGGTGAAGGCGGTGAGCGGGCCGGTCGGCGGGCTCTCGGCGGGGGAGGGCCAGGCGAGCAGCACCTTGCCGAGCGCGGTGGAGTGCAGCGGGCGGCGCAGGCCGAGGCCGGTGGAGGGCAGCACGGAGCCGCCGACCAGGATCACCGCGTGCGGACCGGAGCGGATGGCGAGGTCGGCGGTGGCGCCGGTGCGGCGGGCGAGCTGGTCGAGTTCGGGGCCGGCCAGGTGCAGTCCGCGCTGGTGGAAGGTGAGTTGGCCGAGTTCGGCGACGGCCGGGCCGAGCCGGTAGCGGGCGGTGCGCTCGTCCTGGTCGAGGAAGCCGGTGGCGAGCAGGGTGCGGGCCAGGCGGTGCGCGGTGGAGACGGACAGGCCCATCCGGCGGGCGAGTTCGGAGGCGCTGAGGTCGGGTCCGTTGTCGTGGAAGCAGTGCAGCAGGCCGAGGGCCCGGT
Source organism: Kitasatospora sp. NPDC059646 (assembly GCF_042734615.1). Lineage (NCBI taxonomy): Bacteria > Bacillati > Actinomycetota > Actinomycetes > Kitasatosporales > Streptomycetaceae > Kitasatospora > Kitasatospora sp. NPDC059646. The sequence goes on from NZ_JBHWDS010000037.1 coordinate 58,244, forward strand.
GCACCGCCTGGGCGCCGGCCGGCGGTGACTGCAGGGTTCCGGGGCTGGCGGGCATCGCACCTCTTCAGGAGTCGCTCACAGGCGGTCAACTTCGTTGGGATTTCCAGGATATGGGGGTGATCGCTGCGGGCCTGTGACGGCGGTGTTGCGGGGGAGCGCCGCACTGTGAACAGCATGTCCCATCATCTGGCAACGCTTGATTCGGGCGGCGGGCGCGTGGAACGCTCGGTGCATCGGCGGACCAGCGGCCGACACCGGCGCACAACGCCCGGTCCGACAGGAGGGAGCGCGCCGTGACCACGTACCGGCCCCGCCCCTGCTGTTGTCGCTGATCGCCGTCCCGCACTCCCCTCCCCGTCGCACGCCTCCCACATGGTGGGACGCCTGTGCGTTTCCTGAGATTTCCGGAGCCCCGTCATGAGCCCCGCACCCGCTGCCGCCGTCGGCACGCCCGCCCACCCCGACACCCTCTGGTTCACCCGCTGCCCGGTGCCCACCGCCACCGGCATCGCCGCCGATCGCGGCTGGCTGGCCGAGGAGTTCGCGCCCGACGGCATCGCCGTCCGCTCGCTGCAGGACGCCCCGCCCGAGGTCGCGGCCGACCACCACTACACGCACGCGCTGACCGGGCTGTTCCGCGAGGGCGGCAACGTGCCCGCGCTGTGGGCCCGTTCGCGCGGCGAGCGGACCCGGCTGATCGGCCTGACCTGGATCGAGGAGCGCCAGACGATCCTGGTCCGGGACGGCAGCGGCATCCGCTCCGCCGAGCAGCTGCGCGGCGCCCGGCTCGCGGTGCCCCGGCACCCGATCGGCATCGACTTCTGGCGCGCGATGGCCCTGGCCGGCCACCACGGCGCCCTGGCCTCCGCCGAACTGACCCTGGAGGACGTCGAGTTGACGGACGTCGAGGCGGCCCCGGGCGGCGGGCAGTGGGAGGCCGAGCTGGCCGCGCTGCGGGACGGCCGGGTGGACGCCGTGTACGTGAAGGGCGCCCTGGCGGTGGAGGCCGCCCGCCGGTACGGAGCGGTGCCCGCCGTGGAGCTGGACGCGCTCCCCGACCGCCGCCACCGGGTCAACAACGGCACCCCGCGCCCCATCACCGTGCACCAGCAACTGCTGGACGAGCACCCCGAGTTGGTGGCCCGCTTCGTCGCCGTGCTGCTGCGCGCCGCCGACTGGGCGGCCGAGCGGCCGGCCGAGGTGGCGCGGATCCTCGGCGCGGAGACCGGCGCCGGACCGGAGGGCGTCGCCGGCGCGTACGCGGCGGGCGGCCACCGCACCCTGCACCCGGACCTGTCCGCCGACCGCCTCGACCTGCTCGCCCGGCAGGAGAGCTTCCTGCACGCCCACGGCTTCCTCGCCGACCGGGTCGACGTCCACGCCTGGGCCGACCCCGCCCCGCTGGCCGCCGCCCGCGCCCTGCTCGCCGCCCGCCCCTGACCCGCCGTTCCCGTTGGAGAGACCCATGCACACCCCCGCCCGCCGACCCCTGCTCGCCGCCGCCGCCCTGACCGCCGCCGCCGCGCTCGGCCTGACCGCCTGCGGCTCGACCGCGAAGGACGCCGCCGCCTCCGCCGGCGGCAAGGGCGGCGCCGAGGTGGTGCTCAGAGTGCCCGACCCCGGCAACTCCGGCTTCCTCGCCAAGGGCAAGAAGGACGGCTCGCTGGACCGGGCCCTGGCGGCCGTGCACGCCAAGGTGGTGTGGACGGGCAGCGCCGGGCCGTTCGCACCGGCCGCGCAGGCCCTGAACGCCGACCAACTGGACGTCGCCCAGGGCTCGATCACCTCGGCGGTCGCCGCGCTCGCCCAGAAGCCCGGGTTCAAGCTGTTCGCGCAGATCGCGCCGGACGAGGCCGGCGAGGGGATCCTGGTGAAGGACGGCTCCCCGATCACCAAGGTCGAGGACCTGGTCGGCAAGAAGGTCGCGGTCTCCCAGGGCGGCACCTCCGAGTACCTGCTGTTGAAGGCGCTGCAGAAGAACGGCATCCCCGCGGACCGGGTCCAGCGGGTGTACCTGCGGGCCGACCAGACCTCCGGGGTGTTCAACTCCGGCCAGGTGGACGCCTGGGCGACCTGGGGCACCTTCTCCATCCCCGCGATCGCCAACACCGGCGCGCACTTCCTGGTCGACGGCAAGGCCGTCGGCAGCGACAACTACGCCGTGTGGGCCGTGCGTTCGGCCTTCGCCGAGCGCCACCCGGAGGTACTGAAGGCGTTCTACGGCTACCTGCACGAGAACGGCGCGAAGGAGAAGGCCGACCCCGCCGCCTACCTGAACGTCTTCACCGACGCCGGCCCCACCGCCGTCACCCCGGCCGAGCGGCAGGTCGCCGTCGAGTTCGGCCGGCAGCGGGCCGTGGACGCGCCGATCACCGCCGCCGACACCGCCAGGTTCGACGTGGTCGCCGCGTTCTACGCCGACCAGGGCGTCACCAAGTCGAAGGTCGACGTCGCGCCGCACCTGATCGACATCACCACCCTCGCCGGGGCGGCGGGATGAGCGCCGTCACCACCGAACAGGCGCGGGCCGCCGGGCTGGTCGCCCCCCGCGCCCGGACCGCCGCCGGCCGGCCGCGCGGCGTCTCGCTCGCGCTGCGCACCCTCGGCCCGCTCGCCCTGCTCGCCGCCTGGCAGGTGTCCTCCGCGACCGGCCTGCTGACCCCCGACGTGCTTGCCTCGCCCGGCCAGGTCGTCCGGGCCATCGGCGAGTTGTGGGGCAACGGGCAGCTGGCCGACGCGCTGTCCACCTCGCTGACCCGGGCCGCGCTCGGCCTGCTGTTCGGGGCCGGCGCCGGACTGGTGCTCGGCGTGGTCACCGGCTTCTTCCGGCTCGGCGAGGAGCTGCTCGACTCCGCCGTCCAAGTGCTGCGCACCGTCCCGTTCCTGGCACTGGTACCGCTGTTCATGGTCTGGTTCGGCATCACCGAGACCGCGAAGATCGCGCTGATCGCCGTGGCGACGTCCTTCCCGATGTACGTGTCCGCGTCCGGCGGCGTGCGCAACACCGACCGCAAGCTCGTCGAGGCGATGCGCAGCTTCGGACTGTCGCGCGGCGCGGTGGTCCGCGAGGTCGTGCTGCCCGGCGCGCTGCCCGCGCTGCTCTCCGGCCTGCGGCTGTCGATGACGCTCAGCGTGATCGCGCTGATCGCCGCCGAAGAGATCAACTCCACCGAGGGGATCGGCTACTTGATGGCGCAGGCGCAGAACTTCTCCCGCACCGACGTGCTCGCCGTGTGCATCCTGATCTACGGCCTGCTCGGCCTGGCCGCCGACGGCGCGGTGCGCGTGCTGGAGCGGCTGCTGATGCCCTGGCGGCCCGCCAACGGGCGGGCGGTGGCGGGCCGATGAGCACTCCCGCCGTCCACGTCCGGGGCCTGCGACGGGTGTTCGGCACCCGCGCCGTCCTGGACGGAATCGACCTGGACATCGCCCGCGGCGAGTTCCTCGCCCTGCTCGGCGCGTCCGGCACCGGCAAGACCACCCTGCTGCGGATCCTCGGCGCGCTCGACCGCGCCGACCAGGGCACCGTCCTGGTGCCGCCCGCCCGGACGATCGTCTTCCAGGAACCCCGGCTGATCCCGTCCAGGCGCGTCCTCGGCAACGTCACCGTCGGCCTGCCGCGCGGCGCCGCCACCCGGGAGACCGGCCGGCGGGCCCTCGCCGAGGTCGGCCTCGCCGGGCACGCCGACGCCTGGCCCGCCACCCTGTCCGGCGGCGAGGCGCAGCGCGCCGCACTCGCCCGGGCCCTCGTCCGCGAACCCGAACTGCTGCTGCTGGACGAACCGTTCGCCGCCCTCGACGCGCTCACCCGGCTGCGCATGCAGGACCTGGTCGGCGACCTGTGCCGCCGCCACCGGCCCGCCGTCCTGCTGGTCACCCACGACGTCGACGAGGCGATCCGCCTCGCCGACCGGGTCGCCGTCCTGCGCGACGGCGCACTCGTCCGCGACCAGGCGGTGGCCGTCGACCACCCCCGCGACCCCGCCGACCCCGCGTTCGCGGCACTGCGCCGCGACCTGCTCGCCGACCTCGGCGTGCACCAGGACCCCGCACCGCAGCACGCCAACTGACGAACACTCAGCAGAAGAGAGACCCCGCCATGACCATCACCGTGGGTGTGCACCGCTCCAACCCCTCCCTGTACCACCTGGCCCGACTCGACTACCTCCAGCAGGAGTTGGCACCACTCGGCGAGACCGCCGCGTTCCACCACTACACCGACGGCACCCGGACCGGCGAATACCTCGCCGACGGCACCATCGACTTCGGCGGCACCGGCTCCACGCCGCCGATCACCGCGCAGGCCGCCGGGCACGACATCGTGTACACCGCCGTCTCCGCCCCCCGGCCCGACCACGGGGCGCTGCTGGTCGCCGCCGACGGGCCGATCACCTCCGTCGCCGACCTGAAGGGCCGCACCGTCGTGCTCGCCGTCGGCTCCTGGCAGACCCACCTGCTCGCCAAGGCCCTGGACCGGCACGGCCTTTCGTACCGCGACGACATCACCGCCGAGCGCCCCACCGGGAACGAGGCCGAGCGGCTGCTCAGCGGGGAGATCGCCGGCTGGATCGCGCAGGGCGCGGAACTCGCCGCCGCCCGCCGCACCGGCCGGTACCGCGAACCGGTCCGCACCGCCGACCTGATCACCGACCGCTCGGTGTTCTTCGCCCGCCGCGAACTCGCCGTCCAGCGGCCGGAGGTCGTCGCCGCGATCGTCACCGCCCTGCAGCGCGCCGACCACTGGGCCGCCGCCCACCCCGAGGAGGCCGCCGCCCTCGCCGCCGCCGACCAGGGCGGCGAGCCGGCCGACTGGCGCACCGCGCTGACCACCTTGCCCTGGCAACTGGAGCCCGCCACCGCCGAGTTCGTCGCCGAGCAGCAGGAAGCCGCCGACATCTTCCACCGGGTCGGCTTCATCGACCGCCCCGTCACCGTCGCCGACATCCACCTGCCCGCCCTGGAGCAGCCGGTCGCCGACGCCGTCTCCCGCGCCGCCTCCCGCGCCGCTTCCCGCGCCACGAAGGAACACTGAGCACCATGGCCACCGAAGTCCTCTGGTACCTGATCCCCCGCGAAGGCCACTACCCGTGGGAGCCCGAAGGCCGCCGCCCCGTCGACCTCGGCTACCTCCAGCACCTCGCCGCCACCGTCGAACGCCTCGGCTACAGCGGCGCGTTGCTCGCCACCGACCAGTACGACGTGTGGACGCTCGGCTCCGCGCTCGCCGCCGCCACCGGCCCCGGCTTCCAACCCCTGCTCGCCGTCCACCCCGGACTGGTCGCGCCGACCCTGCTCGCCAAGATGGCGCTCAGCTTCGAGCACCTGCACGGCCCCGGCCGGCTCCGCTTCAACGTGGTCAACGGCTCCACCCAGCAGCTGCGCGAATACGGCCTGCACGTCGACCACGACGACCGCTACCGGCTGTCCGCCGAGTACTGGAGCCTGGTCAAGCGCCTCACCAGCGGCGAAGTCTTCGACCACGAAGGCGAGTTCTACCGACTGACGAACGCCGGCGGCTCGCTGCGCGACCTGCCGCCGCTGCGCGAGGGACACATCCCGCTCTGGTTCGGCGGCTCCTCGCCGGCCGGCATCGAGGTCGCCGCCGAACACGTCGACGTCTACCTCACCTGGGGCGAACCCCCGCACCTGCTCAAGGAGAAGCTCGCCCGGGTCCGTGAACGGGCCGCCGCGCACGGCCGCACCCTGCGGCTCGGCCTGCGGCTGCACCTGATCGTCCGCGACACCGAGGAACAGGCCTGGGCCGCCGCCGACCGCCTCCTCGACGTCACCAGCCAGGCCACCTACGCCCGCCAGCTCGGCGGGCAGCAGGGCGAGGACGGCGTCGGCTGGCAGCGGCAGTTCCGCCAGCACGGCGGACGCGTCCCCGCCCGCGCCCGCGAACTGGAGACCCACCCCAACCTGTGGCCCGGCATGAGCCTGTTCCGCCCCGGCCCCGGCACCGCCGTCGTCGGCTCCACCGACCAGGTCGTCGAACGCCTCCGGGAGTTCCAGGACCTCGGCGTCGACACCTTCATCCTGTCCGGCAACCCCCTGCTGGAGGAGGCCTACCGGGTCGCCGAGACCGTCCTCCCGAAACTGCGCTGACGACCCCGGCCCGCTCCTCCGCATCCCCCCGGAGCAGCGGGCCCGCCGGCTGTGCGGCGGTTTCGGCCCGGCAGGTCGGTCACCGTTGGGTGGGCGGCGGTCTGTGGCTCGGCCGGTCGGCTTCCGCAGGTTTCGCCGCGGTCGGCGGCCCAGTGGGTCGATCTCTGTGGGCAGCGCGGCGTTGTGCGGTCGGCTGGTGGGTTTCCGTCGGCCTCGGTGAGGCCTGCGGTCCGGGCCGCCGGTTGTGCGGCGGTTTCGGCCGAGCCGGTCGGTCACCGTCAACTGCGGGGCGGGTTGTGGCTCGGCCGGTCGGGTTCCGCGGGCTTCGTCGAGGTCTGCGGGTCAGTTGGTCGATCTCTGCCGGCCCGCTGCGGTCGGTGGCCCGGCTGGTCGGTCACTGTCGGCTTCGGCGAGGCCTGCGGTCCGGCCCGCCGGTTGTGTGGCGGTTTCGGTCGAGTCGGTCGGTCACCGTCAACTGCGGGGCGGGTTGTGGCTCGGCCGGTCGGGTTCCGCGGGCTTCGTCGAGGTCGGCGGGTCAGTCGGTCGATCTCTGCCGGCCCGCCGCGGTCAGCGGGCCGGCGGTTGGGTTTCGGGCGGCTGCGCGGCGGTCTGTGGCTCGACGCGTCGAGGTCAGCTGCTCAGGCGGTCGATCTCCGTCAGCTCTGCTGCGGTCAGGGGACCGGCCGCCAGTGCGTCCAGGTTCTGGTCGAGCTGTCGGACGCTCGACGCGCCGATGATCACCGACACCACGCGCTCGTCCCGCAGCACCCAGGACAGTGCCAGCTGTGCGAGGCTCTGGCCGCGGCCCTCGGCGACCTTCGCCAGGGCGCGCAGTTGCGCCAGCTTCGCCTCCGTCAGCGCCTCCTCCTTCAGGAAGTGGCCCACCGACATCCGCGAACCCGCCGGCACCTCGCCGGTCAGGTAGCGGTCCGTCAGCAGGCCCTGCGCGAGCGGCGAGTACGCGATCAGCGCGGTCTGCGTGTCGCCGACGGCGTCCAGCAGGCCCTGCTCCGGCTCCCGGTTCAGGATCGAGTAGCTGGCCTGGTTGAGCAGGCACGGCGTGCCCAGCTCCCGCAGGATCGCCACCGCCCGGCGGTGCTGCTCCGCCGGGTAGTTGGAGATCGCCGCGTACAGCGCCCGCCCCGAACGCACCGCCGTGTCCAGCGCCCCCATCGTCTCCTCCAGCGGCGTGGTCGGGTCCCACCGGTGCGAGTAGAAGACGTCCACGTAGTCCAGGCCCATCCGCTCCAGCGACTGGTCCAGGCTCGCCAGCAGGTACTTGCGGCTGCCGCCGTCCCCGTACGGGCCCGGCCACATGTCCCAGCCCGCCTTCGAGGCGATGAACAGCTCGTCCCGGTACGGGCGGAAGTCCTGCGCGAACAGGTAGCCGAAGTTGCGCTCCGCACTGCCGTACGGCGGACCGTAGTTGTTCGCCAGGTCGAAGTGCGTCACCCCCCGGTCGAACGCCCGGCGCAGCACCGCGCGCTGCACCTCCAGCGGCTGGGTGTCACCGAAGTTGTGCCACAGGCCGAGCGAGACGGCGGGAAGTTGCACGCCGCTGTGCCCGGCGCGGCGGAAGGTCATCGAGGCGTAGCGGTCGTCCGCGGCGAGGAAGGTCATACCGGCATCCTGCCAGGTGAGCACGGTGAAGGGGACCAACGGCCCTCCCGCCCGGCCGCCGCCGCGGCATAGCCTGACCGGGCGCGCCAGCACGAGGAGGAAGCCGTGGCACTGCCGGACATCACCACCCGGGCCGACCTGGAGTCCGTCCTGCGCCGCTTCTACCGTGCCGCGTTCGCCGACCCGCTGATCGGGCCGGTCTTCACCGAGGTCGCCCGCCTCGACCTGGACGCGCACCTGCCGCGGATCACCGACTTCTGGGAGAGCGCCCTGCTGCGCACCGCCGCCTACCGGGGCAACGCGCTCGCCCCGCACGCCGCGCTGCACGCGATCAGCCCGCTCGGCGCCGAGCACTTCGGCCGCTGGGTCCAGCTCTGGCGCGCCACCCTCGACGGCCGGTACGCCGGCCCCGTCACCGAACGCGCCAAGGCCCAGGCCCAGCGGATCGCCGTCGCCATGCTGCGCCGCCTCGGCGAGGAGGACACCGGCGGCGGCAGCGGTGGCTTCGTCCCGCTGTCGGCGGTCCGGCTGGCCTCCGGGCACTGACCCCCCGGGCCGGCGCCGGCTCCCGCCCGCCTCCGCCGGGGACGAATCCGTGCCCTGCGGTCCGGCCCGCGCCCCGTCGCCGGCCCGCGCCCCGTCGCCGTCCTGCGGCCCGCGCTCTGCTGCGTGCGGGTGGCCGCCCGCGCGGCCCGCGCCGCTCCGCCGCGCGCCGTGCGTACCGTGGGCGCATGAGTGTGCGGGTGGAGCGGGTGTACGAGGCGCCGGACGGCGGGGTGCGGGTGCTGGTGGACCGGCTGTGGCCGCGCGGGCTCACGAAGGAGGACGCCCGGCTGGACCGCTGGGCCAAGGAGGTCGCGCCGTCCGCCGAGCTGCGCCGCTGGTTCCACGGCCCGCACGGCGAGTACGGCGAGTTCGCCCGCCGCTACCGGACCGAGCTGGACGCGCCGCAGGCGCAGGAGCAACTCGCCGAGCTGCGGGAGCTGGCGGCGAGCGGTGAGCTGGTGCTGCTGACGGCGGTGAAGGAGCCGACGCACAGTCACGTGGCGGTGCTGCTGGAGCGGTTGGGCCAGTCCGGCTAGCACCGCCGGCGGGGCGGCCGGGGCGGCGTGTTGGATCACACACATGTACGCAAATGGGTTCTAATGCGGACATGAGCCTGCTGCGAGAGAACGCCGTACTCGCCCTGTTCTTCTGCCTCGGCCTGGGCTACCTGGTCGGCAAGCTGCGGATCGGCCCGATCCAACTCGGCGGCATCTGCGGCGTCCTGATCGTGTCGATGCTGGTCGGCGCGCAGCACGTCTCGGTGAACGCGGACGTCAAGAACGTGGCGTTCGCGCTGTTCATCTTCTCCCTCGGCTACATCGCCGGCCCGCAGTTCTTCGCCAACATGAACGCCAAGGGCCTGCGCTTCGGGGTGCTCTCGATCATGGAGGCCGTGGTCGTCGTCGTGATGGCGCTCGGCTTCGCCGAGATCTTCGACCTGGACGTCGGCACCGCCGCCGGCATCCTGGCCGGCGCCGCCACCGAGTCCGCCGCCGTCGGCACCGCACAGGACGCGATCGCCAAACTCCCCGGGATCACCGCCGACCAGACCACCCAGTTGCAGGCGCACGTCGCCACCGCCTACTCGGTGTGCTACCTGTTCGGCCTGATCAGCATCGTCCTGCTGACCAGCCAGCTGTTCCCGGTGCTGATGCGGATCAAGCTCGCCGAGGCGTCCCGCCAGTTGTGGGAGAAGATGCGCGGCGGCGACGGGGGCCACGAGCCCGGCGAGGAGCCCTCGTTGCCCGCGCTGGTCGGCCGGACCTACCTGGTGTCCCAGGGCGAGGGCACCCGGGTCAGCCAACTCCAGGAAGCGTCGGGCCAGTTGGTCACCGTCGAGGCGATCGGCCGGGGCGGCCGCAGAATCGACCCGGACGAGGACCCGGTGCTGCGACGCGGCGACCAGGTCCTGGTGGTCGGCCGCCGGGCCGCCGTCATCGACACCGGCCACGAACTCGGACCCGAGACCGGCGGTGCACCCGGCCTCGACCGCGCCCTGGCGGTCCGTCAGGTCGTCGTCACCAACAAGCAGGTCGCCGGGCACCCGCTCAACGACGTCCGGGACCGCGACAGCCAGGCCACCGGCGGCGTCTTCCTCACCGACATCCAGCGCGTCGACCACCACCTGCCCGCCGTCGGCGAGACCGAGGTCCACATCGGCGACACCCTCACCGTCGTCGGCGCCCCCTCCAAACTGGAGAAGTTCGCCAACCGGGTCGGCGCCACCGTCCGCCAGGACACCGCCGACTGGATCTACCTCTCGCTGGGCATCTGCCTCGGCGTCCTGCTCGGCAAGATCAACGTCCGGTTCGGGGACGTCAACCTCACCCTCGGCACCGGCGGCGGCTGCCTCATCGCCGGCCTGGTCTTCGGCTGGCTGCGCTCGCTGCGCCCCACCTTCGGCGCCTACCCGCCCGCCGCCGCGCAGACCCTCAAGGACCTCGGCCTGGCCATGTTCATCGCCGTCACCGGCATGGCCGCCGGCCCCGACGCCGGCCCGCTGCTCAAGCAGTACCCCGTACTGCTGCCCGCCGCCGGCATCCTGATGGTCGCCGTCCCGGCCTTCCTCGGCCTGGCCATCGGCCGCCGGCTGCTGAAGATCGAACCGCCGATCCTGATCGGCGCGATCGCCGGCCAGCAGTGCTCCACCCCCGCGATCACCGCCATCGGCAACGTCGCGCAGAGCAGCGTCCCGATGCTCGGCTACACCATCACGTACACCATCTCCAACTTCCTGCTGCCGCTGACCGGTCCCGTGCTGGTCGGCCTGGTGGGACTCTGACGGGGGACGACCGTGGACTGGATCACCGACCACGTCTTCAAGCCGTACCCGGAACTCCTGATCTTCCTGACCGTCGCGCTCGGCTTCCTGGTCGGACGGCTGCACTGGAAGGCCGTCGGACTCGGCGCGGTGACCGGCTGCCTGATCGCCGGACTGTTCACCGGCTGGCTGACCGGAGTCGAGGTCAACGCCACCGTCAAATCGGTGTTCTTCATCATGTTCCTGTTCGCCCTCGGCTACAAGGTCGGCCCGCAGTTCTTCCGCGGGCTCCGGAAGGACGGCCTGCCCCAGGTCGCCGTCACCCTCGCGGTCTGCGTCACCGGCCTGGTGGTCTGCTGGGCGTTCGCCGACATGCTCGGCTACGGCCCCGGCCTGGGCGCCGGGCTGCTCGGCGGCGCGCTCACCCAGTCCGCCGTCATCGGCGTCGCCCAGGACGCCATCGGCACGCTGCCCGGCCTCAGCCACGACCAGGTCGCCGCCGAGCAGAACCTGGTGCCGATCGGATACGCCGTCACCTACCCGCTGGGCACCGTGCTGTGCGCGATCCTGCTGGCCAACATCGCCCCCCGCCTCCTGAGGAGCGACCTGGCCGCGGACTCGCGCCGGCTCGCCGCCGAACTCGACGCCCCCGCCGACGACCCCGACCTCGGCGAGGGCTACTACGAGGTCGTGCTGCGCGCCTACATCACCGAGAACGGCCTGGCCGGCTCCACCATCGAGCAGATCGAGCAGCGCGAGAAGGACGCCGACCGGCGGATCTACCTCACCCGGGTGCGGCGCGACGGCGCGATCCTGCCGCACGACCAGCAGACCGTCATCCGGCACGGCGACGTGGTCGCCGTCAGCGCGCTCCGCCACGACCTGGTCGCGTTCGACCCGGTCCGCAGCATCGGCCCGGAGACCGACGACGTCGAACTGCTCGACTACCAGACCGAGCACCTGCACGTGGTGGTCTCCGAGAAGGACCAACTCGGCAAGACCATCGCCGAGCTGCGGCGCGAACCGTTCATGGTCGGGGTGTTCGTCGACAAGCTGTACCGCTCCGGCGCGGAGTTCCCGTTCGTGCTGGCCACCCAGCTCGAACGCGGCGACACCCTGGTGCTGTCCGGGCCGCAGCGGCTGGTCGACCCGGCCGGGCGCAGACTCGGCAAGCCGGTGCCGACCAGCTTCGCCACCGACATGACCTGGGTCGGCCTCGGCATCTTCCTCGGCGGCTGCATCGGCATTCCCGCGCTCACCCTCGGCGGCGTGCCGATCAGCCTGTCCACCTCCGGCGGCGCGCTCATCATGGGCCTGGTCTTCGGCTGGATCCGCGGCCGCCACCCCACCTACGGCAACGTGCCGCCCGGCGCCCAGTGGTTCATGGACACCCTCGGCCTGTGCGCGTTCGTCGCCATCGTCGGCATCAACGCCGGACCGAGCTTCACCAGCGGCCTCTCCCAGGCCGGCTGGGGCCTGCTCCTGTGGGGCGCCGTCGCCACCGTCGTCCCGCTCGTGGTCGGCGTCCTGGTCGGCCACTTCGGGTTCCGGATGCGCGCGCCGATCCTGATGGGCGTGGTCGCCGGCGCCCAGACCACCACCGCCGCGATCGGCGCCGTCAACGAGGCCTCCCGCAGCCAGATCCCCACCCTCGGCTACACCATCCCGTACGCGGCAGGGAACGTCCTGCTCACCATCTGGGGCGCCGTCATCGTCGCCCTGCTCGGCTAGGAGACACAGCGACCATGACCAAGCCCTCGATCAGCCGCGAAGAGATCCGGCGGCTCTCCCGGCTCAGCCCGTTCGAGCTCAAGGGCGAGTTCATCAGGCTCGCCGAGCACTACCAGGCCGACCGGCCGGGGCAGAAGGAGAAGAGCACCGCCCACATGCTCAACGCCGGCCGCGGCAACCCCAACTGGATCTGCACCGGGCCCCGGGAGGCGATGCTGGCCCTCGGCCACTTCGCCCTCACCGAGTCCCGCCGGGTCTGGACCGCCGACAACCTCGGCGGCATGCCCGAACTGCACGGCATCGCCGGACGCTACGACCACTTCGCCCGCAGCCACCCCGACCTGGCCGGCATCGACCTGCTCAGCGCCTGCATCAGCCTCGCCGTCGACCGCTTCGACCTCGACCGCGACGCGTTCATCCACGAACTCGCCGACGCCGCGATCGGCGACAACTACCCCGTCCCCGACCGGATGCTGACCTGCGCCGAACAGATCGTCGTCGGCTACCTGCACGACGAACTGATGGACCGCCGGCCCCCCGAGGACCGGCTCGACCTGTTCGCCACCGAGGGCGGCACCGCCGCCATGTGCTACATCTTCGACTCCCTGATGGCCAACGGCCTGCTGCACAAGGGCGACCGGATCGCCCTCATGGTGCCCGTCTTCACCCCGTACATCGAGATCCCCGAACTCGACTCCTACGAGTTCGACGTGGTCCGGATCGAAGCCTCCTCCTTCGCCGAGGCCGGCGTCCGCGAATGGCGCTACCCCACCGAGGAGGTCGCCAAGCTCGCCGACCCCACGATCAGGCTGGTCTGCCTGGTCAACCCCAGCAACCCGCCCTCGCTGGCGCTCTCCCGGCGCGTCACCGACCAGATCGCCACCATCGTCGAAACCGCCAACCCCGGGCTGATCATCGTCACCGACGACGTCTACGGCACCTTCGTCGACAACTTCCGCAGCATCGCCGCCGACCTGCCCCGCAACACCCTGCTCGTCTACTCCTACTCCAAGCACTACGGCTGCACCGGCCACCGCCTCGGCGTCATCGGCCTGCACCGCGACAACGTCCTCGACGACGCCCTCGCCGCCCTCCCGCAGGCCGAGAAGGACCGCCTCGCCAAGCGCTACGGCAGCCTCAGCCTCGACCCCGGCAGCATCCGCTTCATCGACCGCCTGGTCGCCGACTCCCGGCAGGTCGCCCTCAACCACACCGCCGGACTCTCCCTGCCGCAGCAGGCCCAGCTCACGCTGTTCTCGCTGTTCGCCCTGCTCCCCGAGGGCAAGGCGTACAAGGCCAAGGTGCAGGCGATCGTCCACCAGCGCCTCCAACTGCTGCTCGAAGGATCCGGGATGAAGATCTCCGAGGACCCGATGCGCGCCGCCTACTACGTCGAACTCGACCTGCTCGCCGAGGCCGAACGCACCGCCGGCCCCGACTTCGCCGCCTACCTGCAGCGGACCTACGAACCCACCGAGCCCCTGTTCCGGCTGGCCGAGCAGACCGGCGTCGTGCTGCTCAACGGCGGCGGCTTCGACGGCCCCGAATGGTCCGTGCGGGTCTCCCTCGCCAATCTCGACGACCTCGACTACCTGAAGATCGGCCACCACCTGAAGGCCATCTTCGACGAGTACCGGGCCGAATGGCAGGCCGCCGCCGGCTGAACCCCGCCCGCCGGGTGCGGGGCCGCTCACAGCCCGGTCGGGGACGCCCGGACCACGCCGTGGTCGAACGCGAACACCACCGCGTGCACCCGGTCCCGCACCCCCAACTTGTCCAGCACGCGCCGGACATGGGTCTTCACCGTCGCCTCGCCCAGGTGCAGCGCCGCCGCGATCTCCGCGTTCGACCGCCCCCGGCCCAGCAGCTCCAGCACCTGCCGCTCCCGCGGCGTCAGCGCGGCCAGCGCCCGCCGCCCCGCCGCCGAGCCGCCCGGCGGCGCCGACCGGGCGAACTCCGCCAGCAGCCGCCGCGTCACCGACGGCCCGAGCAGCGCGTCCCCGGCCGCCACCGTGCGGATCCCCGCCAGCAGCGCCTCCGGCGGCGTCCGCTTCAGCAGGAAGCCCGCCGCGCCCGCCCGCACCGCCGCGAACACGTACTCGTCCAACTCGAAGGTCGTCAGCACCAGCACCCGCGCCGCCGGGCACCGCTCGGCCAACTCGGCGGTCGCCGCCACCCCGTCCAGCACCGGCATCCGCACGTCCATCAGCACCACGTCCGGCCGGCACGCCTGCGCCACCCGCACCGCCTGCGCCCCGTCCGCCGCCTCGCCCACCACCAGCAGGTCCGGCTGCGTCCCCAGCATCATCCGCAGGCCGGCCCGCATCAGGTCCTCGTCGTCCGCGACGACCACCCTCACCGGCACGGCAGTCGCACCTCCACCCGCCAGCCGCCCGCGGTCGGCCCCGCCGTCAGGGTGCCGCCGAGGGCGGCCGCGCGGTGCCGCATCGACGCGAGGCCGCGGGCCGGGCCGCGACGGCGACGCGGCCCGGCAGGCGCGCCGTTGTCGGTGACCGAGAGGTGCACGGCGCGCGGGCCGGTGGTGAGCCGGACGGCGGCGGCGGTCGCCGTCGAGTGCCTGAGGGTGTTGGTGAGCGACTCCTGCACGATGCGGCGCACCGCCTCCGCCTGCGGCTCGGTCAACCCGGCCGCGCCCTCGTCGAGTTCGAGCGTCGGGGAGAGCCGCGGCGGCAGGTCGGCGAGCAGCGCGTTCAGCGCGTGGACGAGCGGCGGCGCCGGCCGGAGCAGGCCCAGGACGCGGTCCAGGTCGGTCATCGCGTCCCGACCCACCCGCTCGATCCGCTCCAGCGCGGCCCG
The DNA here is from genome assembly GCF_042734615.1 of Kitasatospora sp. NPDC059646. NCBI lineage: Bacteria > Bacillati > Actinomycetota > Actinomycetes > Kitasatosporales > Streptomycetaceae > Kitasatospora > Kitasatospora sp. NPDC059646. Next base: position 73,323 of record NZ_JBHWDS010000037.1, read on the forward strand.
GACGTCCGGCGAACCGTCGGCGAGGCAGAGCCGCGCCGCGCCCGCGTGCGTCACCATGACGGTCACCGCGTGCCCCACCGCATCGTGCAACTCCCGCGCCATCCGCGCCCGTTCCCCGGCCAGCAGCCGCCCCGCCCGGGCCTCGGCCGCCGCCCTGCGCCGCCGCTCCGCCCGCTCCAGCCGCAGCCGGGTCGCCACCCCGACCGCCGCCGAGACGCCGTGCACCGCGCACACCAGGGCGAACCCCGGGCGCGCCGCCAGCGCCAGCAGCACCGCGCCGACCGGGGCGGCCGCCAGCGCCGCCGCGACCGCCGGCGGCCGGGTCCGGCCGAGCACCACCAGCGGCAGGGCCGACGCCAGCGACAGATTGGTCACCGGATCACCCGCCAGCACCACCGCGACGGTGGCCGCCGCCCCGGCCCAGAGCGCCGCCAGCGGCGCGAGCCTGCGCCCCGCCAGCGCCACGAACCAGACCACGACGGCGAGTTGCGAGGCGAGCGCCCCCTGCCCGAGGGACGCCGTGTAGCCCGATCCTCCCACCGCGATCCCGGCGGACGCCCACGCCACCACCGCGTCCAGCGCGACCCACCACCCCCGCGCGACGGCCCGGTCCGGCCGCCACCGCGCGAGACCCGCCCCCGTGCCCGCCGCCACCCCGCACCTCCCGCCTCCGGTCCCACGCTAGGGCGCGGGCCCGTCCCCCGGCGTCCACCCAGGAGTTGACGCCCCGTCCCCCCGCAGGAGGAGCGGCCGAAGCGGCGCGACGATCAGCGCGGCGAAGGGGAGGCGCTGTCCTGGGCAGGGACCTTCCACCGGGTGGTGCGGGACGACGACCGGAGCGCCCGCCCGGCCTGCGAACGCGCCCGCGACCTCGCGCCGCGAACCCGGCTGCCGGCCGCCGGCCGGGCGCGGACGGTCCCCGGCGGGCTCCTCCGCCGGCCCGGGCGCGGGGTGCGGCGCGAAGCGGCTCAGCCGGTGGGCGGTCGAGCGGACGGGCGGCCGCAGAACACGTCCACCCGCAGGTCGGCCCCGTCGACCTCCGGCCGCCCGGTGCGGAACCGGCGGAGGTGCGCCGCCCGCTCGGCCTCGTCCCGGGTGGTCAACAGCACCTCCCAGCCGCCCGCCCCCGGCGCGTGGCGCGCGGCGTTCCGCCGGGCCTCGTCCTGCCGCTTGCGTCCTCTCTTCCCCCGACCCGGCACGGGGTCGGCATCCCGGCTGCCGAGCGCCGTCGGCAAGGCGCTTCCGGCCCCTGGCGTGCCGCCCCCGGCCGGGCCCCGGCCGCGGGTAGGTTGGCCGGGTGGACCCCGTGAAGGAGCCGGCGGGCCGGACCGTGCTGTACGAGCGGGCCGGGCACGTCGCACGCGTGACGCTCAACCGTCCCGAGGTGCTCAACGCGATGGACCTGCGGATGCACGCCGAACTCGGCGAGGTATGGGACGAGGTCGAACGCGACGACGACGTCCGGCTGGTCGTCCTCACCGGCGCCGGCGAGCGCGCCTTCTCGGTCGGGCAGGACCTGAAGGAACGCGCCCGGCTCGACCGCGAGGGAACCCCGCCCACCACCTTCGGATCGCGCGGCCTGCCCGGCTGGCCGCGGCTCACCGAGCGCTTCACGCTGTCCAAGCCGGTGCTGGCGAAGGTCCGCGGCTACGCGCTCGGCGGCGGCTTCGAACTCGTCCTCGCCTGCGACCTGGTGATCGCCGCGCAGAGCGCCGTGTTCGCCCTCCCCGAGGCCGCCCTCGGCCTGGTCCCGGGCGCCGGCGGGGCGTTCCGGCTGGCCCGGCAGATCCCGCTCAAGGCCGCGATGGGCCACCTGCTGACGGGGCGTCGGATGTCGGCCGCGCAGGCGCTGGCGTACGGACTGGTCAACGAGGTGGTGCCGGACGACCGGCTGGACGCCTGCGTCGAGCAGTGGACCGACGACCTGCTGCGCTGCGCGCCGCTGTCGCAGCGCGCGCTCAAGGAGGCCGTGATGCGCTCCCTGGACCTGCCGCTGGAGGAGGCGTTCGGCACCTGCTACCGGTGGGAGCAGGTCCGCCGGGCCAGCGAGGACGCGAAGGAGGGCCCTCGGGCCTTCGCGGAGGGGCGCCCGCCGGTGTGGCGCGGCCGCTGAGCCGCAGGGCCGCACCGGCGGGCGCCCGGCAGGGTCACTCCCTGTCCTAGCCGCGCTCCGACTCCTCGCCCTCGTCGCCGTACGCCGACTCGAAGTCGTCGATGTCCTCCTGGCCGAGCTGGATGAGCG